>DATKCP010000219.1:0-10651 GCA_035513115.1 Candidatus Limnocylindria bacterium | reverse complement strand
TCCCGATGGCTTTCGCGATCCTCCCGATCATCCTTCCGGCCCCGATCCCGGGGCCCATTTCGCGTTCGGGAGGCTGAGCCGCACCTAGCAACCGCACCAGGCACCGCAAACGGCCTCCCAGAACGGGAGGCCTTTTCTGTTGTCAGGACATAGAGAAGGAGTGAGATGGCGACGCAGCTGGCGGTCGGCGAACGGGAGCGTCTGAACGAGGTCTTCGGCTCGTTCATCGACGAGACGATCGGCATCGTCGCGCGGCAGACGCGCGACACGGTCTCGTTCGCGGTCGGCTCCCCGGCCCGCGAGGCGCTCGATCTGGTCGGGGCGGACGATCTCGCCGCGACCGTGATCCGGCGCGAAGGAGCAAGTGCGCTCGGCTACACGATCACCGAGGGCGAGCCGGAGCTGCGCGCCGCTGTCGCGAGCGACGCTCGGGCGCGCGGTATCGCCTGCGACGCGGAGGAGGTCCTCATCAGCGCGGGCGCGCTGCAGGCGATCGACCTCGCGTGCCGCGTGTACCTCCGCCCCGGCGATGTCGTCGTCGCCGAGTCGCCCGCGTTCGCCAACGCGCTCTCCGCGTTCCGCAACCACGGCGCGCGCGTCGTCGAGGTCGCTGTTGACGACGAGGGTATGGATGTCGCGGAGGCTGCGCGTGTCCTTCGACGTGATGGCCTGCACCCGCGGATGTTCTTCGTCGTTCCGAATTTTCAGAACCCGAGCGGCGAGACGCTCTCCGACCGACGACGCGACGCGCTCCTCAATCTCGCCGCGAGCTACGGCGCGGTCGTCATCGAAGACGATCCGTACGGCCTCCTCCGATACCGCGGCAGCGAGATCGTTCCGCTCGCTGCGCGCGAGTCGGCCGCACAGGTCGTCTCGATCGGCTCGTTCTCAAAGACGTTTCTTCCCGGTCTGCGCGTGGGCTGGGTCATCGCGGACCGCGAGGTCATTCGGCGCATGGCCGCCGCGAAACAGACGATGGACTCTTCTACCGGCACGCTCGGCCAGCGGATCG
Source organism: Candidatus Limnocylindria bacterium (assembly GCA_035513115.1). GTDB lineage: Bacteria > Chloroflexota > Limnocylindria > P2-11E > P2-11E > CF-39. Next base: position 9,639 of record DATKCP010000219.1, on the reverse strand, counting down.
TTCTCGAATTCGAGCGGCGTGGCGGCGTGCCGGCTCACGTGGCGAAGCTTCGCGACATGTACCGCACGAAGCAGGAGCGCGGCCGTGTCGCGCTGGCGCGCGAGTTCGCGGGCACGGGCGTGACGTGGAACGACCCCGACGGCGGCTTCTACTTCTGGGTCCGCCTCCCGTCCGGAGTGAGCTCGAGCACTCTCCTGACCGTCGCGCTCGAGGAGGGCGTCGCTTTCGTCCCTGGCTCCGCCTTCGCGATCGCGCGCGATCATTCCGAGGCGTTCCGCTTCTCGATCAGCGGTCCCACGCTCGACCGCGTCGACGAAGGCGTCCGGCGGCTGCGCCGCGCCTTTGACCGGGTCGCCTCGTGACCGTCGTCGAGAGGCCGGCGCTCAGCCGGACCGCGGTCGTCGAAGCCGCCGCGCGCATCGCGCCGCACGTGCGGCGCACGCCGACCGAGCGCTCGCCGGCGCTGTCGCAGCTGGCCGGCCGCGAGGTGTACCTGAAGCTGGAGAACCTGCAGCGCACGGGCGCGTTCAAGATCCGGGGGGCGCTGAACGCGCTCACGCGTCTCGATGCCGCGCAGCGTGCGGCCGGGGTCGTGACCGCCTCCGCGGGGAACCACGGCCAGGGCGTCGCGTTCGCCGCGCAGCTCGTCGGCGCTCCCGCCACGGTCGTGTTGCCGCAGGGCGTCCCGCTCGCCAAGCTCACCGCCATCCAGCGCAGCGGCGCCGAGACGGTGCTCGCCGACGGCGGCTACGACGAGGCTCACGCGGTCGCGCTCGAGATCGCGCGCGAGCGCGGCCGGACCTACGTGCACGCGTTCGACGACGACGACGTGATCGCCGGGCAGGGCACCGTCGCGCTCGAGCTCCTCGAGGACGCGGACGAGCTCGACACGCTGGTGGTGCCCGTCGGCGGCGGCGGGCTCATCGCCGGCATCGCGCTCGCCGCGTCGGAGCGGAGGCCGCGGCTGCGCATCATCGGCGTCCAGTCGGAGAGCGCGTCCGCGTTCGCGGAGTCGTTCCGCGCCGGTCGCGTCACCGAACGGTCCGCCGCTACCATCGCCGATGGCATCGCGGTGCGCCGTCCGGCGGAGCGGACGCTCGCGATCGTCCGCAGGTACGTCGACGACGTCATCACCGTGAGCGATCAGGCCATCGCGCGCGCGATCGTGGTGCTGCTGGAGCGCACGAAGATGCTCGCGGAGGGCGCCGGCGCCGCGGGCATCGCCGCCGTCCTCGAGGCGAACGGCCACGTCGGCGGGCAGAGGGTCGGTATCGTCGTCAGCGGTGGGAACATCGACCCGAACCTCCTCGGCAAGGCGCTGCAGCAGGGACTCGCGTCGGCCGGCCGCTATCTCGCCTTCCGCACCTGGCTCGACGATCGGCCGGGGATGCTGCACGAGCTCACCGGCATCCTCACCGCGGAGCGCATCAACATCCTGCACATCGGCATCCATCGACTCGGTCCATACGCCGCTATCGGGCGCGTCGGCCTCGACGTGATCGTCGACACGCGCGACCGCGCGCACGCCGACGCGGTGCTCGCGATGATCCGCGGGAAGGGCTTCCCGGCCGAAGAGCTGCTCGACACCTCCGCGCCGTGACCGCGCGCACCCTCGCGGAGAAGGTCTGGGATCGGCACGTCGTACGGCGCGTCGAGGGCGAGCCGGACCTCATCTATGTCGATCTCCATCTCGTTCACGAGGTGACCTCGCCGCAGGCGTTCGAGGGCCTGCGGCTCGCGAAGCGCACGGTACGGCGGCCGGATCTGACGCTCGCGACGATGGATCACAACGTGCCGACGACCGCCGCGACGCCCGCGGACGACATCTCGCTGAAGCAGATGGAGGCGATGGCGCGCAACGCGAGCGAGTTCGGCATCCGTCTCTTCCCCATGGGCGCGCCGGAGCAGGGGATCGTCCACGTGATCTCGCCGCAGCTCGGGCTCACCGAGCCGGGCATGACGATCGTCTGCGGCGACAGCCACACCTCGACCCACGGCGCGTTCGGCGCGGTCGCGTTCGGGATCGGCACGAGCGACGTCGAGCACGTCCTCGCGACGCAGACGCTGTGGGCCACGCGCCCCGGCACCATGGGCGTCACCGTCGAGGGGGCGCTGCCGCGCGGCGTGTGGGCCAAGGACGTCATCCTCGGGATCATCGCGCGCATCGGCGTGAGCGGCGGCGTGGGCCGGATCATCGAGTACCGGGGCTCGGCGATCCGCGCCCTGTCCATGGAAGGCCGCATGACGGTCTGCAACATGTCCATCGAGGCGGGCGCGCGCGCCGGCATGATCGCGCCGGACGACGTGACGTTCGCGTTCGTCGAGAAGCGCCGGCACGCGCCGAGCGGCGGCGAGTGGGAGCGCGCGCTCGAAGACTGGCGCGCGCTGCCCACGGACGAGGGCGCCGCCTTCGACCGCGAGGTGCGCATCGACGCGTCGGAGCTGCGCCCGTACGTGTCGTGGGGGACGAACCCGGCGCAGACCGTGACCATCGACGGCCACGTGCCGGATCCCGACTCGCTGGAGCCAGCACAGCGCGAGGCCGCCTCGCGCGCGCTGCGCTACATGGATCTGCGTCCGGGCACGCCGATGCGCGACATCACCGTCGACGCCGTGTTCCTCGGCTCGTGCACGAACGCGCGTCTCGAGGACCTCCGCGTCGCGGGCGACGTCGTTCGCGGCCGGAGGGTCCGGTCCGGCGTTCGCGCGCTCGTGGTGCCGGGCTCGATGCTGGTGAAGGCGCAGGCCGAGCGCGAAGGGCTCGACCGGGTGTTCCGCGACGCGGGGTTCGAGTGGCGAGACGCCGGATGCTCGATGTGCCTCGGCATGAACCCCGACATCCTCGGTCCCGGCGAGCGCTGCGCGTCCACGTCGAATCGGAACTTCGAGGGCCGGCAGGGTCCCGGCGGGCGCACGCACCTCGTGTCGCCCGCGGTCGCGGCGGCCACGGCCATCGCCGGACACTTCGCGCTGCCGGAGGATCTGTCGTGAGGGCGGTCCGTCGCGTGACCGGCCGCGCGTTGCCGCTGGGTCGCGCGAACGTGGACACCGACCAGATCATCCCGGCGCACTGGCTGAAGCGCGTGGAGCGCACCGGCTACGGCGCGGGTCTGTTCGAGGCGTGGCGTCGGGATCCCGCGTTCCTGATGAACGACCCGCGCCATGCGGACGCATCGATCCTCATCGCGGGTCCGAACTTCGGCTGCGGCTCATCGCGCGAGCACGCGGTCTGGGCTCTCGAGGAGGCGGGGTTCCGCGCGGTCATCGCGCCGCGTCTGGCGGACATCTTCCGCGCGAACTGCCTCAAGAGCGGGCTCGTCCCCGTCGAGCTCGACGCCGCTGCGGTCGCGAAGCTGCTGCGTCTCGCGGAACGCGATCCCGCGGCCGAGATCACGGTCGACGTGGAAAACCGCACCGTCGAGGCCGCGGGCGTGCACGCGACCTTCCCGCTCGACGACCACGCGCGCGCCCGGTTGCTCGAAGGCCTGGATGACATCGCGGTCACGCTCGCCCACGCCGACGAGATCACCGGGTACGAGTCGTCGCGAGCGACCTGGTTACCGAGCCTGCGCGACTGACCGCCCCGCGGCCTAGGATTTCGTCTTCACCAAGGAGGTGTCCCCATGGCAGCGATACGACAGGCGCGCGCGAAGTGGAACGGCGATCTCGCGAAGGGCAGCGGTGAGGTCAGCGCGGTCACGACCGGTAAGTTCAACGCGCTCCCGGTCTCGTGGGGCGCTCGCACCGAGTCGCCTCAGGGAAAGACCAGTCCCGAGGAGCTGCTGGCCGCGGCCCATGCGAGCTGCTTCTCGATGGCGCTCGCCGCGGGCCTCGCGAAGGCCGGCACGCCGCCCGAGACGCTCGAGGTGACCTCGACGGTCACCTTCGACAAGGTCGGCGAGAACTGGACCGTCACTTCGAGCGCGCTCGATGTGACCGGTGTGGTGCCCGGCATCGACGAGGCCGCGTTCGCCAGGGCCGCCGAAGGCGCGAAGGACGGCTGCCCGATCTCGCGGGCGCTGAAGAACAACGTGAAGCTGTCGGTCAAGTCCACGCTCGCGCCGTAGCGCGAGCGGGGCCGACGCCGCTACGTCTTGACCGTGACCACCCAGAACACGCCGTAGTCCTCCATCCACTGCGCGCCCTCGATGAGCGGCCGCAGGTAGAGGCGATAGGTGCCCGGTGCCGTCGGTGCCTGGATCGTGAACTGGAACCACGCGACCTGACCCGGCCCCACGTACGGTGCGGGCTGCACCGCGATGCGGTTGTAGCGCGGCCATCCGGTCGCCGGCGAACCGAGCTGACCGTCGCCGCCGAGCGGCGTTGCCTGGTCCTGGCCCGGCTCGGGTTCCCATGTGCCGAGATACGCGACCTCGCCCATGCGGCCGGACACCCAGCCGAACGATCCGCTGTTCGCGTACGCGACGACCGCCGTGGATGTCTGGCCCGCGCATAGGGTCGGATACCCGCTCTGTCCGTACCACGAGGCGTGGAAGCCACGGACCCCCGAGGGAACGCTGGCCGGCGGTGCGATGCCGGGGCCGACGCTTCCCACGCATCCGACGGGGGGCGTCGGAGACGGCGTGGGCGTCGGCGTCGGCGTGGGCGCCCCCTGGCCGAGCGTCGTCAGCCGTCCCGCGACGACGTCCGCGGAGCCCAGCGTGCCGCCGGATACTTCGACGCGGTAGCTGCCCGGCGCCAGGTCGACGAACGCGAACCATCCACCGCCGTCAGTCTTCAGCGAGCGCACGATCGCGCCACTCGACGCCGAGAACAGGAGCACGGTCGTCTGCGCGAGGATGGTGCCGTTGCTCGCGCGCGCGATGCCGCGCAGGTGACCCGTCGTCGGCTGCGTCTTCCACGTCATCGGCGGGATGTTCGCGCTGCTCGCGAAGACCGGCGGCGTCAGCGGGTCGTAGGAGGAGACCTGCGTGAGCGCGCGTTCCAGCTCCGCACGGCTCGCGGCGCTGCTTCGCGTCCCAGCATTCGTCATCGAGTCGGGCGTGCGGTACGAGTATCCGACCCAGCCCGCGCCGTAATTGCCGGCGCTCGAGGGCGCGACCGCGGTGCGCACCTGGCGCACGGTCGCGGCGATGTCGTTCAGGTACGGAGCCGATCCGACGACCGCCTGGCGTCCGTACTGCTGGTCCTTCGTGAAGTCACTCCACTCCTGATACATGCGGCGCTGATCGCTCGGGCTCGTCTGGTCGCGCTTGTAGTTCATCGGGATGTTGAGATCGAGGATGCCTTCGCGCATCCATCCGTCCCAGTCCTGCAGCTGCTCCGCGTAGGCGCGCGTGTTCTGGAAGCCGCCCTGCGTCTGGGGCCCGAATCCGTAGGTGATGGTGTCCGCGCTCACGCGCACGCTCGGCCTGATCGCGTAGCTCTCGACGTAGACCTTGCGGACGATGCCCGTGATCTGGTCCCGGCGCCACTGCGTCCACTCGGGATCCTGCGGCTGTGGCCGGTCCGTGCGGCCCGTGGCCTGCTGGAAGCGGCCGACGGCCACGGGGTTGTAGCCCCAGGACGGCACGTTCGTCGCGTAGTTCCCGTCGGGGTAGCGGATGCGGTCGAGGTTGATGCCGTCGATGGCGTAGTTGGCGACGAGGCTCGTCGCCGTATTCACGATCCACTGCGCGGCATCGGGATGTCCGGGATCGATGTACCAGTCGCTGGCCAGCTGGGTCTGGCCGTCCTCGCGCGTCATGATCCAGTTGTCCGGACCGGGGGCGGTGGGGCCATGGAGGTTGAAGACGTGCGCCGGCGACGACGGCGGCGTCGTATCGCGCCAGATCGCCGTCGCGATCATCCAGGCGTGCACCTCGATGCCCTGCGCATGCGCCTTGTCGATGAGCGTCTGCAGCGGGTCGAACGGGAACGGCGCGACACCGGCCTGTTCGGTGCGGGGCACCGAAGCGCGGTTGCAGAAGCAGTCGCCGCGTCGTACGGCCTGCACGACGATCGCGTTGAGGCGCGCGGCCTTGGTCGACGCGACGATCGCGTCGATCCGCGCCGCATCGAACAGGTCGTCGCCGAACGCGTCGACCCAGTACGCGCGGAACTCGCCTCCCGGCGGCATGATGGCCTCGGGTTCCCTGGAGACCGACTGCTGCGGGAGCGAGACAAGCGCGAGCAGGGCGACGAGCGCCAACCCAACCTTCCTCACTACCCAGTTAACGATGAGGCAACGGCGTGTGTCGCGGGCGGGTGAGGTTCGACTCTTTTTGTTACCTCGTGACGCGCAGAAGCGGTCGAGCGAGCCCACGTGCCTAAACTCGCCGCGATGAGACGCCCATTTCGCTTCGCGGTCACTGCGCGCTGGGCCGGAAGCGGAACGCACTGGCGCGATGTCGCTCGCCGCGCGGAGGATCTGGGCTACGACGTGCTGCTCGTCACCGATCACATGGGAACGCAGCTGGCGCCCATACCAGCGCTCATGGCCGCGGCCGACGCGACGACGCGCCTGCGTGTGGGCAGCTTCGTGTTCGCGAACGACTACCGCAACCCGGTGATGCTCGCGAAGGAGATCGCGACGCTCGACGTCCTGTCAGGCGGCCGGGTCGAGTTCGGCGTCGGCGCGGGATGGAGCACGCGCGACTACCGGGAGCTCGGCATCCCATACGACGCGCCGGCGGTGCGGGTGAGCCGGCTCGAAGAGTCCGTCGTCCTGCTGAAGCGGCTCCTGCGCGAGGAGCGCGTCGATCACAGCGGCGAGCACTACACCGTCCGCGACGCGAGGATCCTTCCGCGGCCACTGCAACGGCCGCATCCGCCGCTCATGATCGGCGGAGGCGGGCCGCGCGTGCTCCGGCTGGCGGCGCGCGAGGCCGACATCGTCACGTTCGCTCCGCAGGTGAACGCGAGCGGCCGTCCGCGACTCGACGCGCTGACGGAGAAGGCCCTCTCCGCGCGCGTGGCGCGTTTCCGCGCGAGCGCGGGCGAGCGCGCCGATCACGTCGAGCTCAACGTGTTCGTCTTCGATGCCGCCGTCACCGATCGCGCGCGCTCGCTCATGGCAGCAGTGAGCGGTCAGCTGCGGCGCGCGGCGAACAGTCTGGTGCGCAGCCCGTTCGTGCTCTACGGATCGCGCTCGTCTTTGCGCGAGCTGCTCCTCGAGCGCCGCGAGCGCCTGGGCATCAGCTACATCTCGGTGCCGGGCAACGCGATGCGCGAGTTCGCGCCGATCGCCCAGGAGCTGCGCGGGACCTAAGGCGTTCTCGTCGGTGCCGGGCGGCGGGATGATCAGACGAAGCGTTCCGCCTTCCACTCGATGCCGAGCTCGCTCGGCGGTCCCATGTAGCCGAGCATCGCGGATGCGGCGACGACCGCGGGGCTCGCGAGATAGCCGAGGCCGCCGACGCCCATGCGATTCGCCCAGTTGCGGTTGAAGGACGTGATCGCGGTCTGGCCCTTCGCGAGCGCATCGGGCCCCTGCCCGAAGCATGGACCGCACCACGACTCGCGGATCTCGCCGCCGACCGAGCGGAACACGTCGGCGACGGACTCGCCCCCCAGGCGTCCGTCGGTGCGCTCGATGTCCTTCTTCACGCTTCCGGAGCCTGGAAAGATCACGAACTCGTTCGTGGCGCGCTTCGCGCCCTTGTCGCGCGCCGCGCGCAGCACGAGCGCGGCCTCGAGCAGGTCGCCGTACCCGCCGTTCGTGCACGACCCGATGAACGCCTTGTCGAACGCGATGCGCTCGCGCGCGACCTCTTCGGCCGGGAACGCGTTGCCCGGGCTGAACGGCTTCGCGATGAGCGGGACGACCTCGGACAGGTCGAGGATCTCGTCGATCTCGTAGCTGGCGTCCGCGCCGGGACCGAAGCGCGGGTAGGGGAGATCGGTGAAGCCCTTCTCGCGGTACCACGCGTACGTCAGGTCGTCGGGCGCGAAGATCCCGTTCGTCGCCTCGCCCTCGGCCATCATGTTCGCGATCGTGTTCCGGTAGCTCATGGGGAGCTGCGTGTCGGCATCGACGAACTCGACGCTCATGCCCTGCGCCTGACTGGGGCCCCAGCGCGAGAGCAGCGCGAGGACGACGTCCTTGCCGCTCACCCAGGGCTGCAGCCGTCCTCTGAACACGACGCGCCGCTGTCTTGCGACGGTGAAGTACACGTACCCCGTCGCCCAGCCGAAGCCGAGCGTCGTCGAGCCGACGCCGTAGCCAAGGGCGCCGTACGCGCCGTACGCGCGGCTGTGCGAGTCGGCGCCGGGGACGAGCGCGCCGGGGACGACGAGCCCCTGCTCCGGGAAGTAGAAGTGGAAGATGCCGTCACCCGGTGTCGCGTAGTGCGGGCGCGTGATGCCGTGGAGTTCCGCGAACTGCTTGCCGATGGCCGTTTGCTTGTCGTCCGCCTCGCGGTGGTTGAACACGAAGTGGTCGTTCGCGACCGCGATCTGGCGCGGCCGGATCGTGTCGCCGCCGGTGATCTGGTTGAAGGTGTGGATCGAGAACGGCGCGGTGCCGTCGGAGGCGGGCAGCAGGTCGGCGTACACGCGGAGCGTCGCTCCGGCGCGTACGTCGGCGTCCCTGTCGACGCGGTGGGACCACAGGATCTGCTCGGTCGACGTGAGAGAACGCGCGGTGTCGGCGTCGGGCCACGAGATCCGCGGCGTGCGGAGCACCGAGTCGCGGAACTCGCGGCGGCCGACCTTGATGATCCCGCCCGAGCGACGGATGTCGTCCTCGGCCGGCGACAACGGCGCGGGCTCGTAGCTCTTCGCCTGCGTCTCGTTCGTGAGCGTGCGCGTCTCGGGATCGAACGAGAACGCGTCGCCCTCCTGCGCGTCCTCGACCGCGGCGCGGCTCTGCACGACGTGGAGGCCGAGGTTGAGAGCGTTGCGCCGGAAGATGTCGCCCATGCCCGCGCCGCAGACGATCACGACCTCGTGTCCGGCCTCATCGCCGACGCCCTTGAGCCCGGCCGGGCTCATCTCGCGCGACGACCCGATCGCGAAGCGTTCGCCGGCGATGACGAAGTTCTCGCCGCGGCGCACGCGCTCGCGGAAGTCCGGCATCAGGAAGCGGAAGGAGCCCGCTTTCCACCGGTGATCGAGCGTCTCGAGGCTCTCCGACACGCAGTCGGTCGCTGGCGTGATCTGGTCGGTGTCGATCGCGTTCAGCTTCTTCCCCGGCACCTTGGGATCCCAGAAGATGAGCGCCCTGCCCCGGATGGCGCGTGTGCCGCCGCCACGCGAGCCGTCGGAGCGCCCGGGTCCCGCGATGCGCTCAGCGTCCACGCCAGGCAGGAGAACCGCGGGCCGGATGGTCTGGGTCATCGTTTCGATTGTGGCACTCTGCCGCACGTGTGTTGCGTGCTCGTGCTGCTCGCGTTCTTCACGCCGCGGATCGTGCTGTTCCTCCTCTGGCTCTTCACCAGCTACCTGAGCCGCGCATTCGAGAGCTGGCCGTTGCCGATGCTCGGTTTCCTCTTCCTACCGGCGACGACCCTCACGTACGCGATCGCACAGAACGAGTTCGGCGGGCTGAACGGCATCGGTCTGATCGTGCTTCTCATCGGCTTCGCCGTCGATGTCGGTCTGCTCGGAGGCGGCGCCCGCCAGCGACGAGCGGGTTAACCGCGCGCCACGCGCTCCAGCTCGGCGTCGGTCAAGAGGCGGTCGGAGGCCTTCGCCGCG
>DATKCP010000218.1:0-3460 GCA_035513115.1 Candidatus Limnocylindria bacterium | reverse complement strand
GAAGGCGCGGAACTCCGCGCCGCCCTTCAGCGCCAGGGTCTTGGTGATCGCCGCGGTGAGCGTGGTCTTGCCGTGGTCGATGTGACCGATGGTCCCGACGTTCACGTGCGGCTTGGTGCGCTCGAATTTCTTCTTGGCCATGTTCTCCTTCAGCCCTCCCCGATTGCCCTTACTTGGTCGTCTTCGTGATCGCGTCCGCGAGGTTCTGCGGCAGGATCTCGTAGTGGTCGAATTCCATCGATGACGTGCCACGGCCCTGCGTGGCCGAACGGAGGCTCGTCGTGTACTCGAACATCGTCGCGAGCGGCACGAACGCGGTGATGACGCTGGCGTTGCCGCGCTCCGTCATGCCCGCGACATGGCCGCGACGGCTGTTGAGGTCGCCGATGATGTCGCCCATGTGCTCCTGCGGGACGATGACCTCGACCTTCATGATCGGCTCGACGATGACCGGGTTGCCCCGCTGGACGGCCTCTTTCAGGGCCATCGAGCCGGCGATCTTGAACGCCATCTCGTTGGAGTCGACCTCGTGCTGCGAGCCGTCCACGACGGTCACCTTGAGGTCGACCACCGGGTAGCCCGCGATGACGCCGTTCTCCATGGCCTCGCGGATGCCGGACTGGATCGCCTTCGACCACTCCTTGCTGAGGCCCTGGCCCTTGACCTTCCAGTCGAACTCGAAGCCCGCGCCGCGCGTGAGCGGCTCGAACTCGGCGATCACGTGGCCCCACTGGCCCTTGCCGCCCGACTGGCGGACGTAGCGCCCCTCGGCCTTGACCGGCCTCGTGATCGCCTCGCGGTACGCGACCTGCGGCCGTCCGACGTTCGCGGCGACCTTGAACTCACGGCGCATGCGGTCGACGATGACCTCGAGGTGCAGCTCCCCCATCCCTGAGATCAGCGTCTGCGCCGACTCGGGATCGGTGTGCACGCGGAAGGTCGGATCCTCCTCCGCGAGACGCGCGAGCGCGAGCGACATCTTCTCTTCGTCGGCCTTGGTCTTGGGCTCCACGGCGATCTGGATGACCGGCTCGGGGAACTTGATCGTCTCGAGGACGACCGGCCTGTCCGGATCGCAGAGAGTGTCGCCGGTGAATGTCTGCTTGAGCCCGACCGCGGCGGCGATGTCGCCCGTCGCCACGAACTCCACGTCCTCGCGGTCGTTGGCGTGCATCAGGATGATGCGCCCGATGCGCTCGCGGCGGTCCTTGGTCGGGTTGTAGATCGTGTCGCCGGCCTTGAGGAAGCCGGAGTAGACGCGGAAGAACGCGAGCTTCCCCACGAACGGGTCGCTCATGATCTTGAACGCGAGCGCGGCGAACGCTTCCTCGTCGCGCGCCTCGCGCACCAGCGGCTCGCCACTCTTGGGGTCGACGCCCTCGACCGGCGGGACGTCCAGCGGCGACGGCAGGTAGTCGACGATCGAGTCGAGCATCGGCTGCACGCCCTTGTTGCGCAGCGCGGCGCCGCAGAGCACCGGCACGAGCTTGTTGGCGATCGTGGCCGCGCGGAGCGCCGTCCGGAGCTCCTCGGGCGTGATCTTGTGCTCCTCGAGGTAGCGGTGGAGCAGCTCGTCGTTCGTCTCGACGACCTTCTCGACCAGCGCCTCGTGCGCCTTGTCGGCTTCGGCGCGCAGCTCCGCCGGGATCTCCTCGATGACCGGGTCGGCCGGCGTGTCCTGCGGCCACAGCATGGCCCGCATCTCGATGAGGTCGATGATGCCGCGGAACTTGTCCTCGCTGCCGATCGGCAGCTGGATCACCGCCGGCTTCGCGCCGAGGCGGTCGACGATCATGTCGACGCAGCGCTTGAAGTCGGCGCCGAGACGGTCCTGCTTGTTGACGAAGCAGATGCGCGGGACCTTGTACTTGTCGGCCTGGCGCCACACGGTCTCCGACTGCGGCTCCACGCCGGCGACGCCGTCGAACACGACGACGGCGCCGTCCAGCACGCGCAGCGAGCGCTCGACCTCGACCGTGAAGTCCACGTGCCCGGGCGTGTCAATGATGTTGACGCGGTGATCTTTCCAGAAGCACGTCGTGGCGGCGGCGGTGATGGTGATGCCGCGCTCCTGCTCCTGCTCCATCCAGTCCATCGTCGCGGCGCCGTCGTGGACCTCGCCGATCTTGTAGATCTTCTTGGTGTAGAAGAGGACGCGCTCGGTCACGGTCGTCTTGCCCGCGTCGATGTGCGCGATGATCCCGATATTGCGGTAGCGCGCCAGGGGATACTCGCGCGCGATCTTGGGGGCTTTGCTCGTCTTTGTTTCGATCATCTCAGCGACTACCACTTGTACTTCGTACTGCCGTGGTTCACCGCGTTCACCACTTGTAGTGAGAGAACGCCTTGTTGGCCTCAGCCATCTTGTGCGTCTCTTCCTTGCGGCGAACGGCGCCGCCGGCGTTGTTCATCGCGTCCACCAGCTCGCCGGCGAGGCGATCGGCCATCGATTTCCCCGGACGCTTGCGCGCGGCCTGGATGAGCCAGCGCATCGCGAGCGAGGTGCGACGGTCGGCGCGGATCTCGACCGGGACCTGGTACGTCGCGCCACCCACGCGGCGCGGCTTGACCTCGATGAGCGGCATCGCGTTCTTCAGCGCGAGCTCGAAGACCTCGATGCCCGGCTTGCGCGTGCTCGTCTCGGCCTGCGTGAGGGCCCCGTAGATGATGCCCTCGGCGGTCGTGCGCTTGCCGCGCTGCATGAGGTTGTTGTTGAACTGCGCGAGGAGCACGTTGCCGTACTTGCGGTCCGGGACGGTCTTGCGCTCCCGCGGTCGAGCTCGTCGTGGCACGCTAGGTCGTCCTTCGCTTCTTGGGGTTCGGGTTCTTGGCGCCGTAGAGGCTGCGACCGCGCTTGCGGTCCTTGACCCCGGCGGTGTCGAGCGTGCCGCGCACGATGTGGTACTTCACCGACGGAAGGTCCGGCACCGCGCCGCCCTCGATGAGGACGACGGAGTGCTCCTGGAGGTTGTGGCCGATCCCCGGGATGTAGGCGGTGACCTCCATGCCGTTGGTCAGGCGGACACGCGCGATCTTCCGCAGGGCCGAGTTCGGCTTCTTCGGCGTCATCGTCCGGACGACCGTGCAGACACCGCGCTTTTGAGGCGCGCCACGGCGCAGCTTGGTGTGGCGACCCTTGAGCGAGTTCCACGTCGTGCGCAGGGCAGGTGTATCCACCTTCTTCTTCTGCGCCTTTCGCCCGCGACGGACCAGCTGCGAGATCGTCGGCACGTTGACTCCTTCTGTTACGTCTCTCCAGGGCACGCGGACGCGCCAAAAGAGGACTCTTGACCGATCTAGAATTGGGCTCCCCAGCCGACTGGGGAGCCGACCCTCGCGGGTGCGGTCCCCAGGCGCAGCGCGGCCGCGGTCACAACATCGCGACAGGGCCGATGCGCGAAATGACCGCCCTGTCACAGGCGGTCACCGTCTCGAAAGACAGCCGAACGTGAAGTTTAGG
>DATKCP010000217.1:0-10974 GCA_035513115.1 Candidatus Limnocylindria bacterium | reverse complement strand
CCACGGCGCATCGACGCCGCACGCCGTGGCTCTGGTCCAGGCGGTGCGCCCGGAGGTCGCGCTCATCTCGGTCGGGGCCGGGAACCGGTATGGTCATCCGACACCGGACACGCTCGCGGCCCTCGGTGGGATCACGACGTTCCGGACCGATCGCGACGGGACGGTGGAGGTCTCGCTCGATGGCACAGGCCTCGTGGTCCGCGCCCACGCGAATGGTCTTCCTCCTCCACGGCGAGGATTCGTTCCGTACGCGCCTGCGAGTCGGTGAGCTCGTCGAGTCGCTCCTCGCCGGTGGCGCGGGCGAGCCCGGCGATCTCTCCGTCCGAGGGTCGCCGCAGCTGGGTGGTGCGCTCGGGCTGACCCGCATCGACGCTCGCTCCGATCCGGTCGACGCGATCACGATGGCCGGGCAGTCGCAGGGCCTGTTCGCCACGGTCGACGAGCGGCAGGTCGTCCTCGTCGACCACGCCGAGGCCCTCACCGGTGCCGAGTTCCTGGCGTCGTTCCCGGCCGAGTCCGCGCTCGTGCTGGTGGCGGTCGAGGCCCTGCGCGCGGGCCGCGGCCGCGGTCGCGGACGCGCGAAAGCGGGCGCGCCCGCGGAGCTGTCCCTACCGGACGCGGTCGAGCGGATCGGCGGACGCGTGCAGCGTATCGAGCGCCTTGCGCCCTTCGAGGTGAAGGGCTGGATCGGCGCGCGCGCACGGATGTACAAGGTGTCGCTGCAGTCGGACGCGCTCGACGCGCTCGCGTTCGCCCTCGGACCCGACACCGAGCGCATCGAGAACGAGGTGCAGAAGCTCGGGGCATACGCGAACGGCGCGCCGGTCGGCGCCGCCGACGTGCGCGCGCTCGTGAGCGGCGCGATCGAGTCGGACATCTTCGAGCTGACCAAGGCGGTCGTCCGGCGCAGCCACCGCGACGCGGTGCCGGTCCTCGAGCGTCTTCTCGCCGAGGGGAACGCCCCGCAGCAGATCCTCGCGCTCCTGTTGTGGCAGTTCCGCGTGCTGCTCTTCGCCTCGACGGCACCGTCGAGCGCCGACGCCGAGCGGCAGGCGAAGGCCATCCGATCGTCGCCGGGCGCGATCCTTCGTTACGTGCAGCACGCGCGCGGGCTCAGCCGATCGGACATCGCGCGCGCCTACGAATCGCTGTACGCCACGGACATCTCGATCAAGACGGGCCGCGCGGATTCCGACGAGGCCGCGCTGCTGCTGTGCGTCCTCGACCTGTGCGGTGTCGCTGGCGCGGACCTCCGCGACCTGCTGCTGACCGAGGCGCCACGCCGGGGTTAGACCGGGCGCGCTATCGCCGGGTGGGGGCGCCCTGCGGTCTCGCGGTCGGCTTTGGGAGGGGCTCGGTCGGCTTCGCCTCCTGCGCCGCGGGCCGGGCTTCCTGCGTCTTCCGGTAATCGTCGAGGAACCTCTTCTGTCCCGCGTCGGTGAGCGGGTGGTTGAAGAGCTGTTTCAGCACCGCGAAGGGCATCGTTGCGATGTCGGCTCCGGCGAGCGCCGACTGCGTGACGTGTATCGGACTGCGGATCGACGCGGCGAGCACCTTCGTCTTGATCTCCTGCTGCCGGTACGCCGCCACGATGTCAGCCACCACGCGCATGCCGTCCTCGTTGATGTCGTCGAGCCGTCCGGCGAAGGGGCTGACGATGTACGCACCGATCGCGGCCGCGAGCAGAGCCTGGTTGACGGAGAAGCACAGCGTGACGTTGATGCGGATCCCTTCGTTCGCGAGCACCTTGCCCGCCGAGACCCCGTCGGCTGTGAGCGGGACCTTGACGATCACGTTCTTGTGCCACGCGGCGAGACGGCGACCCTCGACGATCATGTCGTCGCGCTTCTCGCTCACGCACTCCGCCGAAACGTTGCCGACGATCCCGCAGATCCTCTTCACCTGCGTCTCGTGGTCCTGCCCGGCCTTCGCGATGAGCGTGGGGTTGGTGGTCACGCCGTCGATGACGCCCCACTCGACGCCCGTCTTTACCTCGTCGTATTCGGCGGTGTCGAGGAAGAGCTTCATCGGTGCGTCTCCTGCAGCATCGGTGCCGACGCCTCGGCCCGTCCATTCGCGCGCGCGAAGGCGAGCGCGGCGTCGATGAAGTGTGCGAACAGCGGATGCGGCCGGTTGGGCCGGGACTTGAACTCGGGATGGAACTGCGTTCCGAGATAGAAGGGGTGGTCCGCGATCTCCACGATCTCGACGAGGCGCCCATCGGGCGAGAGGCCGGTGAACTTCATGCCGTGCGCGGCCAGCAGCTCCCGGTAGGAGTTGTTGAACTCGTACCGATGCCGATGCCGCTCCAGCACGATCGGCTGTCCGTACGCGCGCCCTGCGAGCGAGCCGGCCTCGAGCACGCACGGATAGCTGCCCAGACGCATCGTGCCGCCCTTGTCCGAGACATCGCGCTGCTCCGGCAGGAGATCGATGACCGGATGCGGCGTGAATGCGTCGAACTCGGTCGAATTCGCGTCCTCGGTCCCAAGCGCCGTGCGCGCGAGCTCGATGACCATGCACTGCATACCCATGCAGAGACCGAGCGTGGGCACCTTGCGCTCGCGGCCGAAGCGGACGGCCTGCACCTTGCCCTCGATGCCGCGGTAGCCGAAGCCGCCCGGCACGACGATGCCGTCGAGGCCGATGAGCGGCTCGACATCCCGGTCGCGCTCGAGCTTCTCGCTGTCGATCCAGACGAGCTTCACGTTGCAGCCCGCCGCCCACGACGCGTGCTTCACCGACTCGGCGACGGAAAGGTACGCGTCGGGCAGCTCGATGTACTTGCCGACCATCCCGATCGACAGCGGGATCCGCGCGCCGCGGATCCGGTCGGTGAGGAAGCGCCACTCGGCGAGGTCCGGCTCGGCGGCGCGCTCGGTGAGACCGAGCTCCTCGACGACGATGCGGCCGAGGCCCGCCTCCTCGAGCATCAGCGGCACCGCGTAGATCGACCAGGCGTTGGGCTCGGAGATGACGTTGTCGATCTTGACGTCGCAGAAGAGCGCGATCTTCTCGCGTAGCTCCTCGTCGATGGGCTCGTCCGCGCGGGCGATGAGCACGTCGGGCTGGATGCCGATGGACCGCAGCTCCTTCACCGAGTGCTGCGTGGGCTTCGTCTTGAGCTCGCCCGTCGCGACCCGCGGCAGCAGCGTGAGGTGGATGTACAGGACGTTCTGGCGCCCGACGTCGTTGCGGAACTGGCGGATCGCCTCGAGGTAGGGGAGCGACTCGATGTCGCCGACCGTCCCGCCGACCTCCACGACGACGAGCTCCGCCTGCTGCTCGCGCGCGACGCGGTGGATGCGCTCTTTGATCTCGTTCGTCACGTGCGGGATGACCTGCACGGTGGCGCCGAGGTAGTCGCCGCGACGCTCCTTCGCGATGACGGCGTTGTAGATCTGCCCGGTGGTGAGATTGGAGGCACGCGTGACGTTCCGGTCGATGAAGCGCTCGTAGTGGCCGAGGTCCAGATCGCTCTCCGCTCCGTCCTCGGTGACGAACACCTCGCCGTGCTGATAGGGCGACATGGTCCCCGGGTCGACGTTGAGGTACGGATCCATCTTCAGCGACGCGACCGTCAGGCCGCGCGCGGTCAGGATGCGCCCAAGTGAAGCGGCGGTGATGCCCTTACCGAGAGAAGAGGTGACCCCGCCCGTCACGAATACGAACTTCGGCACCCTCAAGTGACCTCCGGGGTTTTTCTAATGGTAGCGGACGGAGTCACTCCGGTCCGAATGGCAATGAATGCAGCACGATGAGACGCGGGCGCTCGCTGCCTGCGCGCGCGGGCACCGAGACCATCTCGACGGGCTCGTCGACGCGACAGTCGTCGAGCCGCCCGTCGAACCGCAGCGCGCGGAAGCGCGCGTCGCGCAGCTCGCCGGTCTCACCGGCGTGCTCGACGATCGCGACGATGCGCGGACGCAGCCAGCGCATGCCGGTCCGCAGTGGCAGCGGTGTCGCGAACGGCGATGTGTCGGCCATGAAGTCGCGCGTCGCCTCATCGAGCCAGCGGCCGAGATACGGCGGCACGTAGGCCTCGCCGACGAACGAAAGCACCTCGTCCGCGTACATCCCGCAGAGCGCGCGGATGGCGCCGCGCCGCTCGTCCTCGACGAGCCCGCCCAGGACCACGTCCGCCCGTGGCGTCACGTGGCACTTGAGCCAGTCGGCGCTCCGCGTGCCGGGGATGTAGCGGCTGTCGCGGCGCTTTGCGACGATCCCCTCGAGGCCGTACTCGGCGACGACGTCGAGGAACGGCTCGCCGTCCTCGGCCAGGTGCTCGGGCACCGCGACCGAACGGCTGCGGATGCCGAGGGCGCCCAGCCGGCGGCGGCGCTCCTCCAGCGGCCGGCCCAGCAGCGGGCGGCGGTCCTCGTAGAGGAGATCGAACGCGACGAACACCGGTCCCCGCCCGCGCTTGGCGGCCTTCGGCCCGAGCCGGCCGGTCAGGAGGTCGTAGCTCGGGCGCCCGCGCGAGTCGCACACGACGATCTCGCCGTCGAGCACCGCGCCCTCGGGAACGGGCATCTCCGCGAGCTCGGGTACGAGCGGCAGCAGATCGCCGCCGCCGCGGTCGGCAATGCGCAGGCGTCCGCGGTCCATCGAGGCGAATGCGCGGATGCCATCCCACTTCAGCTCGAAGAGGTGATCGGGCGAATTGAATGCTCTCGCCGCAAGGCGGGGCCGCATCGGCGCGAGATCGCGCGGCAGACCGGCCTGCGTATCGCCGATCTCCAGGAGCGTGGGATGCTCGCCGCCCGGCGAGCGCGTGTCACGACGCACCCGCCGAGCATATCGAGCGGACCTTGCTTAGGAGGCCTTCTTGCGCGCGGACTTCTCGCGCGCGGTGGTCTTCTTGCGGGTCGTCTCGCCCTTCTTCGCCTTCTCGACCGACGCTTTGAGCGCGGACATGAGGTCGACGACCGTCGTCTCGGCCTCCGGCTCGGGCGCCTCGATGACCTGGCGCTTCTCGACCTTGGCATCGACGACTTCCATCAGCGCCCTCTTGTACTCGTCCTTGAACGCGTCCGGCTCGAACTCCATCGCCATCATGCCGACCAGGTTCTCGGCCATCTTCGCCTCGGCCGGGCTCACCTTCACGTCCCCCTGGAGCTCGAGCTCCTCGGTGGAGCGGATCTCGTCGGGCCAGTGCAGCGTGTTCATGACCAGCACGCCGTCGTGAGAGCGCACCGACACGAGTCGCTCGCGATCGCGCAGCGCGAACTTCGCGATGGCGACGCGGCCGGTCTTTTCAAGCGTCTTCTTCAGCAGCGCGTAGGGCTTCGCCGCAGCCTTCTCGGGCTCGAGGTAGTACGCGGACTGGTAATACAGCGCGCCCGGGAGCTCCCTGTCCTCGATGAAGCCGGCGATGTCGATCGCCTTACTGCTGTGCAGAGGCAGCTTGTCGAGATCGGCGTCATCGAGCTCGACGTAGCTGCCCTTCTCGTACTCGTAGCCCTTCACGACGTCGCCCCAGGCGATCTCGTGATCGCCCTCGGGGCACCAGCGCTTGTTCTTGATGCGCGCCTTGTGCTCGGGACAGAGGAGGTTGAACGAGACCTTGCTCGTGCTCTCCGTCGCGAGGTAGAGACGGACCGGTATGGCGACCATCCCGAAGCTCATGACCCCCCGCCATATCGAACGAGGCATGCTCGCCACCCCCACTTTGTGGTCTTTCTTGCGCGCGGCTTGCCGCGCGAAGCGTAACGGGTCGTGTCAAGGGCTGTCGGCGCGGGCGACCACCAGATGGCGGTCGCGGACGCCGGTCACGCGGACGGCGGTCCCGACCGTGAGGTGCGTATCGGAGGTTGCCACCACGGAGATCAGGTTTCCTCTGCCATCGGGCAACGCGATCTCGCCGAGGCCG
Source organism: Candidatus Limnocylindria bacterium (assembly GCA_035513115.1). Taxonomy (GTDB): domain Bacteria; phylum Chloroflexota; class Limnocylindria; order P2-11E; family P2-11E; genus CF-39. Next base: position 5,102 of record DATKCP010000217.1, on the reverse strand, counting down.
CCTGCGGCAATGTGCGCGATCACGCGCGCGCTCGTCCCGATGTAGCTCGAGGCCGCGTTCTCCGCGGTGCCGCCCCGCATGAGCAGTCCGCTGAAGTCGATGCGAACGAGCGCGACGAGCGCGGCGGCGACGATGCCGAGCATCAACGGGAGCGGCAGCGCCGCCCCCGCTCCGCCGAACCGACCACCGAACCGGCCGAACCCGACGCGGCGCGGTGCGCCGGGCTCGTCGTCGGATGCGACGAGATCCCCGATCGCGAAGGCGACGATGAACGCGCCGACCATTTCGGTGAAGAGCACGTCGCCAACGCGCAGCGCGAGCCAGCTATCCGCCCGCGATCCCCGCCGCCGCGACGCCAACCTCGCCAGCACGATGAGCACCAGACCGACCGCGATCGCGAGCACGGCGGTGGCCGGATCCAGCGTCCTCATTCCTGGATGTGGCCTACCAGCGCTGAGCCAGCCGGCGCTCGGATGGCTGCTCTATTCGCCGGTGGCATCGCGCCGGCTGCTGGCTCACGCGGCGATCGCCTTCTCGGCGAGCGTGGTCGGCAGCATCCCGGCGGAGGTGATGGCGTCGTGGAACGTGCGCAGCGCCGGCCGATCCGTAGCGCCGCGCCTCGCGAGCCAGCGCGTGCGGATATCGACGATCTCGAGCATGCCGGTGAGGTAGCTCGAGGCCTGCGTTGGCCAGCTGCAGTACCGGCCGACCTCGGCCCGGGCGTTGGGCTCGGTGAGGTTGCCCTTCTCGACCATGAAGCGCACCGCCTCGTCGAACGTCATCTCGCCCATGTGCAGGCTCGTGTCGACGACGATGCGCGCCGCGCGGAAGATCGTGGCCTCGTACTGGTAGAGGAGGTGCTTTGGATCGGTGAAGAAGCCCTGTTCGCGCATGACCCGCTCCGCGTAGAGGGCCCAGCCCTCGCTGAAGTACGCCGTGCCGAAGATCCTGCGCGCGTGCGACGGGTTCGTCTTCGCCATCACGAGATGCCAGTGATGGCCGGGATACGCCTCGTGCACCGCCGTCGTGGGGATGCCGGCGCTGCAGTTGCCCTCGAGGCGCTTCTGCACCTCTTCCTCCGACGTGCCGTCCGGCGGATAGGGCACGAAGAAGTGCCCGTGGAGCGTGTCGCGGAACGCCGGCGGGCGCTGGTACGAGGCGACCGCCAGCACCGGCCGCTGGAACGGCGGCGACGGCTCGACGGTGCACTTCTCACCCGGTGGCAGCGTCACGAGCCCGGTGTCGCGCAGGAACGAGCGCGCGCGCTCGGTCCAGTCGGCGTACTCGTCGCGCATCGCGTCGGGCGTCGGTGCGTGGATCTTGTTGAGCCGGTCGCAGGTCTTGGCCCAGTCGCCCGAGCCGTCGATCTCCGTCGCGATGCGGTTCGCCTCGGTGGAGAGGAGGTCGTACTGCTCCCGTCCGCGCTCGCGCAGCTCGGCGGCGCCGTACGGCAGCAGCTCCTTATCCCGCAGCAGCGCGCTGTAGAGCTCTTCGCCGATCGCCCAGTCGCCGGCCGCACGGTCCTTGTTCGACTCGAGGTACGCGGCGAAGTCATCGAACGCCTTCGCTGCTCTCGCGCCCGCCTCGGTCAGACGCTGCTTCGACGACGCGTCCTTTACCTCGGCCGGAACGAGCTCGCGCGCGTAGCGCGCCGCGGCCTTCGCCTGGCCCATCGCGCGCTCTACGTACACGCGCGGCGTGCTCGCGAGGTCAAGGTTGGCAACGCCGTCCTTGATGTTCGCCGGCACTCCGTCGAGCCTCTTCGCGGCGGCGTCGGCGAGCTCGCGCTCCGGGCGCAGTCGGTGCAGGAAGAGCGAGAACACGCCGTTCAGCCCGGGATTCAGGTAGTAGTTCGGCTGACGCTTCCACATCTCGAGCGGGTGGTAGAGCTCGCGGCCGCGGAGGACCGAGGCGAGAAGGTCCCGGTCGATGCGCTCGGCGGACGCCAGGCCGTCGTCGGCGACGGCGCGGAACCTCCGCAGCCACTCGAGGTCGGATACGCGGCGTCGCTCGTAGGCGGTCGCGCTGGTGTCATCGAGGCGCTCGTCGTACTCGGTGAGCCCCAGGCTGGACGCGAGGGTGGGCGAGGCCTCGTACTCCTCTTGCAGGAACGAATCGACCAGCGAGCCGAACGCGGACGGCACCATGGCACCTCCCCGAGAATTGGACTGGAGCGATAAGCGTGAGCCTCGAGGAATACCAGCGCAAACGCGACTTCAAGCGGACGCCGGAGCCGAAAGGCCAGCGCCCGAAGACCGAGCCCACCCGCCGCTACGTCGTGCACCGGCATCACGCGACGCGCCTGCACTGGGACGTGCGCCTCGAGATGCGCGGGATCCTCGCGTCGTGGGCCGTGCCGCAGGGGCCGCCGCTGGAGGGCGGCAAGCGCCGGCTCGCGGTCCACACCGAGGACCACCCGATCGAATACCTCGACTTCTCCGGTGTCATTCCCGATGGCTACGGCGCGGGCACGATGACGATCTGGGACCAGGGCACCTACGACCTGCTCAAGGACAGCGAGACCGAGTACAAGGTCGCCTTCCATGGCAGGCGTCTCGAGGGCGAGTGGGTCCTGGTGAAGACCAAGCAGAACGAGGGCCGCGACTGGCTGATGATCAAGCACGGCCCGGTCGCCAGGGACCATCCGCTCGACGCGAGGATCGCGCCGATGCTCGCGATCACCGCGGACGATCCGTTCGACTCGCCGGAGTTCGCGTTCGAGCCGAAGTGGGACGGGGTGCGCACCCTCGCGTTCGTCGACGGCGGCGTCGTGCGCCTGCAGACGCGCAACCTGCTCGACTGCACGGCGCAGTACCCGGAGGCGCATCAGATCGCCGAAGCCAACACCGGCGGCTACCAGGCCATCTTCGACGGCGAGGTCGTGGCGCTCGACGAGCGCGGCGCGCCTTCGTTCCAGCGGCTCCAGCCCCGAATGCACGTGCGCGACGAATCGGCTGTCCGCAGGCTCCGTCGGACGACGCCGGTCGTCTACGAGGTCTTCGACCTGCTGTGGCTCGACGGCGAGGACGTCGCGAGGAAGCCGCTCCGCGAGCGGCAGCGCCTGCTCGACGAGGTTCTCACGCCGATGGGCGCGGTCAGGCGGTCGGAGCAGTTCATCGGCACCGGGAAGGCGCTCTTCGAGGCCGCGAAGGAGCAGGGTATCGAGGGGATCGTCGCGAAGCGGCTCGATTCGCCGTACCTGCGCGGACGCTCCGCCGCCTGGGTGAAGATCAAAGCCTTCCGCACCATGGAGTGCGTCATCGGCGGCTGGACCGAGGGCGAGGGTGGCCGATCGAAGGCGCTCGGGGCGCTGCTCCTCGGCATCTACCGCGACGGCGAGCTCATCCCGGTCGGCCACGTCGGCTCTGGGTTCGACGAGCGCACGCTGAAGGAGCTCCTGGCGACCCTCAATGAGCGTGAGTCGCCGACGATGCCATTCGCGACGGAGCCGCGAGTGAACGCGCCCGCGCACTGGTGCCTGCCCGAGCTCGTGTGCGAGGTCCAGTACGCGGAGATGACGCGTGAGGGAACGCTGCGCCATCCGAGCTACCGCGGGCTGCGCGCCGACGTCAGTCCCGAGGAGTGCACCGGCGAGGAGCGCCGTGAGTCGACGAAGAACGCACTGCGCGCGGCCGCGCGTGCGGCGAAGAGCGACGACGGCGCACCAGCGAGCGCGCCGAAGGCGCGCGTGCCTTCGATCCTGCACGTCGACGGTCACGACATACGGCTCACCAATCTCGAGAAGGTCCTCTTCCCGGAGGACGGGTACACGAAGGCCGACCTCATCCGCTACTACACCGAGGTCTCGCCGTATCTCCTCCCGGCGATCAGGGACCGCCCGCTGACCCTCAAGGTGATGCCCGATGGGATCGCGGGGCCGTTCTTCTATCAGAAGGACAAACCGCAGTTCACACCGAAGTGGGTCCAGACCTGGGTCGACAAGACGGCCGAAAGGGAAGGCGGCATCGACTACGTGCTCGGCAACGACCTCGCGACCCTCATCTGGCTCGCGAACTACACGGCGATCGAGATCCATCCCTGGCTCTCGCGCGTCGACGACCCGAACCATCCGGACATCGCGATCGTCGACCTCGATCCGTCCACCGGCGCGACCTGGGACGACGTGAAGCAGGCTGCCGCCGTCGTCCATCAGTTGCTCGACGAGATGGACCTGCAGGGGTTTCCGAAGACGACCGGATCACGCGGCATCCACATCTGGGTTCCGATCGCGCGCAAGTACACGTTCGACGAGTCGCGCAACTTCGTCCTCGAGCTGGGAAAGGCCGCGCGCGAGCGCGAACCGAAGCTCATCACCGTCGAGGTCGTGAAGGACCGCCGGCGGGGCGTCTACATCGACTTCCTGCAGAACGTCGGCGGCAAGACGACGGCCGGACCGTACAGCGTGCGCCCGATCCGTCGTGCGCCCGTGTCGGCGCCGCTGCGCTGGGACGAGATCGGCGCGCTCGGGCGGCCGGATGCGTTCACGATCGCCAACATGGCGGCGCGCATCGCATCGGCTGGCGATCTCCTCGCGCCCGCGATCGGTCTGGAGCAGAAGCTGCCCAAGGTCCGCGCGAAGTCACGTTGACGCGCGCTGCGGTCCTCGCGCCGGGGTACGGAGGTACGTCTGACCAGCCCATCCTGCGAGCGCTCGCGCGACGGCTCGCCGGGTACGAGATCGCCTCGCGGGCGATCACCTTCCGCACGCGTGGGAAGCGCCCGAGCCCGGAGTACGCTCTCGAGCTCGAGGATCTACGCACCGCGCGCGACGCGCTGCGCGCCGAACACGAGAAGATCGCACTCGTCGGTCGCAGCTTCGGTGGACGCATGTGCGCGTTCCTCGCGGCGGTCGAACCGCCCGACGCGCTGGCGATCCTCGGTCATCCGATCTCCCCCCCGGGCCGTCCCCGTCCCGCTGACGAAGATGCATTGCAGGGCATGCGGTGCCCGACCCTTGTCGTGCAGGGACAGCGCGACGAGCTCGGACCGCTCGCGGTGCTGCAGCGCATCGCCCTTGTGAATCCACTCATCGACCTCGCGGTCATCGAGGGTGCCGGTCACGACCTCGGGGCGAAGGAGAGCGAGGCCGTCGAACAGGTCGC
>DATKCP010000216.1:0-2209 GCA_035513115.1 Candidatus Limnocylindria bacterium | reverse complement strand
CGCCAGAACGGCGCGCGTGGGGTGAACGTACCCACGGAACGAGTTTCGCCGCAGGGCCAGGAATGCGTTCGCCGCGGCGATGCCCCAGCGCATCCACCAGCGATCGACGGGGATCGTCATCACGAGATAGCGCCGCGCGTGGTCGGCCGCGGCGCCGACGAGCGCATCGGCGTCCGGGTAGCAGCAGACGACGCGGTTCATGACGACGACATCGGCATCGGGCACGCCATCGGCCTCGCGCGCGAAGTCGCCGAGACGCCGCTCGACCCGATCGCTGACGCCTCGCTCCCTGATCAGCTCCGACGCGACGCTCTCGTACCGCGTGGCAAGCTCGATGTTCAGGACGCGCGCCGCCCCGTCGCGGAGCAGGTCGAGGTGGATCTCGCCGATCCCACCCCCGACCTCGAGCACCGTGTAACCGGGTGACATCCGGCCGCGCACGAAATCAACGATGCGTCGCGCATCGCCGGTGAGACCCTTACGCGCGTACTCCCGCGCCTTGGATCGGGCGTGCTTCTCGTCGAAGACCCTGTCGTAGTCGCCCGGCCGGCAGCAGGACGACATGACGGGTCGCCGCTAGCGCTTGACGAAGAGCAGCCCAATGCGTCGCAGCACCCACCACGTCGCGAGGAACGCGCCTGCTTCGAGCGTGAAGCTGTGGAACTTGTAGAAGGTCTCCGCGATCCCGAAGGCGATCGCGAGCGAGAGCAGCGTGACGAGAGTGAGGGCATTGGGGCGGACATCGAGGAGCTCGTACACCTTTTCCATGGGCGCAGATTGTAGCCACAAGAGTTACGCTCACGCCGCAGCACGCATCTGGGGAGGTCACCGCCATGCCAGCACGCCGTCGCGCACGCGCGACCCGTTCCGGCAGCAGCCGGACCATCATCCCGAACTTCCTCGACAAGCTCGAGTGGCGCAACGCCGGCCCGTTCCGCGGCGGCCGCGTCGGTGCCGTGGCGGGCGATCCGCGCGATCGGAACACCTTCTACTTCGGCTCTACGGGCGGCGGCGTTTGGAAGACGGGCGACGGCGGCCTGTACTGGGAGAACGTGTCGGACGGCTTCTTCAAGCGCGCGTCGGTGGGCGGCATCGCCGTCTCGCGGTCCGACGCCAACGTGATCTACGCCGGCATGGGCGAGAGCTGCATCCGCGGCAACGTGTCCCACGGCGACGGTGTGTACCGCTCGACGGACGCCGGCAAGACCTGGACGCACCTCGGTCTCGAGAAGACGCGCAACATCTCGCAGGTCCGCGTCCATCCCGACGACCCCGACACCGTGTACGTCGCGGCGCTCGGGCACGCGCACGGACCGAACCCCGAGCGCGGCGTGTACCGCTCGCGCGACGGTGGCAAGACCTGGAAGCGCGTGCTCTACCGGAACGAGCGGGCGGGCGCGATCGACCTCTCGATGGACCCGAACAACCCGCGCATCCTCTTCGCGACGATCTGGGAGGCCGTGCGGCGCCCGCACGAGCTTGTGTCGGGCGGGCCGGGCAGCGGCATCTTCCGCTCGACCGACGCCGGCGACACCTGGACCGAGATCAGCCGCGCGCGCGGTCTGCCGAAGGGCACGCTGGGCAAGATCGGCATCGCCGCGTCGCCCGCGAAGAGCGGCCGTGTGTACGCGATCGTCGAAGCCGAGGACGGTGCGGTGTTCCGCTCGGACGACGGCGGCGACAACTGGGAGCGCGGGTCAGAGGACCGCAACCTGCGCCAGCGCGCCTGGTACTACAACCACATCTTCGCCGACCCGAAGGACCCCGAGACGGCCTGGGTGCTCAACGTCGACGCCTGGCGCTCGAGTGACGGTGGCAAGACCTTCGTGCAGATGTCGATCCCGCACGGGGACCACCACGATCTGTGGATCGATCCGGACGATCCGAACCGCATGATCGAAGGCAACGACGGCGGCGGGGTCGTGTCGTTCAACGGTGGCGAGAGCTGGAGCGGCATCTACAACCAACCGACGTCGGAGTTCTACCACGTGACCACGGACATGAACACGCCGTATCGCATCTACGGATGCCAGCAGGACAACACGTCGATGAGCATCCCGAGCCGCGCGCCGATCGCGGGCGTCACCGCGGCCGACTCGTTCCAGGTCGGCGGCGGCGAGGCCGGCCACATCGCGGTGCGTCCGGACGATCCGGACGTCATCTACGCCAGCGAATACCAGGGGATCATCACGCGGCACGACCGTCGCAC
>DATKCP010000215.1:0-8349 GCA_035513115.1 Candidatus Limnocylindria bacterium | reverse complement strand
GAGGAGAAGCGCTATGCCGGCGACGACGCGCAGCCAGAAGGGCTTCTCGAAGAACGGCAGTCCGAGGGCGATCGCGACGAAGTACACCGCCAGGAAGAACGTCAGGTCGCGGGCGACGACGACCTGGTTGATGGTGAGGTGTCGCTTGCGCCTGCCCCCGCGCGCGTAGACCAGCACGGCGATCCCGGTCACGCACATCGCCGCGGTCGAGAGCATGAACGGCGCGCCGAGGATGGCGCCGATTCCGACCTCTTCCGCGGCCGCGGTGCCGACGAAGATGATCGCGATGATCGGGATCATCGTCTCGGGCAGTGCGGTCCCGACCGCGGCCAGAACGCTGCCGACCATGCCCTCCGAGAGCCCCAGCTTTTCGCCCAGCCACTCGATGCCGTTCGTGAACAGTTCGGCGCCGGCGAGGATGATCACGAACGCGGCGAGGAGCGTGAGGACATCCACGACAAGCTGCATCGATTTACGCCTCGGTCGACGAGCGGCGGCGCCGCAGCACGTGCTGGAACAGCGGCAGCAGGAAGAGAAGGATCGCGAACGTGCTGAGGGCCGCGGCGAAGGGCGACGCGAAGAACACCGTGGGGTCGCCACCGGACCCGATGAGCGCCTTGCGGAGCTCCCGCTCCGTCGAGTCGCCGAGCACGATCGCGACGACCAGGGGCGCCAGCGGGTACTTCATCTTGCGGAGCCAGTACCCAATGAGCCCGAAGGCGACGACGATGAACACGTCCTTCATCGAAGTGTTCACCGAATACGCGCCAATGATCGACGCGAGGACGATGAACGGCGTGATCACGGCGTACGGCGCGCGCATGATCGATGCGAGAAGTGGCGTCGCGACGATGCAGAGCACGAACGCGATGATGTGACCAAGGTAGATACTCGCGATCAGGCCCCACACGAATTCCTTGTGCTCCGTGAAGAGGAGGGGTCCCGGGGTCAAACCCCACACGAATAGACCAGCCATGATCACCGCGGCCGTCGGCGACCCGGGCACCCCGAGAGTGATCATCGGAAGGAGCGACCCGACGCCGGCCGCGTTCGCCGCGGCCTGCGGCGCCAGGATCCCCGCCGGCTCTCCCTTGCCGAAGTTCACCTTCTCCTTGTCGGGGGCGTATTGCCGGGCGATGCCGTAGCCGAGGAATGACGCGGGCGTCGCGCCGGTACCCGGGAGGACACCGATCCAGAAGCCGATGAGCGTGTTGACGACCAGCATCCAGACCTTGCGGCGCATCTCGCGTATCGCTGCGATGAGTTCGCCGAATCCCAGCTTGGCTGCGACCCGCTCGTACGTGACGCCAGCCTCTTCGGCCGACGCGAGGATCTCTCCGATGCCGAAGAGCCCGATGGTCACCGGGATGAACCCGATGCCGGACAAGAGCTGTATCTGCCCAAACGCGAGCCGCGGCTCGCCGGTGATGCTGTCGAAGCCGACCGCAGCCAGCAGGAGGCCGAAGCCGATCATCGCGATGCTCTTGAGCGGCGAGCCCGATTCGAGCCCCACGAGCGTCGCAAAGGCCATCAGAAAGACCGCGAACAGCTCGGCCGGACCGAAGGTGAGCGCCACGTCGGCGAGCGGCTGGGCGAAGAACGTGAACAGGACCGCCGCGATCAACGCGCCGAAGAGCGAGGCGACGAACGCCAGCGTCAGCGCGTAGCCGGGCTTGCCCAGGCGCTTTGCCATGGGAAAGCCGTCAAAGAGGAGCGCCACCGACCACGGCTCGCCAGGGATGTTGAACAGGATCGAGGTGACGATGCCGCCGAAGAGCGCACCCCAGTAGATCCCCGCGAGGAGCGAGATGGCGGCGGTCTGGTCCTGCTGCGCGACGAAGACGCTCACCGGCAGCAGGATCGCGACACCGCTCGTGCCGCCGAGGCCGGGAAGGATGCCGATGACGAGTCCCAGAAGGACGCCAGCTGCGAGCATCGCAAGCGTGAACGGTTCGAGGATCTGGCTGAATCCGAGAAGGAGGTCGCTGACCGCTTCCATCAGAACGGAAAGCCCTGCGTGTACAAGAAGCTCTTGGGCAGCGGGACGAGGAAGAGCTTCTCGAAGACGAAGTAGATGACGACGGGGACGCCGACCGCCGACGCGACGGTCCAGATCCAACGGTATCCACCGATGTACCGGGCGAAGACCCCGAGATAGAGTGCGCCCGCGACGTAGAACCCGAGCCAGCCGATCAGGCCCACGAGGACGAGCATGGGCACGACGAGGCGGATGACTTGGAGAACGCCCTCGCGGCCGCCGAACGGGCCCTGGGCAGGCTGCGGTGTGGTGGCCGAGCGGTAAAGCACGACGACGAGGGTGACGACCGCGAGCGCCGCCGACCAGAACGGATACCAGCCTCCGCGAAGACCGCCTGGCACTTGCGCCGTGGGGTCAGGCAGCGCGCCAGCCCGGGTATCGAGCATGGCGACGGCGGCGATCGCGATGAGGACCGCCGCCGTCGCGAGCTGGTAGGGGCGCAAGCCCTGCTAGATCCAGCCGTTCTTTGTTGCGATCTCCCGGTGGAGCGTCTCGTATTGCTCGATGAGCTTCTTGAAGTCGTCACCGGCGCGGAAGTCGGGGTCGAGCGCGTTGTCGGTAACGAACTTCTTCCAATCGGCGGAGTCGGCGACCTTCTTGAAGACGCCGACCCAATAGGTCTGCTGGGCCGCGGTGAGGCCGGGGGCCGCGACCACTGATCGCAGGTTGAAGTAGTCGTCGATGGCGAGGCCCTGCGACTTGCAGGTCGCCAGGTCCTTGAAGGTGCCCTCCGTCGGGCTCGTCGCGACGAACGCGCAGACCGGACGGATCCGCTTCTGGCCGAGCAGGCCCTTGCCCTCGCTCGGGTTATTCACCGTGACCTCCACGCCGCCCTGGTTGCCGGCCAGTGCCGCCGCGACGGCACCGCCGCCCGTCTGCGGGACGTATTTGAAGGCCTTGGTCTTCGCCAGGTCCTGGATGCGGCGGAAGAGGACCTCGTCCTCCTGCTTCGCGCCGGTCCCGGACACGGTGATCTCGCGCTCCTGGGCCGCCTTCACGAAGTCCGCGGCCGTCTTGATCGGACTGTCATCGCGGACCCACAGGAAGAACGGGTCGAAGGCGAGGTTCGCGATCGGCGTGAAGTCCGTCGACTTGTACGGCAGCTTCTGCGTGATGATCGTCGTCCAGAAGCTGTTGAGCGTGACCATGAGGTAGTGCGGGTCCGCTCGCTTCTCGAACACGTACGTGAACGCCACCGCGCCCGCGGCGCCTTCCTTGTTCACCGGTTGGACCGGCTGTGAGGTGAGGCTCTGGGTCTGCATGATATTGATCCAGAACCGCGCGTAGATGTCCGAGCCGCCACCCGGACCGGTGCTGATCACGAATTCCGTCGGTCGCGTCGGCGCGAATGCCGCGACCGTCGGCGCTGCCGTCGCAGCCGCCGTTCCGGGCGCCGCTGTCGCGGCCGGCTGCGCACCGCCGCAGGCCGCCGCGATCAGGAGAGTGGTCGCCAGGGTCGCGAGTGGTCCCCGCCACGTCGATTGCCGCATCATGTCGGCACCTCCACACCTTCTCTACACGCGCTCCGCGCGCCAGGCTCACGCGCCGGTCTGACCAGGCGGCATGCTAGCGGTCCGACCAACGGCCGTCCCGATTCCCGACGAGCTGCCGTGTCACAATGCGAGAACGTGGTCGGCACGGGGCGTGCGGTCGATCGCTCACCGGTCGTCTCAGGCGGCCGACAAGGAGTGGGACATGGTGCAGGAGCTGGCGCGACCGGCCAAGCTGCAGAAGGGCGCCGCGCCGGACAGCGCGTGGGCCTTCCTCGACGGCAAGTTCGTTCCCATCCGCGAGGCCAGGATCTCGGTCATGACGCACGGATTCAACTACGGCACCGGCATCTTCGAGGGGATCCGGGCCTACTGGAACGCCGAAGAGGAGCAGCTGTACGGCCTGCACCTGCGCGAGCACTACTCGCGGTTCCTGCGCTCGGGAAAGATCATGCGGATCACCGTCCCTCACAGCGTCGACGAGCTCGTCGCCATCACCGTGGAGCTGCTCCGGAAGTGCGGGTACCGCGAGGACGCCTACGTCCGCCCGGTCGCGTACAAGGCAAGCCCGGTCATCGGCGTCCGCCTCCACAACCTCGACGACGGGTTGACCGTGTTCGCCGTTCCCTTCGGCAACTACGTCGAGATCGACAAGGGCATCGCCTGCCACGTCTCCTCCTGGCGCCGAGTGGACGACAACGCGATCCCCGCGCGCGCCAAGATCACGGGTTCGTACGTGAACGCCGCGCTGGCCAAGAGCGAGGCGGAGGAGTCCGGATTCGCCGAGGCGATCGTGCTCACGCAGGAAGGGCACGTGTCGGAGGGCAGCGCCGCCAACCTGTTCCTGGTCCGGGACGGCGGGCTCATCACTCCGCCGGCCACGGACAACATCCTGGAAGGGATCGTGCGCGCAAGTGTGATGCGCATCGCCGGCGACCTGGGCCTCTCGGTCGAGGTGCGGAGCATCGACCGCACCGAGCTCTACACCTGCGACGAGATGTTCATGTGCGGGACGGGGGTGCAGATCTCCCCGGTCACGAGCGTCGACCACCGCGACGTCGGAGGGGGCGAGATCGGCGCGATCACGAAGCGCATCTCCAGGGTGTATTTCGACGCCGTGCGTGGCAAGGATGCGCGCTACCGGGAGTGGCTCACTCCGATATACAAGTCAGCGAGCTGAGTCGCTCGCGAAGCTCCTGAAGTCGTTGCCGACGCGGACGACGATGTCCGGTCCGCCGGACGCAGCCGCCGTCTCGATCGGAAGCCCCAGCTGCGTGCGGAGCTGCTCGGCCGTGTAGCGCATTCCCGGGTTGCGAAGCACGACCGCCGATCGCGCCGAGGCGCCGTCGGTGATCGCGCTGATGGCGAACGCGCGCGCTTCGAGGCGGTCCGCCACGTCCTCCGCGATACCACTGCGAGCGCCCGTGCTCTGGACCTCGACGCGCGCGCCCTCCTGCCGCACCTTCGGGTCGTAGAACAGGGACGCCGCGAGGTCGCGCACCTTTGCCACATCCGGGACCAGGTAGAAGCCGCCCTCGTTGTCCAGCGCCAGCTCGCAGTGCGGGTAGTCCCCGCCGCAGGGGTACAGCACGTCGCTGGTGATATTCCCGCTGTCGATCCTCGTCACTGTCGCCGCGAGGCCAATGACATTGGCCGGATCGAAGTCCGTCTCGATCGTGGTTGCGACACCATCCATGAGCGATGGAAGCGTCCTCAGGGCCTGTGGGGTCGACAGCTTCGCGCGCAGCGCGCCGAGCAGGTCCTGCTGCCGCCTCGCGCGGCTGTAGTCGTTGCTGTCGTGACGCGAGCGCGCGTACTTCAGCGCGGCGTCACCGAACATCAGCTGTGGTCCGGCGGCGATGTTGAGGCGCTCGACGCCGAAGTCCGCCGTCGGATACCACTCGTCGCGCACCGGCCGCTTGACGTCGACGATCACGCCTCCGACGCCGTCGATGACCCGGTTGAACGCCTCGAAGTTGACGAGCGCGTACGAGTGGATCCTGATCCCGAGCAGATCGCCGGTGAGCCTGCGAGCGAGGTCCGGCCCCCCGAACGCGAATGCCGCGTTGATCTTGTTCTGGAACGTTCCCGGCCTGTCGATGTACACGTCGCGCGGGATCGAGAGCATCGCCGCGGTCGTGTTCAGCGGATCGAGCGAGAGGACGATCATCGTATCCGTGTTCTGTGTCGTCGTACCGGTGTCGCGCGTGTCGATCCCGAGGAGCAGCACGTTCAGACGCTCCCTCCCGGTCCAGGCCGGCGCCGGTGTCTCGCCTGCCGGAATGGAAGGCTGAGGGCGCGTGATGGGCGCGAAGACCCTCGTCGTGAGCGCCGCCCACGGTGTCGACTCGCGGTAGATCGTCCCGTAGGTCACGGCCAGCGTCGCGGTCACGAGCGCGAGCACGGCGTAATCGATGAGGTGACGACCGCGCAGCCGGTGCATGCGTCCGGCGAAGGCGTCGCCGACGACGTACAGGTGGTAGACGAGCGCCGCAGCGATCACCAGGAACGTCACGTACTGGGCGTTGCGCAGCACCCACGACGTGAGTGCATCGGCGTTGACGACGAACGCGCCCGTGAGGACGAACGCGAAGATCGGCATGAGCAGCATGAGCGCCGCTTTGATCCACCGGTCCTGGTACGCCTGACCGAGCCCGGGAAGGAGCGCCGAGAGGAGCGCGGCGAAGCCGGGAGATCCGAGCGACGGTCCGGCCGCGAGCATGAGCGGGCGCCGTCTCCCCTCATTCGACATGGACCACATAGCGTAAGAGACTCGCCAGCCGTGGAACGCCAGCCTCACGTGAGCACCGAGACGCTCGGCGGCGCCCGAGTGGTCGGCGTCGTCTGCGCGTCGCTTTTCTTCGCTCCGGTCGTGCTCTCGCTCGCGTTCCCGGAGTGGTTCCTGTTCGCGCCCTACCACCGCACCTACGAGCGCCTCGTCGGAACGATCCTGGGCGCGCTCGGCATCGGCCTGCTGCTGGCGCTTCGTGATCCGGCACGGAACGCCGGCGTTTTCGCGGTCGTCGGCCTCACGGCCGGATCGATCGACGCGGCGACGATCTACTCCCTGGTGTTCGACAGTGCGGCGACGTCGCACTGGTTCACGACGGTCCCGCTTCTCGGCGCCGTCGCGGCGGCGCTGGTGATCACCTATACGCGTCTCCGGCGTCCTCACCCGGCCGTCGTGCGGATCGTCATCGCCGCCGTTGCGCTCCTGCCCCTGGCGCTGTACGTCCACGATGCCGCCTCTCGGGCCTTCGTGAGGCCCTGACCTGCCGCCGATCGTCTCCGTACGCGAGCTGCGCAAGAGCTACGGCCAGACGAGGGCGGTCGATGGCGTGAGCTTCGACGTGCGCGAGCGCGAGATCTTCGCGCTGCTCGGCCCGAATGGGGCGGGAAAGACGACGACCATCGAGATCCTCGAGGGCCTGCGCGAGGCGGACAGCGGGACCGCGCTCGTCGCCGGCGTGGATGTGCGCAGGGACCCGTCCGGCGTCAAAGAGCGGATCGGCGTCCAGCTGCAGCAGAGCGCCTTCCCCGAGAACTTCGTGACGCGCGAGATCGTCGACCTCTTCGCGCTCTTCTACCGGAGGCGCGTCGACTCGATGGCCATCCTCCGTTCGGTCGGCCTCGAGGACAAGGCCGGGCAGAAGCAGGAGAAGCTCTCCGGCGGCCAGCGCCAGCGCCTCTCCATCGCCGTCGCGCTGGTGAACGAGCCGCGGGTGCTGTTCCTCGACGAGCCGACCACCGGCCTCGACCCGCAGGCGCGCCGCAACCTCTGGGAGCTCGTCCGCGCCATTCGCGCGCGCGGCACGACGGTCTTCCTCACGACCCACTACCTCGACGAGGCGGAGGCGCTTTGCGACCGCGTGGCGATCATGGACGCCGGGCGCATCGTCGCGCTCGACGCGCCTTCCGCGCTCATCGCGGCGCTGCTCGAACGCGGCTTCAGCAAACCGGTCGTACAGCAGCAGGCGAACCTCGACGACGTCTTCCTCGATCTCACCGGCCACGCGCTGCGGGAGGAGTGATGGGACAGGTGTTCGGCTACACGGCGCTGCTGCTCCGTGCGTACGCGCGCGACCGGACCGCGCTGTTCTTCGGCTTCCTCTTCCCGCTCCTCTTCATGGGGCTGTTCGGCGTGCTGAACTTCGGCGGCTCGGTGCGCGTGGACCTCGCCGTAGTGGACGAGGCCAAGAACGAGCAGAGCGCATCGTTCATCTCGACACTCGGAAGGATCGAGACGCTGAGAGTCACGACCGGCGAGCGCGAAGCCGAGCTCGCGGCCCTGCGCGCGGGGGATCGTGATCTCGTGCTGGTGATCCCCAGCGACTTCCGCGTCGCGCCCGCGCCTCCGGGGGCCGGCGTGCCGACGCTGACGCTGTACGAGAACAGCGCGGCGGCGGAGGCGGGTGCGGTCGGGAAGGCGATCCTGGGATCGGTGGTGAACGAGCTGTCGTTCGCCGCCACCCAGACGGCGCCGGTCGTGAGCCTCAGGCGCGAGGAGGTCACGGGTCGGAACCTGAGGTACGTCGACTTCCTCACACCCGGGATCCTGGGGATGACGATCATGCATCTCGGCATCTCTGGCGTGGCGTTCACGTTCGTCGCGGACCGGCAGCGCGGCGTGATCCGCCGCATCCTGGCGACGCCGATCCCGCGGCGGAACTACATGGCGGCGCACGTGCTGCAGCGCCTCATCCTGGCCGTCGTGCAGGTGCTCATCCTTCTCGCCGTCGCCGTCCTGGCGTTCAACGTCACCGTCGTCGGCGGGCTGGGCTCGCTCCTGTTCGTCGCGGTGCTCGGGGCCGCCGTGTTCCT
>DATKCP010000214.1:0-2840 GCA_035513115.1 Candidatus Limnocylindria bacterium | reverse complement strand
GAAGGCGCCTGTCGGAGCGCGTGCCTAACAGCACGGCGGCGCCGCGGCGATGAGGAAGCGCACCATCCGGGACGTGGACCCGCAGGGGAAGCGGGTCCTGCTGCGAGCGGACCTCAACGTCCCGCTGAAGGACGGCCGCGTCGCCGACGACACGCGCATCAAGGCGAGCCTTCCGACCATCGAGGACCTCCTCGAGCGCGGAGCGGCCATCGCGGTCGTCTCGCATCTGGGCCGGCCGAAGGGCCATGATGCGAAGTACTCGCTCGCGCCCGTGGCCGCGCGCCTCGAGACCCTCCTCGGCCAGCCCATCCCATTCTTTCCGAACTGCTTCGGCGAGTCCGTGCGCAAGGCGGTCGTCACGATGCAGCCCGGTCACGTGATCGTCCTCGAGAACGTCCGCTTCCACCCGCCCGAGGAGGCGAACGACCCGGAGTTCGCGAAGCAGCTGGCGTCTGGCTACGACCTCTTCGTCAACGACGCGTTCGGCACCGCTCACCGCGCGCACGCTTCCACCGAGGGCGTGACGAAATACCTCCCGGCCTACGCCGGCCTGCTGCTCGAGAAAGAGCTGGAGGCGCTCGGTGGCCTGCTGCGCGACCCGGAGCGTCCGTTCCTTGCGATCATCGGCGGCGCGAAGGTGAGCTCGAAGATCGACGTGCTGCTGGCGCTCGCGGAGCGCGTCGACGCGATCGCGATCGGCGGCGGCATGGCCAACACTTTCCTGAGCGCCACCGGGCACCAGGTGGGCAAGTCCCTGCGCGAGGCCGACAGGGAGGGCGAGGCGCGGCGCATCCTGCGTCGCGCCAAGGAGCGCGAGCTGGACTTTCACCTGCCGGCCGACGCGGTGTGCGCGGCATCGGCCGACGCGCCGTCGGGCACGGTGCGGCCGGTCGAGAAGATCCCCGAGGACGAAGCCATCCTCGACATCGGCCCGGCGACGCTCCAGGAGTACGCGACCGCGATCGCGAAGGCGCGGACCATCTTCTGGAACGGCCCCATGGGCGTCTTCGAATCCGAGCCCTTCGCCGCCGGCACCAAGCGCATCGCCGAGCTGCTCGCGGTGTCGAGCGCCACGACGGTCGTTGGCGGCGGCGAGTCGGTGCAGGCCGTCGAGGAGCTCGGCTTGGCGAAGAAGTTCACGCACGTCTCGACCGGCGGCGGCGCCTCGCTCGAGCTGATCGAGGGCAAGACCCTGCCCGGCGTCGCGGCCATCCCGGACCGGCGTTAGTCTCCGCCCGCCATGGACACCACGATCGAGATGGTCCGCGCGCGCGAGGTCCTCGACTCCCGCGGCGATCCGACGGTCGCGGTCGACGTCTTCCTCGCCGCCGGGGCGATCGGCACGGCGATGATCCCATCGGGCGCGTCGACGGGGACCCACGAAGCGGTCGAGCTCCGCGACGGCGACAAGAAGCGCTATGGCGGCCGAGGGGTGCTCAAGGCGGTCAGCAGCGTCGACGACTCCATCGCGCCGGAGCTCATCGGCGAGGACGCCTCGGATCAGTCGGCCATCGACAGCCTGCTGCGCGAGCTGGACGGCACCGAGAACAAGGCGAAGCTCGGCGCGAACGCGATCCTGGGCGTGTCGCTCGCGTGCGCCCGCGCCGCGGCGAATGCTGTCGGCCTGCCCCTCTACCGCTACCTCGGCGGACCGCTGGCGCGGACGCTGCCCGTCCCGCTGATGAACATCCTGAACGGTGGCAAGCACGCAGCGGACTCGGCGGACATGCAGGAGTACATGATCGTGCCCGTCGGTGTGTCGACGTTCTCCGAGGCGGTGCGCGCCGGGTCCGAGGTCTTCCACGCGCTCAAGGCCGAGCTGCACGAGCGCGGCATGAGCACGCTGGTGGGGGACGAGGGCGGCTTCGCGCCGCCGGGCCTCCGGAACAACGAGCAGCCCATCGAGTTGATCATCCGTGCCATCGAGCGGGCCGGGTACAGCGCCGGCGACGACATCGCGATCGCACTGGATCCCGCCTCGACCGAGTTCCAGAAGGGCGATGGCTACCGCCTCGCGCGCGAGGACCGCGACTGCACGACCGACGAGCTCATCGGTCTCTACGCGGAGTGGCAGCTCAAGTACCCCCTCGTCTCCGTCGAGGACGGCCTGGCCGAGGACGACTGGGAGGGCTGGCGCAAGCTCACGCAGCAGCTGGGCGACCGGCTGCAGCTCGTGGGCGACGATCTGTTCGTGACGAGCGTCGACCGGATACGCAAGGGAGTGGGCGAGGGCGTCGCGAACGCGGTGCTCATCAAGCTCAACCAGATCGGGACGCTGTCGGAGACGATCGAGGCCGTGGACCTCGCGCACCGCTCCGGCTACGCGGCGGTCATTTCGCACCGCTCCGGCGAGACCGAGGACACCACGATCGCCGATCTCTGCGTCGCGCTCAATACCGGGCAGATCAAGACAGGCTCGCTATCCCGAAGCGAGCGCGTCGCGAAATACAACCGGCTGATGGAGATCGAGCTGGAGCTCGGTGACGCCGCCCGGTTTCCTGGCCGCGATGCCTTCCCGCGCTTCCGGCGTGGCTAGGTCGCGGACCAGGCGGCAAAGCGGCCTCTTCTTACGCTGGGGGGCTTCGTCCCCCCGCCGGCCCCCCCTACGCGGACTTTCCCTTAGTGGCTTGACGCGCCAGGCGGGACTTCCGGCGGCGCGCGGCGTTCTTGTGGATCGCTCCGCGCTTGACCGACTTGTCGAGCATGCTGGCTGCGCGCTTCACGATCTCACCGACGTCCTTCGCGCCGGTCTCGATGGCGTCGCGCGCGGCCTTCACGGCGGTCCGTGAGGAGGAGCGGGCGAGCGTCTTGATCGTCGTGCGGCGGCCTGTCTGACGGAT
>DATKCP010000213.1:0-8404 GCA_035513115.1 Candidatus Limnocylindria bacterium | reverse complement strand
TCTCCTTCACCGCCGATTGCACGACGTCCGCGATCGTGCCGATCGTCGCGGTGGTGATCTCGCCGGTCCCCCTGATGGCCCCGATGATCCCGCTCTTGACGCGCTGCCCGATCTCTCGCTCGTCTCGCATGACTTCCTCCTGTGCGGGTTATTCCTATGCGGGCTATTCGCTCAGCGCACAATCACGTCGATGTAGCCTTCGTCGATCGGCCACGCCATCTCGTGCTGAGGGTGGGTGAAGCCTGCCAGATCGGCAGCCGCTCATCCTGCGGCCGCCTTGTGACACCAAGTGCCGCATATTAATACTTCGTGGCACGAACCGACTGCGTTCGGTCGCATGTTCGCCGTTCGATGCGCGTCATGTGTCGCATCGCGCGACGTGGTTCCCGCTGGGCGCGGCGATTAGACTTGGTCGGTCGCTCTGTAATGCGACGACCGCCGAAATTGGCCTAGTCCCTCGAGAGCGGCGGGGGAGCGGGGGAACCCATCCGCGGGGCGAAGGAGCGAACGCTCCAGGGCACCTCACGGCCCAAGCCCGACAGCTAACCCCGCAGGCGACCGGAGGAAGACATGTACGAGACGATCGCGCGTCCGCCGAAGATCTACCGGCTCGCGCCAGCTCCACTCCCCCGCCCGTCGGGTCTGAACGCGCGGGTGATCGCCGACGCGCTCCGCCGCCGGCCGAGCGCGATCTTCACCGACATCGACGGAACGCTCTGTCCGATCGTCGCCACGCCCAGCGAGGCGACCGTTCGGGAAGAGTGCCGCGAGGCGCTTCGCGCCCTCACCCTGTACGTGGATCTGCTCTGCGTCCTGAGCGGCAGGCCCGCCGACGAGGCCTGGCGCATGGTGCGCATCGATGAGGCTCTTTATGTCGGCAATCACGGTGCCGAACGATGGTTTCGTGGCGAGCTGCTCAGGCCGCCGGGCATCGAGCGATATCACGCGCGCCTCGCGCGTGCCCACGCGATGCTCCGCCTCTCGCTCGCGAACGTGCCAGGCCTGGTGTTCGAGGACAAAGGCATCGGGTTCGCCGTGCATTTCCGGCGCGAACCGGCCGTCGGGCCCGAGGTGCTGCGCGTCGCGCGGAGCGTGGCCGCGCGCCGCGGTCTCGAGGTCGTCGAGCGGACCGCGCACGTTGAGGTTCGGCCGCCGTCCTCCGAGGACAAGGGCTCGAGCCTGCTCGCGCTCGCGCGGCACTACGGCCTGCGCGGACTCATCGTCCTGGGGGACGACCGCGTTGACCTGCCCGCCTTCGCCGCGGCGCGCGCGCACGCGAGCGAGACCGGTTGCACCGCCGTCGTAGTGGGCGTCGGCGACGTCTTCGATGATGAGCTGGACGTCGACATATCCCTTGCGAGGCCCTCCGAGACGTGCGCGCTGCTGTCCTCCGTCGTGGAGATCCTGCGGTCTTGAGCGTGTTCCCGGGCTCGCTCCTCCTCGTCACCAATCGCGCGCCCGTCAGCTTCAGGCGTGATCAGGAACGTCTGCGCATCGACCGGGGTGCGGGTGGGGTCGTCACGGCCCTGGGGCATCTCTCTCGCGTCGCGCCGGTGACGTGGATCGCCGCGGCGATCGGACGCGACGATCAGACGGTGGCCGCCGCGCAGCGCGAGCGCGGCGGAACCGTCGGAAGCGGCCGCCTCACGCTGCGGCTGCTTCATATCGACGAGGCCCTGCAGTCGGATTTCTACGGCGCGTTCGCGAACCGCGTGCTGTGGTTCGTGCAGCATCGCCTCTGGTCGCGGCGGATCGGACCGGAGGATGCGGAAGGGATCCGCGCGCTCGCTGCCCGTTACGTCCAGGCCAGCGGCGCGTTCGCCGACGCCGTCGTGGCCGAGACCCTCCGCCCGCCGCGCGAGCCCGCGGTCATGGCGCACGACTACCAGCTGTACGCGCTGCCGGCGCTCCTGCGGGCGCGCCTATCGGGACTTCTGATCTCGCATTTCGTTCACATCCCGTGGCCGGAGCTCGAGGTCTGGTGCGAAGCGTTGCCGCGCGACGTGTGCGGCGCGCTGCTTAGTGGCGTCCTCGGCGCCGACGCGGTCGGCTTCCAGGACGAGGCGTCGCGCCTCAACTTCGCTGGCTGCGTGGCGGAGCTGATCCCGGATGCCATCGTGAGCGCGGATCGCATCGTCCGCCCGGAGGGCGTGACGCTGCTGCGCGTCCGGCCCGCGTCGGTCGACGCGACCACGTTGCAACCTAGCGCGCGCCGCCTGCGCGAGCTTCGCTCGGACCCGCGCGTGTCGATCGTACGCGTCGATCGCGTCGATCCGATCAAGAACGTACCTTTCGGCTTCGACGCGTACCGGCTGCTGCTCGAGCGGCGTCCCGATCTCGTCGGACGCGTGCGCTTCGTCGCGCGTCTAGAACCCACGCGTACGACGCTGCCCGAGTACCGCCGCGAGTGGCAGCAGACGCTGAGCGTGGCCGCGGCCGTGAACGCGCGCTTCGGCGAGGGAACGATCGACATCGTCCAGCGCACGGACCGCGGCGGCGCGTTGGCCGAGCTCGCCTCAGCCGACGTCGTGCTCGTGAACTCGCTCGCGGACGGTATGAACCTCGTCGCGAAGGAGTCCGCGGTGCTGAACCCGCGCGGCGTCTTAGTGCTGTCGCGCGCGACCGGTGCGTTCAACGAGCTTGGCAGCGCCGCGCTGGGCATCGATCCGAGCTCGCTCGACGACACCGCAGCCGCGCTGGAGCGCGCCATCGAGATGGGCGAGACGGAGCGCCGCGTGCGAGCGCGGACGCTGCGCGACGCCGTGCTGCGCTGGACGTCGCGCGACTGGTCGAGCGCGCTGCTCGAGGATCTCGCTGAAGCCGCGACGGAGCGCGATCGACGCGCTCACGCCGCCGTACGCGATCGACAGGACGGCGGGCCGGCCCGGATCGGAGAGGCCAGCTGATCACCGCGTAGTCGCGACCCGCCGCGAGGCGGTGATGGGCACCTCGTGCAAGCGCTAGCGTTAGCCCTTCACGGAGCCGGCGAGGATCCCGCGCACGAAGTAGCGCTGCAGGGACAGGAAGACGACGAGCGGCAGGGCGGTGGAGATGAAGGCCGCGGCGGTCAGGCGCTGCCAGTCCTGCCCGAGTGAGTTGACGAGGTTGCTGACCGTCACGGTCAGCGGCGCGACGTCGGGTGAACCGCCGAGGAAGATCAGCGCGACGAGCAGGTCGTTCCAGACCCATAGGAACTGGAAGATCGTGAGCGACGCGAGCGCCGGCACCGACAGCGGGAGGACCAGGCGGAAGAACGTCGTCAGCATTCCTGCGCCGTCGATCGCGGCCGCCTCGAAGAGATCCCTGGGGAGCGCCCCGAAGAAGTTCCGAAGGAGGTAGATCGCGAACGGCAAGCCGTAGCCGGTGTGCGCGAGCCACACCGCGACGAACGTTCCGGTGAGACCAAGGTTCTGATAGGCCTGAAGCACGGGCACCAGCGTCACCTGCAGCGGCACGACGATGAGCCCCACGACCATGAGGAACAGCGTGTTCCTCAGCGGGAAGTTCATCCAGGCGAACGCGTAGGCCGCGAACGCGGCGACGGCGATGGGTATGAGCGTCGCGGGGATCACGATCGTGAGGCTGTTCAGGAAGCTGGTGCCCATGTTGTTGGTGGTGAGGACGCGCTCGTAGTTCTCGAGGCTGAAGGCGAACGGCGGCGCGAACGCCGTCCACCATCCGGTGGTACCAACGAGGGCCGGCGGCCGGAACGAGTTCACGATCGTCGCGATCGTGGGGATCGTCCAGATCAGCACGACCGTGATGATCGTGACGTGGACGGGCAGCTGGCCAAACCGACCCGAGAGCTTCATCGGATCGCCTCCTGCTCGCGGAGACGGCGCACGTTGAAGACCAGCACGGGGACGATCCCGGCGAGCAGGAGTACGGCGACGGCGCTCGCGCGGCCATAGTTGCGGACCGTGAACATCTCCTTGTACATGCGGTTCGCCAGCACCTCGGTGTCGAAGTTGCCGTTCGTCATCACGTAGACGACATCGAATGCCTTGAGGGCGAAGATCACGAGCGTCGTCGCGACCACGGTGATCGTCGGCAGGAGCAGGGGGAAGACGATCCGGCGGAAGACCATCATCTCGCTTGCCCCGTCGAGCCGCGCCGCCTCCAGCAGCTCGACCGGTACGCCCTTGAGCGCGGCGGAGAGGATCACCGTCGCGAATCCGCACCACGCCCACACGGCGACGACGATGAGGAACAGGTTGTTGGTCGGCGACTGCGTGAGCCACGGCTGTGGCTCGCCACCGAAGAAGACCACGAGCGCATTGAGGGTGCCGGTCTGTTCGACTCCCGGCGGCTGATACGAGTAGATGAACTTCCAGATCGTACCCGCGGCGACGAAGGAGATCGCCTGCGGCAGGAAGATGAGCGACTTCGCGAGGCCCTCGTATCGCACGCGGTCCGCCAGGACGGCGATGGCCAGGCCATTGATGAGGACGAAGCTGGTGAAGAAGACGATCCACCAGAGGAGGTTGTTGCGGATCGCCGCATGGACGTTGGGGTCGGTCAGGATCGCGACGTAGTTGTCTCCGCCGACGAAGTTCGTCGATGTCGCGTCCATCAGGCTGAGGAAGATCGTCTGGATCGCCGGAGCGATGAGGAAGAAGCCGACGAACGCGAGCGCCGGTCCGATCCAGATCCACGGCCGCAGACGCGGCCGCGCTCCCTCTGGCAGCCGCTGCAGCAGCCACTCGGCCACGAAGATGTAGCCGAGCAGCGCCGCGGCCGGCAGCAGGAGCGCTGCCGCGACCTGCGGGACGCGATCGATCACTTGTACGAGCTGGCTTGCACCTGATCAAGGGTCGTGAGTATCGAGTCGAGCTTCGTGGGATCGTTCGTGTAGTCGAGCACGGCCTTCCAGAACGCCGCGTTCATCGCCTCCGGCATCAGGTCGCTCGCGTCGAAGCGGAAGACCTTCGCCGTGGTCAGCGCCTTCGCCGAGTCGGACGAGATCTGGTCCGGATACTCGGTGACCTTTTTGTTCGGGGAGAGCGCGCCGCCGCGCTTGACCCAGATCGCCTGCGCCTCCGGCGTCGTGAGGTAGTTCATGAGCGCGCGCGACTGTGGCGTGTCCTTGAACATGCCGAACAGGTCGCCGGCCCCGGTCACAGCGCCCGAGTACCTCGAGTCGATGTCCGGCGTCATGAAGAAGTTGAAGTCCTCGCCCGACTTGATGCTTGGGTTCGCTTTCGTGAAGAAGTCGGTGATGAAGGACGCCTGGTGGTGGAGGAAGCAGCGCGGCGGGTTCGTGAACATCGGGTTGCCACTGTCGCCGAACGCGGTCGCGAGCATCGCGGACTTTCCGCCAAGGACCATCTTGGGGTCAGCGATGATCGTGCCCCAGGTCTCCCAGGCCTTCTTGATCTCGGGACTCGTCCACTTCTTGGTGCCCTGCCACCACTGGTCGTACACGTCCGGACCGGACTGGCGCAGCACGATGTCCTCGAGCCAGTCGGTGCCGGGCCAGCCGGACGCCGCCGCAGATTCGAAACCGATGCACCACGGCGTCGTGCCCGAGTCGGCGATCCGCTTTGAGAGCGTGATGAGCTCGTCCCACGTCTTCGGGACCGCGTAGCCTTTGGCCTGGAACTGCTTGGGGTTGTACCAGATCGGTCCCTTCAGCGCCGCCTTGATGAAGATCCCGACCTGCTTGCCGTCGACCTGCGCGAGCTTCAGGAACGACTCCGGGTATTCATCGCGCATGGCGTTCATGTCGAGGACGCTCCCGAGGTCGATGAGCTTGCCCTGCGTCGCGAACTGCGCCATCTGCCCCGGACCGGGCAGGCCGGCGACGTCCGGAGGATTTCCACCCTGGACGCGCGTGGTGAGGATCGCGTTCAGATCGCGGGTGCCTTCGTACTGCACCTTCACGCCGGTCTTGTCCTCGAATGGCTTCACCATCGCGAGGAAGGACTCCTGCTCGGCGCCGCCCCACGTGGCGAGCACGCTGACCGAGCCGCCGATGCTCCCCGTGGCGCGCGGACTTGGCCCGCAGGCCGAGATCGCGAGTGCGAGAACGATGAGTGCGGCCACCGGCCGCGCGAAGAACGAGCGGTTCATTCCATTTCCCCCCGTGCGCAGCGACGTGTTTACCTGCGCTCTACCTATTGCACTAAAGAGGTTACGCCGCGGCCGTTGCCGAACGGACGTCGGTTGCCCGCTCGCTCCGTCGCCGAGTTACACCTTTGCCGATACTCGTTGCGTGCGGCGACGTCTGCGCGCCATCGCGCTCCGACTGCGCAAGGTGTACGGCGCGCCGCCTGCGCCGCGCCGCCTTCCGCCGCTCGACGAGCTCATCCTCACCGTCCTGTCGCAGCACACCAGCGACACCAACCGCGACCGCGCGTACGCGGATCTGCGGTCGCGCTTCCCATCGTGGGACGAGGTGGCCGACGCGCCGCTCCCGGCCGTCGCGAAGGCGATCTACCGCGGCGGACTGGGCCCCACCAAAGCCGTGCGCATCCGCGGAATACTGCGGGAGCTGCGCGACCGCGGGATCGCGCTCGATGACCACGCGCTCATGGGTATGCGCTCGAAGCCGCTGTGGGAGCTGCTCGTTTCTCTCACCGGTGTGGGACCGAAGACCGCGGCCTGCGTGCTGCTCTTCTCACTCGGGCGCCCGTTCTTCCCGGTGGACACGCACGTGTACCGCGTCGCGCGGCGTCTGGGCCTCATCGATGAGCGGGCCGATGCCGTCGTCGCGCAGGAGGTGTTGCAGGCGACCGTGCCGCCCGCGGAGATGTACGCGCTGCACATGCATCTGATCCGCCACGGCCGCGAGGTGTGCATCGCGCGCCGACCGCACTGCTCGCAGTGCGTGCTCTCGTCGCTCTGCCCGCGCATCGGCGTGGTCGACGCACGCTGAGCCTAGGATTCAGACGATGAGGACCGTCGCCCTGATCAGTCCCGGCGACATGGGCCAGGCGGTCGGTGCGCTGCTCACCCGGGGCGGCGTACGGGTCGTGACCTGCGTCCGGGGGCGCTCCGAACGAACGCGTGCGCTCGCGCGGGCCGCGGGATTCACCCGGCTGCCGTCGCTCGACGCCGTCGTGCGTGAAGCCGAGCTGCTCCTCTCGATCGTGCCGCCGGCGCAGGCGCTCGCGGTGGCTCGCGACACCGCGGCGGCGCTGCGCGCGACCGGCGCGCGACTCACCTACGTCGACTGCAACGCGGTCGCGCCGCGCACCGCGCGCGAGGTCGCGGCGGTGATCGCACCGACCGGCGGCGGTTTCGTCGACGCGGGCATCGTCGGCGGTCCCCCGCGGGACGCGCCCAGCCCGCGCTTCTACGCGTCGGGGCCGGATCGCGCGCTCTTCGGCGCGCTCCGCGACGCGGGACTCGACGTACGGCTGCTCGGAGACGAGGTGGGTGAAGCCTCCGCGTTGAAGATGTGCTACGCCGCGCTGACGAAGGGCACGACCGCGATCGCGACGGAGCTCCTCGTAGCGGCGCGGAGGCTCGGCGTGTACGACACGCTCATCGCCGAGCTGCGCGACAGCCAGGGCGCGCAGGCGAAACGCATGGCCGACGCCGTACCGGCGATGCCGGGGAAGGCCCACCGGTGGATCGCCGAGATGGAGGAGATAGCGCGCACCTTTGAGGACGTCGGCCTCACGCCGCTCATCTTCCAGGGCGCGGCGGAGATGTATCGCCTCACCGCTGGGTCCGAGATCGGCGGAGAACGGCCGGAGACCGTGGACCGTCTCCGCGGCATGGACGGGACCGTCGACGTGCTCGCGCGCGCGACCGAGAAGGTCCCGGCGAAATGAAGGAGCTCTTCGCTAAGCTGAAGCGTCTCCTGGGGCCGCGGCCGTCCGCGGAGACCCTCACGGAGCCGACACTGGACCGGCCGCCTCCCCCGGCCGCGGAACCGCCCGCGGCCGAAGCTCCGCGGCGAGTCGAAGCGCAGCCGCGGGTCGATGTCGACGAGCTAGCCGAGGTCCGGGCGGCCCTCGAGGCCGTGGCGGAGCCTCCGGCGGCAGCCGCCGAGCCAGAACCCCCGACGCCTGAGCCGCCTGAGCCCGAACCCCCCACACCTGAGCCCGAACCACTTGCGACCCAAGCGGAGACGCTGCCACCCGTTCCTGCCGCCGCGACGCGGGACGCGGTCCAAGCGCCCACGCCGGCGGTCGAAATCGCCGGAGACGCGCTCGTCCTGACGCTGGGGTCGCCCCCCGCGACGTTCAGCGTCGCGAAGACGAGCGCGACCATCGGACGCGGCCAGGAGAACACGATCCACCTCGACGATCTATCTGTGTCGCGCCGGCACGCGCGCATCGCGTATCGCCAGGGCGGCTACTGGCTCAGCGATCTTGGGAGCATGGGCGGAACGTGGATCGCCGGAGCACGACTCAGCGCCCCACGGAGGATCGCCGCCGGTGAGGTCATCGAC
>DATKCP010000212.1:0-4744 GCA_035513115.1 Candidatus Limnocylindria bacterium | reverse complement strand
CCGTGGCCGCCCCCGCCGCCGCCGCCGCGAAACCCGCGGCCGCCGCCGCTCCCGTCGCGAGGGCCCCGACTCCCGCCGCGGCGTCCGCACCGTCGCGACCCTCGACCGCGGCACCGCCGAGCGCCCCGCGGCCGGCGAGCGCCCCCCGGCCCGCTTCACCAACCGCCGCGCCTCGTAAGCAAGCGAACTAACCGGTACAATCGGCGTTCACACTTCGCGCGAGGAGGCATCCCGTCGTGCCCAAGATCAAGAGCCACAGCGGCGCAAAGAAGCGATTCGTTGCGAGCGGGCGCGGCAAGCTCATGCGCATGAAGGCCTACAAGGGCCACCTCAACGCGCATAAGTCGGCGCGCCGCAAGCGCACCCACGCGGGCAAGGCGCTCGTGGCCCGCGGCGACCTCAAGCTGATCCGCAAGATGCTGCCGCACCTGATAGGGAAGTAGGAATGACACGGATAAAGCGCGGGGTCGCCGCCCACAAGAAGCACAAGAAGCTCCTGAACGCCGCCGAAGGGCGCCGCGGGGCGAAGCACAAGCTCGTCCGCCCCGCCCGCGAAGCGGCGCTGCACGCGCTCAACTACGCGTATCGCGACCGACGCAAGAAGAAGGGCCAGTTCCGCGCGCTGTGGATCGCTCGCATCAACGCCGCGTCGCGCGAGTCCGGCGTGTCGTACAGCCGGCTCATGGCCGCGATGCGCACGGCCGGCGTGCAGCTCGACCGCAAGGTCCTCGCGGACATGGCGGTGCGAGACCCGAAGGTGTTCCGGCACTATCTCGATCTCGTCAGCAACAAGAAGAAGACCGGCACGGCCGGCTCATAACGGCGACGACGGAGAGCAGTACCGCGTAGACGTCGCACAGGGAATGCGGGCCGCGACTGGGAGCCCGCAGCGACACGGCACGCGGGAATTCGCTCCAGAGCCGATGCGCAGAAAAGCGCATCCGGGCGGAGCCCGATAGCGCTCCCCACGAGTGTCCGTCGGCCGCGCGCCGATGGGAGATCGGGTGGTACCGCGGAGGCCCGCCTTCGTCCCGGGTGCGAAAGCACGGAGGAATGCGGGCTCTTTTAATGGGGGCGAAATGGCGGGACCACAGGATCTGAAAGGACTCGCGGACCGCGCGGTGGCGGAGATCGCCGCGTGCGCGGACGACGCCGGCCTCGAAGCAGCACGGGTCCGCTACCTCGGGCGCAAGGACGGCGAGCTCACACAGGCCACCAAACAGATCGCGACGCTGCCGGCGAACGACAGGCCGGCCTACGGCACCGCGGTGAACGAGGCCAAGGCGCGCATCGAGGCCGCGCTCGAGCGCCGGGGCGCCGCCCTGCGCGGCGCGTCGATCGATGACAGCCTGCGCGAGCGCGTCGACCTCACACTTCCGGCGCGGCCGGTGCGCCTCGGACGCCTCCATCCGGTCACCGAGGCCATCCGCGACGTGTCGCGCATCTTCGCCACGATGGGCTTCGAGACGGTCGAGGGTCCGGAGATCGAGACCGACTACTACAACTTCGAAGCGCTCAACATCCCGCCGGGCCATCCGGCGCGCGAGAAGTGGGACACGCTGTGGGTGTCGAATCCGCTCGGCGACGACCCCAAGATGCCGCTGCTCGGGCGCACGCACACCTCGCCCATGCAGGTGCGGATCATGGAGCAGCGCAAGCCGCCGATCCGCGTGGTCATTCCGGGTCGCTGCTACCGGTACGAGGCCACGGACGCGATCCGCGAGAGCGTGTTCTTCCAGTACGAGGGGCTCGCCATCGACGAGAAGCTGACGATGGCCGACCTCAAAGGGGTCCTCTACTCGTTCGCCCGGCAGTACTTCGGCAGCCAGCACAACGTGCGTTTCCGGCCGGACTACTTCCCGTTCACCGAGCCGTCGGCGGAGATCGCCTTCTCCTGCGTGATCTGCGAGGGCAAGGATCCGCAGTGCCATACCTGCGGCGGCGACGGCTGGATCGAGGCCGCGGGCTGCGGGATGGTGCACCCCAGCGTCCTGCGGCGGGTCGGATACGACCCCGAGCGCTACCAGGGTTTCGCCTTCGGGGGTGGCATCGAGCGCCTCGCGATGCTGAAGTCGCGCGCGCCCGACATCCGGATGCTCTATCAGAACGATCTGCGGTTCCTGGAGAGCTTCTAAATGCTCATCCGTGTTCCGCTGTCGTGGCTTCGCGAGTACGTCGACGTGACCGTTCCCGCCGACGACCTCGCTCATCGGCTGCACATGTCCGGCACCGAGGTGAAGGGCATCGAGCGCAGGGCGTGGGACAGGATCTGGGTCGGGCGCGTCGCCGAGCTGACCAAGCACCCGAACGCCGACAAGCTGAGCCTGGCCACCGTCGACTACGGCGCGGGCCGGCGCACGACGGTCGTGACCGGCGCGACCAACCTCAGGCCAGGCTCGACGGTCGCGTACGGCGAGGTGGGCGCGGAATACGTCGATGGCCATACCGGAGAGCGCGCGGTCATGAAGCCGAGGGACATGCGCGGCATCAAGAGTGAGGGGATGGTCCTGTCCGAGAAGGAGCTCGGGCTGGGGGAGGAGCACGACGGGATCCTGCTGCTCGACGACAAGCTGCCCGTCGGCGCGCCGCTCTCGGAGACGCTCGGCGAGACGGTGCTGCTCCTCGAGCTGCAGCCCAACCGGCCCGACTGCCTGGGGATCGTGGGCGTCGCACGGGAGGTCTCGGCGCTGCTGCGCCAACGGCTGCGAGAACCGGCCGGCGATCCGCTGGGCAAGACCGCGCCGAAGGGGCTCGACGTCCGGATCGAGGACGAGGTCGGCTGCCCCAGATTCGCCGCCGCGCGACTCGACGGCGTCCGCATCGGCGAGTCCCCCGAGTGGATGCGGCGCCGCCTGGTCGCCGCCGGCATGCGGCCGATCTCGAACGTGGTCGACATCACCAACTACGTGATGCTCGAGCTCGGTCAGCCCCTGCACGCGTACGACCTGCGTCAGGTGAAGGGCGGAACGCTGGTCGCGCGGCAGGCGCGACCGGGCGAGCGCCTCCGGACGCTCGACGGGGTCGACCGCGCGCTGCCGGACGGCACGCTGGTCATCGCGGATGAAGAGCGCGCGCTCGGTATTGCCGGGATCATGGGCGGTGAAGACTCCGAGATCCGCGGCGACACGACGTCGGTCGCGCTCGAGTGCGCGTCGTTCGATCCCCGGAGCATCGGTGGCACCGCGACGAGGCTCGGCCTGCGCGGCTCATCGGGCAGCGCCGCGGCGCGCCGCTTCTCCTGGCAGCTCAGCCCCGACCTCGTACCCATCGCCCTCGCCCGAGCGATCCAGCTGCTGCGCGAGCACGCCGGTGCGCGCCACGCCGGCACGGTCGATCGCTACCCGCGCCCGCGGCCAGCCGTCGAGGTCCGCATCCCGTTCGCGAAGTTCGCGCGCCACCTCGGCATGGAGGTCACCCGCGACGAGGCGATCGGCGCCCTGAGCGGGCTCGGGTTCGCGGCCACGCAGACCGCCGACGAGCTGGCCGCCCGACCGCCGGTCGTGCGTACGGACATCGCGATCCCCGAAGACCTCATCGAGGAGGTCGCGCGCATCGTCGGCTACGACCGGCTGCCCACCGGGGTGCCCGACGGACCGCTACCGCTCGTCGAGGCGCACCCGCGCGAGGAGTTCCGCGAGCGTCTGCGCGACGCCCTCGTCGGCATGGGTCTCCAGGAGACGCTGTCGTACTCGCTCATCGACCCCGCGTGGCTCGAACGGCTGAGGCCGGACGCCAGCCGCATCGCGCCGTGCCCGCTCACGATCCAGAATCCGACGACGCCGGCCCAGTCCGCGGCACGGCCGACACTGCGCGCGAGCATCCTCGACACGGCGCGGCGCAACCTCCGGCACCGGGACGGCGTCGCGATCTTCGAGATCGCCCCCGTGTATCTGCCCCGCGAACACGACCTGCCGGAGGAGCGCTGGACCGCGGCCGTGCTGCTCGCCGGAGACGCCTACGCGGACAGCTGGCTCGGTCCGGCGCGGCGGTGTGACCTCTGGGATCTGAGGGCCGTCGTCGACGGCACGCTCGCGAAGCTCCGCATCCGCGACGCGGGCGACGCGCGCCCCGGTGCGCCCGGTCTTCACCCCGGCCGGTCCGAGCGCCGTGGGCCGGAAGACGGCCCGACGCTCACCTGGGGACAGCTCGACCCTCGCGTGGCCGACCTGTGGGAGCTGCCGGCGGACACGTTCATCGCGGAGCTCGACGTCGCCGCCCTGCTCGGCCGGGTCGCGCCGCCACAGGTCACGGCACCGCCCCGTTACCCGCCGGCCATGCGCGATCTGGCCGTCGTCGTGGACGAGGCGACGTCCTACGCGGCCGTCGTGGAGGCGATCCGCGCCACGGGCAAAGCGCTGGTCGAGTCGGTATCGCTCCGCGACCTGTACCGCGGTCCGCAGCTGGGCGAGGGGAGGAAGTCGTTCGCGGTGCGGTTGGTCCTGCGGTCGCCGGACGGCACGCTCACCGACTCGGACGTCGAGCGCACGCTGAAGCGCATCGAGGGCCGCCTCATCCACCAGCTTGGAGCGACGATCCGGGCCTGACGCCTGGCCCGGGGGCTCGCGACCGAACCGCCTTGCCCTCCGCGAGGTACGAATGTAGCCTGCGAGCCTATCGCGGGCCGTTCCGCGATGCGGGATTTGCGAGAAGGCGTGGGAGGTACGAACAAGGAATGACCATTCAATGGCGACGCGCGGCAGCCGTGGGGCTCGCCGCGACACTGACACTCGCGGCCTGCGGTCAG
>DATKCP010000211.1:0-4015 GCA_035513115.1 Candidatus Limnocylindria bacterium | reverse complement strand
CGGCCACGTCAGCGACGCGGCGCTGGCGGCGCTCTACGCCGGCGCGGAGTGCCTCCTCCACTCGGCGCTGCTCGAGGGCTTCGGCCTCACTCCGCTCGAGTCGCTGGCGGCGGGAACCCCGGTCGTCGGCTACCGCGCCGGAGCCGTCGCGGAGGTCGTCGGCGAGGCCGGCGTGCTGGTCGACGCCGGCGATCCCAACGCCCTTGGCGACGCTCTCGTCGCGTACCTCGCCGACCCGGCGCGGCAGGGCGAGCTGCGGGCGCGAGCGCGGCCGCGGGCCGCCAGCTTCTCGTGGGATCGGGCCGCGGCAGACACGCTCGCCGTCTACCGGCGCGTCGTCTAGCCCGGTACAATTAGGTTTCCCGTGGCACGTCGTATCCCTCTTCCGCGACTCACGCAGCGTCAGCGCAAGGCGCGGTGGCAGCGCGAGCGGCGCCAGCAGACCATCATCGTCACGGTCTTCTCGGCGATCCTCTTCTTCACGTTCAGTCTCGTGGCGTGGGGCGCGTCGTCCCGCTACTACGACGACAACCTGAAGCCCGCGCTGATGTTCGACGGACGAGCGATCTCGCTCCGCGAGTACAAGCGCGAGCTCGCGTACCAGAACGTCCGCTTCTACGTCGACTTCGGGGTCCCGCCCGGCTACGAGAACGATCCCCAGGTCCTCGCGCAGAAGGCGCAATACGAGGGCGTGGCGCTCGACTCGCTCGTCGAACAGGGGATCCTCGACGCCGCGGCGCGCGCCGACGGCGTCACCTTCGACGCGGCCACCATCGATGCGAAGTACAACGAGGACTTCGGCGAGTATCACCCGCGGCACATCCTCATCACGCCGGAGGGCGAGGACGCGGAGCTGGCTGATCAGCTCGCGCTCGCCAAAGCGCGCGCGATCGCCGCTCAGCTGAAGCAGGAGCCGAGCGACCAGACCCTCTGGAACAAGGTCGCGGAAGGCTCCGACGACTTGAGCAACGCGAATTCGGGCGGCGATCTCGGTTGGGTCAGGAAGGGCCAGTTCGTCCCGGAGTTCGAGGACGCCGCGAAGGGGATGCAGGTCGGCCAGGTCTCGGATCCGGTGAAGACCCAGTTCGGCTACCACATCCTCCAGGTGATGGAGCGGCGAGGACCCGAGGAGAACGACTTCGTGAAGCGCGCCCGCTCGTACGGCATAGCCGACGGGGACATCAGGTCTCGCGCGCGGTACGAGCTGCTGCGCGAGGAGTACACGAAGCGCGCGCAGGAGCGCAACACGCAGTCGCCGACCGAGCAGGTGCGCGTGGCATGGATCCGGGTCGCCACGCCGTTCCCGACCGCGGGCAGCGACTTTCAAACGTATTCCGATCAGCTGAAGAAGATCGGGGACATCAACGCCGCATTCGACAGTGGCACGGACTTCGCGGAGATCGCGAAAGAGTTCTCGGAGGACACCGCCACCCAGGAGAGTGGCGGCGACCTTGGCTGGTACGCCCGCGGCATGCTCACGAGGATCGATCTCGAGAACGAGATCTTCGGCCTCGCCGTGGGTGAGCGCACCCGCCAGCACAGCGACCGCGCCGAAACGGTCTGGTACAAGGTCCTCGAAAAGGATCCCGCCCGCGCCCTTGACGACGACCAGACGACGAAGATCAGGGACAGCGCCTACACGTACTGGCTCCAGCAACAGAAGAAGGCGCACGGCGTCCAGAAGCTGGTGCCCGGGCACGAGCTCGACGTCTGATCTTTCCGGAGCGCTCGCCCGCCTCCTCGCGCGGTTTCCCGGCGGCGTCGACGTAATCCCCGCGAGCGCGCTCGACCGCCACTCGTTCTCGACGCTCCGCGCGGTCGTCCTCGTCATCGATGCGGAGCCGGACCTCGCCCTGCTGCGGAAGCACTACCCGCCGGCGCATCCGGTGATCGCGGTCGACGCGACCGGTGAGCGCCCGCTCACCGTGGGATCCCTCGTCGCCGCCGAGGCCCGCTTCGTGATCTTTCCGCCGATGGGCCCCTATGCCGACCTTGCCACCGTCGCCGCGATCGGCCGCATCGCGGATCGTCTTCGTGCGCCGGACGGTTGCCCCTGGGACCGCGAGCAGACCCATGCGTCGCTGCGCCCGCACCTGCTCGAAGAGGCGTACGAGGCGCTGGAGGCGCTCGACTCCGGAGATCTCGAGCGCCTGCGGGACGAGCTCGGCGATCTGCTGTTCCAGGTCGCCATCCACGCGCAGCTCGCCCACGAGGAGGGCGCGTTCGACATGGCGGACGTGGCGCGACGGCTGGGCGAGAAGCTCGTCCGACGCCACCCGCACGTGTTCGAGGGCGTCGCGATCGAGGGCGGCGACCTGCTCGGGCAGTGGGAGCGCATCAAACGCCAGGAGCGCGAGGGCGCGGCGAAGGACGAGAAGGGCGGCGGCGGCCACGACGGGCAGAGCGTCCTCGGCGGGGTCCCAAAGGACCTCCCGGCGCTGTTCGCGGCCGAGCGTCTGCAGGAGCGCGCGGCGCGCGTGCGCATGGTCCCGCCGCGCATCGACCTTCCGGTGGACATCGACGACCCCGAGTTCCTCGGCGAGCTGCTGTTCGATCTCGTCGGCGCGGCGCGCGAGCACGGCTTCGACGCCGAGTCCGCCCTCCGCGAGGCGAACGAGCGCTTCATGCGGCACGTTGCGCGCGTCGAGGCGCGCGCTCGCGCCGACGGTCGCGCGCTGGAGTCGTACTCTGCCGACGAGATGCACGCGCTCTGGGACGAGACGACGGAGTGAGCAAGTTCGAACGGCCCGACGGCCGCGCGAACGACGCGCTCCGCCCGATCACGATCGAAGTGGGCGTGTCGAAGTTCGCGGAGGGCTCGGCGCGCATCTCCTTCGGCGACACGGTCGTGCTGTGCCTCGCGACGCTGCAGGAGTCCGTCCCTCGCCACCTCGAGGGCAAGGACCAGGGCTGGGTGACCGCGGAGTACGCGATGCTGCCGCGCTCCACGCCCGAGCGCAGCCAGCGCGAGAGCATCGCCGGGAGGCCCGGCGGCCGCACGTTCGAGATCCAGCGACTCGTGGGGCGGGCGCTCCGCACCGCCGTCGATCTCAAGGGGCTCGGGCCGCGCAGCGTGATCGTCGATTGCGAGGTGATCCAGGCCGATGGCGGCACGCGCACCGCGGCAATCACCGGCGGCTACGTCGCGCTCGCGCACGCGGTGCGAAAGCTCACGCCCACGCCGATGCGGCGCAACGTCGCGGCGGTGTCAGCGGGATTCGTGCGCGGCGAGCTCATGCTCGATCTCGCGTACGCCGAGGATTCGATCGCCGACGCGGACGTGAACGTCGTCGCGAACTCCGACGGCGAGCTCATCGAGGTGCAGGGCACCGCCGAGGGCCGGCCGTTCTCCAAGTCCGACTTCGATCAGGTCCTGGACCTGACGCTCCGTGGCATCGGCCGGCTCATCGAAGCGCAGCGCGCCGCGCTGCGGTGACCGAGCGCCTGCTCGTCGGGAGCGGTAATCCGGGCAAGCAGCGCGAGTACCGAGAGCTTCTGGCGGGACTCGATCTCGATCTCCTGGTCCCCGCTGACCTCGATCCCGTTCCGCCCGAGCCCGACGAGACCGGCAAGACATTCGCGGAGAACGCGTCGCACAAGGCCCGCGCGTACGCGGCCGCGAGCGGACTGCGGACCGTCGCCGACGACTCCGGCCTCGAGGTCGAGGCGCTGCGCGGCGCCCCTGGGCTGCGCAGCCGTCGCTTCTTCGGCGACGACGCGAGCGCGGCCGAACGCAACACGCGCCTGCTCGCGTTGCTCGAGGGCGTCGAGGCGCGCGGGGCGCGGTTCGTGTGCGTGACGGCGCTGGCCTGGCCCGACGGACGCGTCGAGCTCTTCGAGGGGGAGGTGCGCGGTGAGATCGCGCCCGCGCCGCGCGGCGATGGCGGCTTCGGCTACGACCCGCTCTTCACCATTGCCGGCGACGGCCGCACGATGGCCGAGCTCCCCGCGCGCGAGAAGCACCGGATCTCGCACCGCGGTCTCGCGGTCGCGAAGCTGCGCGCATTCGTCGGCG
>DATKCP010000210.1:0-11038 GCA_035513115.1 Candidatus Limnocylindria bacterium | reverse complement strand
GATTCGGGCACGAGCGTGGCGGGAACGTTCGCACGCTCGCCGCGGCGGGACCGAGGTACGGCTTTGAGGTCGTCGTCGCGAAGCCGGTCAAGCTCGATGGTGAGGTCGTCAGCTCGACTCGCATCCGCAACGCGCTCCTTGCCGGCGACGTGACCGGCGCGGCCCTCCTTCTCGGCCGCCCCTACTGCGTGAGAGGTACGGTGGTCCACGGCGAGAAGCGCGGGAGAGAGCTCGGGTTTCCGACGATCAACCTGTCCGTTCCACCGCAGCGCCTCCTACCACGCGACGGCATCTACGCGATGACGGTGCGCGTGCGCGATGAGGAGGTGGCAGCCGCGGCGAGTCTTGGTGTTCGACCGACCTTCGATAGCGGCGATCGAACGCTCGAGGCATTCCTGCTCGACTGGGAGGGCGACGTTTACGGAGACACGACCGTGGCCGCCTTCGTGAAGCGCCTGCGGGACGAGCTCCGTTTCGCGAGTGCAGAGGAGCTCACCGAACAGATCGCGCGCGATGTCGAGGCCACGCGCGCGGCACTACGAGATCGCCCGCGTTCGTGACGGTCGGTCACCTGGTCGGGTACACTGATCGGAACAAAACAAGATCTACGGATCAGAGAAAGGACAGTGGGTGCCGCCCGCGACGACGACATCCAAGCGTGAGGTCATCGAGACCTATCGCCGCGACGACAAGGACACGGGTTCGCCGGAGGTCCAGATCGCGGTCCTCACGCAGCGCATCAAGCATCTGACCGAACACCTACGCGCGGCCCGCCACGACAATTCCAGTCGGCGCGGCCTGCTCCAGATGGTCGGACAGCGGCGGCGGCTCCTCGCGTACCTGCACCAGAGGTCCCCCGAGCGGTATCAGACGATCATCGGGCGACTTGGACTGCGGCGGTAGCGAGGCCGCGAGAGCGCGGATGACCCAGGGAGCTCCCTGGGTCTTTTCTTAGAGGCGCACCCCAACAACACACATGCCAGTCACGCAAGCCCAGGCCACCATCAATGGGAAGCCGCTCGTCTTCGAGACGGGCAAATACGCGAAGCAGGCGGGCGGCGCGGTCACGGTCCGCTACGGCGACACCATCGCGTTCGCCGCGGCAACGGTCGCGAAGACCACGCGGCCAGGCATCGACTTCTTTCCGCTCACGGTGGACTTCGAGGAGCGCCTGTATGCGGCGGGCAAGATCCCCGGATCGTTCCCGCGCCGTGAGGGCCGTCCGTCCGAGGAGGGGATCCTCACCGCGCGCCTGACCGATCGACCGATCCGGCCGCTCTTTCCCAAAGGATTCAAGAACGACGTGCAGATCATCGCGTCGGCGTGGTCCGCCGACCAGGAGAACGACTACGACGTCCTGATCGTCAACGCGGCCTCCGCCGCCCTCACCATCTCTGACGCGCCGTTCGAAGGCCCCATCGGGTGCGTTCGCGTCGGCACCGTCGGCGGCAAGCTCACGCTCAACCCGACGATCCAGGAGATGGTGGACAGCGATCTCGATCTGGTCGTGGCCGGGACGCGCGACTCGATCATGATGATGGAGGCCGGCGCCCGGCAGGTCACCGAGGACTTCCTCCTGGAGGCGCTCGCGCTCGCCCAGGGGGGTATCCGCGAGCTGTGCGACGCGCAGGAAGAGCTGCGCCGTGCCGTCGGCAAGCCGAAGCTCGCCATCGCGCCGCTCCCCGACCACACGGAGAAGCTCGCCCCGGTCGTCGCGTACTTGAAGGAGCGCATCCGAGCCAAGCTTCGCAACCCCGACAAGGCCCAGCGCGAGAGCGGCCTCGACGGCTTCAAGGCCGAGGCGGTCGCCCAGTTCGTGAGTGAGGGAAGCCCGGTCCTGGCGGAGGAGGTCGCGGCGGCCTTCGAGACGATCCTGGAGGAGGAGTTCCGTCGCGCGGTGACCGAGGAGAACCTGCGGCCGGACGGCCGAGACACGAAGACGATCCGGCCGCTGTCCATCGAGGTTGGCCTTCTACCCCGAACGCACGGCTCCGGGCTTTTCACTCGGGGTCAGACCCAGGTGCTCTCCATCACGACGCTCGGCCCGACCGGTGACGAGCAGATCATCGACACGCTGTCGCCGGTGGACACCAAGCGGTACATGCATCACTACAACTTCCCGCCGTATTCGGTCGGTGAGGTGCGGATGATGCGCGGCGCGGGCCGCCGCGAGATCGGCCACGGGGCTCTCGCCGAGCGCGCGCTCATCCCGGTGCTCCCGACGAAAGAGGAGTTCCCGTACACGATCCGCGTCGTCAGCGAGACGCTCGAGTCGAACGGCTCGTCGTCGATGGCGTCGACCTGCGGCTCCACGCTCTCGCTCATGGATGCGGGCGTGCCGATCAAGGAGATGATCGCCGGCATCGCGATGGGCCTCGTCACCTCGGGCAGCAAGTACACGATCCTCACCGACATCCAGGGCCTCGAGGACCACTACGGCGACATGGACTTCAAGGTCTGCGGCTCCGACAAGGGCATCACCGCGCTGCAGATGGACATCAAGATCAAGGGCATCTCGCTCGACGTGATGCGTGAGGCGTTCGCCCAGGCGCGCGAGGCACGCCTGTTCATCCTGAACGCGATGCGCGACGTCCTCAGCGCGCCACGTCCGGAGCTCTCGTTCTGGGCGCCGCGCATCGAGACGATCAAGATCCACCCCGACAAGATCCGCGAGGTCATCGGCCCCGGTGGCAAGATGATCCGCGCGATCCAGAGCGAGACGGGCACCGCCATCGAGCTCGAGGACGACGGCACGGTCCGCATCACCGGCGCGAAGGCCGAGGGCCGTCAGAAGGCCAAGCAGATGATCGAGGGCCTGACCAAGGAGCCCGAGGTGGGCGAGGTCTTCGAAGGAAAGGTCACGCGGATCATGTCGATCGGCGCGTTCGTCGAGTACCTTCCAGGCAAGGAGGGTCTCGTGCGCATCTCAGAGATCTCGTCCGAGCGCGTGAACCGCATCGAGGACGTTGTGAGCGTTGGCGACAAGGTGACCGTGAAGGTCGCCGAGGTGGACCGCCAGGGCCGCGTCAATCTCTCGATGCGCGCCGTCAAAGAGGACGGCAACGGCTTCGAGGAGCGGCAGCGCGCCGAACGCGCCCGTTTCGCCGACCGTGAGGGCGGCGACCGCGGCGGATTCCGAGGCCCGCCCGGCGCTGGTGGTGGCGGAGGCTTCAGGCGGAGCGGTCCGCCGCGCAGGTAGTCGCTGCTCTCACTGGTTCTTCCCGCCTATAACGAGGCTCGCCGGATCGCGGCGAGCCTCGCTACCTGCGCCGAATATTTCAGCACGTGCGGAACGGTGGCCGAGATCATCGTCGCGGACGACGGCTCGACCGATCAGACCGGCGAGGCCTTCGCCGAAGCGGTCGCCACGTTGCCGCAGGCCGGTCTCTCGTACCGGTACCTGCCGCTGCCGCACCGGGGCAAGGGCGCGGCCGTGCGAGCCGGAGTTGGAAGCGCGACGGGCGATCCGATCGTCTTCCTCGATGCGGACCTGACGATCCCGGTCGAGATCGTCGAGCAGTTCGTCCGCGCGATCGACGATGGCGCGGACATCGCGATCGCCTCGCGCTACGTCCGCGGCTCCGTCGTGCGCCGCCCGTGGTCGCGACGCGTCATGGGCAGCGTCTTCCGTGCCTGCGTCCACGCACTGGTGCCGACCGACGCGCGGGACACGCAGTGCGGGGGCAAGGCCTACACCGCCGAGGCGGCGAAGGACCTCTTCCTGCGTCAGCGCCTGCACGGCTTCGCGTTCGACGCGGAGGTCCTCTTCCTCGCGCGCCGCGCGGGATACCGCGTCCGCGAGATCCCATTCGCCCTCGTACAGGACCACGAGACGAGCATCGATGTCGCCGCGCAGGCGCCGCGGATGCTGCGCGACCTCGTCCGCATCCGCGTGAACGACGCGCTCGGCCGGTACCGTTGAGCGTGGTCGTGACCGCCGACGATCTGGGGCTCAGCGCCGGCGTCACGCGCGGCATCCTCGAGGCGCATCGGCGTGGCGTCGTTCGCTCCACGTCGCTGCTGGTGACGTTCCCCGCGGCCCAGGAGGCCGCCGCCCTCGCCCTCGCCGAGCCCGATCTCGAGGTCGGACTGCACCTCGACCTGGTCGGCGGGGAGCCGGCGAGCGACCCGGCCGCCGTTCCATCGCTCTGCGACGAGGACGGCCGCTTCTATCCGCTGCCGGTCTTCACGCGTCGTCTGTTCACCGGACGCGTGCGCCCGGGCGAGCTCGCCGCGGAGCTTCGCGCCCAGGCCGCGCGGGCGCGGTCGTGGGGGGTCCAGGCCCTGGCCTGGGACTCGCACCGGCACGTGCACCTGATACCGCCGGTGGCGCTGGTCGTCGGACACGTCGCCCGCGATCTCGGCGTGCGCTGGGTGCGCCGCGCCCGCGCGCCACGTCTCCGGCCGCAGGCCAAAGCGGCGTCGCTGCACGCGGCCTCGCTCCTGTCCGACCTCGCGCTGCGCGGCATCCCCGGCCCCTCGTGGTACGTCGACCTGACGTCGCAGCGCCCGCGCCTCGACGCGGCGGGCGTCGCGCTCCTGGCGGCCTACGGCGGCCTGGGAGAGCTCTCGGCCCACCCCGGCTACGTGGACGAGGGCCTCCGGCAGCGGGACGCTCTGGTGCACGAGCGGGCCGACGACCTGGCGCTCCTGACGGATCCGCTCCTGCGCACGGCGCTGGCGGGCGTCATCTGGCGGGTGCACTGATGCCCGGCGCCACCGCGACCGGCGCCCTGGGCCGGGCGCTCCGCCGCTACACGCACGCGCCGCTCGCCGCGCGCCTCTTCGTGCACGGGCGCGCGTTCCTGTCGGACCTCGCGGTGGTCGAGCGGTACGTGCCGAAGAAGGGTTTCATCGTGGACCTGGGCTGCGGGCACGGCCTGTTCGCCTGCGTGCTCCGCGAGGCGTCACCGACCCGTCGGGTGCTCGGCGTCGACCTCGATCCGCGCAAGGTCGACATCGCCCGCGGCGCGATCCGGGACACGCAGTGGCTGCGGTTCGAGGTCGGCGACGTCGTCGCCGACACGCCTCCGCGGTGCGACGCGGTGACGATCGTGGACGTCCTGTACCTCCTCCCGTTCGAGCAGCAGGAGAGCGTGCTGCGCAACGCCGCCGCGGCGCTGGGCGAAGGCGGACCGCTGGTGGTCAAAGCGCAGGAGCGCCGGATCGATCCGCGCTACGCGCTGACGTATGGTCAGGAGCTGGTGACCGTGAGCCTGGGCCTCACCAGAGGCGGGCGCGACCGGTTCTATTTCCCCTCGCGCGCCGAGGGCGTCGCCATGTTCGAGCGGGCCGGGTTCGTCGTGGACGTCATCGAAATGCCGAGGCGCATCTACACCGACGTTCTGTATCTGGCGCGGAAAGCCCCGACGAAGCCGTGAGCGCGACATAATCACCGCGAATGCAAGACGACCTGCGCAGGCTCGCCGACGAGATCCGGGCGTGCACCGCCTGCCCCCTTCACCGCAGCGCGCGGCAGGCCGTCCCGGGGGAGGGGAGCGCGGAGTCCGGGATCTTCCTCCTCGGGGAGGCGCCGGGCTACAACGAGGATCTCCAGGGGCGCCCGTTCGTGGGGGCCGCCGGGCAGGTGCTCGACGAGCTCCTCTCGGACATCGGTCTGGACCGGAGCAAGGTGTTCATCACCAACGTCGTCCGCCACCGCCCGCCGGAGAACCGCGATCCGCTTCCGGAGGAGGTGAACGCCTGCGACAAGTGGCTGCGGCGGCATCTCGAGGTGCTGAGGCCAAAGGTCATCGTCACGCTGGGGCGGCACGCGATGGGTAGGTTCCTGCCGGGTGAATCGATCTCGCGGATACACGGGCGGCCGCGCAAGGTCGACGGCCTCACGATCTTTCCGGTGTATCACCCGGCGGCGGCACTGCATCAGCCCGCGCTGCGCGGCGCGCTCGCCGGCGACTTCGCGGCGTTGGCGCTTCTTCTCGCGACCGAACCGGTGGCCAAGGAGCAGGTGGGGGAGAAAAAGACAGCGGATCAGATGACGCTCTTTGGCTAACGCTGTGCGCGTGATTCCCCTGGGCGGCGTCGGCGAGATCGGGAAGAACATGCTCGCGATCGAGCAAGGCGACGACATCGTCGTCATCGATGCCGGGCTCATGTTCCCCGACGAGGAGATGCTCGGCATCGATCTCGTCATCCCCGACATCACGTACCTGCGAGAGAACAAAGCGAAGGTGCGCGGGATCGTGCTCACGCACGCGCACGAGGACCATATGGGCGCATTGCCCTACGTGCTGCGCGTTCTGCCCGACGTCCCCATCTTCGGTACGAAGCTGACGCTCGGCCTCATGCGGACGAAGCTGCGCGAGCACAAGCTCGCCGACAAGGTGAACGCGACGGAGATCGCGCCGGGAACGCCGTTCACGGTCGGCCCGTTCGCCTGCGACTCGTACTACGTGTGCCACAGCATCCCCGACGCGGTCGGGCTGACGATCGAAACGCGCTACGGGACGATCGTGCACTCGGGCGACTGGAAGTTCGACCACACGCCGGTGGACGGCAAGCAGACGGACTTCGCCCGGCTCGCGGAGATCGCCGCGCGCGGCGTCCTGCTTCTGCTCTCGGACTCGACGCGCGCCGAGGTCGCCGGCTACACGCAGTCGGAGCGCCACGTCGGCGACCTGCTCGACACGATCATGTCGCGAGCCCCCGGGCGGGTGATCACCACGACGTTCGCTTCGAACATCTCGCGGGTCAAGCAGATCGTCGACGTGGCCGCGGCGTGGGGGCGAC
Organism: Candidatus Limnocylindria bacterium; assembly: GCA_035513115.1. GTDB lineage: Bacteria > Chloroflexota > Limnocylindria > P2-11E > P2-11E > CF-39. The sequence continues at coordinate 4,288 of DATKCP010000210.1, read as the reverse complement.
GCACGGCGATCATCGGCCGCTCGATGGAGAACTACAGCAGGACCGCGCGCGAGCTCGGGTACCTGAGCTTTCCCGAGGGCTCGCTGATCCAGCCGAAGGAGATCGACACGCTCCCGGACCACGAGCTCTGCATCATCACCACGGGCAGCCAGGGAGAGCCCACCAGCGCCCTGTCGCGCATGGCGCTCGGCGACCACCGCCATGTCGCGGTGAAGGACGGCGACACCGTGGTGATGTCCGCGACGCCCATCCCCGGCAACGAGGAGCTCGTGAGCCGCACCGTCGACAACCTGTTCAAGCTGGGGGCGGAGGTCATCTACGACGCCGGCGTGCGGCCGCACGTCTCCGGCCACGCGAGCCAGGAGGAGCTCAAGCTGCTCCTGAACATCCTGCGGCCGAAGTACTTCATCCCGGTCCACGGCGAGTACCGGATGCTCGTGCGCCACGCACGCATCGCGATCGATCTCGGTGTGGCGCCCGGGAACGCGTTCGTCATCACCAACGGCGACTCGGTCGAGATCGACGACCGCGGCGCGCGCCTGGGGCAGAAGGTGGCCTCCGGAGTCGTATACGTGGACGGCCTCGGCGTGGGCGACGTGAGCCAGTCGGTCATGCGCGACCGCTGGTCGATCGGCAGCGACGGCATCTTCCTGGTCGTGCTCACGATCGAGCGCCAGACCGGCAAGGTCGTGGCCGGGCCGGACATCGTCACCAAGGGCTTCGTGCCCGAGGAGGACGCGGCGGACATCGTCGAGCGGACCAAGCAGCGGATCCTCGACGGGCTCGGCGAGGCCCAGACCGGCGAGCACCTCGCGGAGGTCGCGACGCTCCGTGACTCGATCCACGACAGCGTCACCGCCTACCTCTACGAGCGCACGAAGCGCCGGCCGATGGTGCTGCCGGTGATCATGCAGGTATGACGACCATGCAGGGGGCTCTGCCCCCCGCAGACCCCCCGACGCTTCGGCTGCCCGAGGAAACCCCGGCATGAGCGCCCGACGCGTATCCCATCGCGACCGTCGCGGCGCGGTGTCAGCGATCGATCCGCGCATCCGCACCGAGGTCGGCGCGATCGCGCTGCTGGCGTTCGGGGTGCTGTCGATCGTCGCGCTCATCGCGGACCAGGGCGCCGTGCTGCACTGGTGGCGCTCGTCACTGGTCTCGCTCCTCGGTTGGGGCGCCTTCGCCATTCCCTTCGTGCTCGGCGCGCTCGCCGCGGAGCTCTGGTTCGGCCTCATGCGGCGCAGCGCGATCATCCCGATCTCCGGCGGGGCGCTCGTGTTCACCGCACTCCTCGCGATCGCCCAGCACTATCGGGGAGGCGACCCGGCTATCGGCGAGGGCGCGGGCGGCATGGCGGGCGCGGCCGTCGCGACGACCGCGGCGGGCGCCTTCGGCGAGGTCGGCGGTCCGATCGCGCTCGTCGCGCTTCTCCTCGTCGGCGTCGTCGTTGCCGCCAACCGCACGCTGGGCGACCTGATCCGGCCCGCCTGGGAGCGCCGCAGCGCGCTGCGCGCCCGCGTGAGCCTCCCGGCCGGGACGGCCGTACGGTCCCGGGGGGGCGTGGACGCCCCGGAGGCCCAGGACGCCGGCGAGCCCGCCCTGCCGCTGCGGATCAACATGCCCGTCGAGCGCCCCAGGGGGGCCCCTCAGCCCCCCAAGCCGCAGTTGCGGCTCCTGCCGCCGCCGGTGACCGACGAGGCGGCTTCGGCCCCGGAAGGCGCGTTCACCCCGTCCATCGCCGGCCTGCCCGACAAGAGCGTCGCCGTCGAGGGCGTCCTGCACGCCAAGGCGGACCGCAACTGGACGCTCCCTCCGCTCGACATCCTCGGGCTGGGCGACGCGGGCCACGCTGGGACCAGCAGCGAGATCCGCAAGAGCGCCGAGGTCATCGAGCAGACGCTCGCGCACTTCAACATCACCGCGAAGGTCGTCGAGGTCACGCCCGGTCCGGTCGTGACGCGCTACGAGCTCAAGATCGCGCCGGGGGTCCTGCTCTCGCGCGTCGAATCGCTGAACGACAACCTCGCGCTCGCGCTGGCTGCGCGCACGCTGCGGATCGAGGCACCGATCCCGGGCAAGAGCGTGGTGGGCATCGAGGTCCCGAACCTCGCCGTCGGCCTCGTGTCGCTGCGCGACGTCGTCGAGACCGCGATCTTCCGCGGGTCGCCGTCGAAGCTCACCGTCGCACTGGGGCGCGACGTCGCCGGCGCGCCGATCGTGCTCGATCTCGGCGCCATGCCGCACCTGCTCGTCGCGGGCCAGACCGGGTCGGGGAAGAGCGTGAGCATCAGCTCGATCCTCTGCAGCCTGCTGCTCAACGCGACACCCGACGACGTGCGCCTGCTCATCGGCGATCTCAAGCGCGTCGACTTCACGGCGTTCGGCGACGTTCCGCACCTGATCGCGCCGGTGATGACCGACGCGGAGAAGATCATCAACGCCCTGTTCTGGGTGGTGGGGGAGATGGACCGCCGCTACCGGCTGTTCGCCCGGACGAGCTCGCGGAACATCGGCCAGTACAACGAGAAGCACACCGGCTCGGACCGGATCCCGTACGTCGTGTTCGTCATCGACGAGCTCGCCGACCTCATGCTCCAGGCACCGATCCAGGTGGAGAAGCAGATCACGCGCGTGGCGCAGCTCGCGCGGGCGACCGGCATCCACCTCGTCCTGGGCACGCAGCGGCCCTCCGTGGACGTCATCACGGGCCTCATCAAGGCGAACATCCCGGCTCGCATCGCGTTTGCTACCGCGTCGGCGGTCGACTCACGCACCATCATCGACATGACCGGTGCGGAGAAGCTCCTTGGGCGTGGCGACATGCTCGTGCTGCGGCCCGACCTCGCGAAGCCGATCCGCGCGCAGGGTGTCTACATATCCGATCACGAGATCCAGCTCATCAGCCGGCACTGGACGCTGCAGGGCGGCACCTCGTACGACCGCCACGCAAAAGTACTCGAGGGTCCGGACCGCCTGACTCGCCGCGAGTCCGACGGCGAGGACATCGAAGACGAGCGCTACGAGGAGGCGGTCGAGATCATCCGCCACGAGGGCAAGGCGTCCGTGTCGATGCTGCAACGCAAGATGACCATCGGATTCGCTCGCGCGGGCAGGCTGATCGACATCATGGAGCGCAACGGCGTCGTCGGGCCGGACCGGGGCCCGGGCAAGTTCCGTGAGGTGTACGGCTCGGCCGGACCGGGCGAGGAGTAAGGGTGGCGCGGCTCGGCGAGACGCTTCGCACGCAGCGCGAGAAAAAGGGCATCACGCTCGAGCAGGCCGCCTCGGACACGCGCATCCGCGAGAAGTTCCTGAAGGGGCTCGAGGACGGCGACTACCAGACGCTGCCGGGCACCGTGTACACGAAGGGGTTCCTCCGCAACTACGCCGAGTACCTGGAGCTCAACACCGAGGAGCTGGTCGTCCAGTTCCATCAGGAGCGCGACTTGCCCGATGTGCCGCGCTCGTTCAAGCCGATGAATCCGATCATGCGGCGCAGCCTGATCTTCACGCCCGCGGTGCTCGTCCCGGTGGTCGTGCTCGCCGGGATCGTGCTCTTCGTGAGCTACCTCTACTACCAGTTCGTCTCATTCGCGGTGCCGCCGAAGCTCGAAGTCACCGACCCGCCGACGGACTCGATAGCGCAGTCGGCGGACTTCGTCGTGAGAGGACGCACCGTCCCGGACGGTCGGGTCACGGTGCAGGTGTTCCCCGGACCGCTCACGGTCGCCGACATCCGCCCGAGCGCGGACGGCACCTTCTCCGTCAACGTGCAGCTGAGCCCCGGCGCGAATCACATCGTGGTCGAGGTGCTGGACACGACCGGCAAGGTCGGGCGTGCCTCGCGTACGGTCCGCCTCGAAACGGCCACCGCGACCTCGCCGGGAGAGCCCGTGATCATCGTCGAGCAGCCGGCGAACGGGGCGACGTTCACGAACACGCCCGTGCTCGTGAGCGGCCGCTTCGACCCCAGCGTCGCGGCACTCACGGTCAACGGCGTGCAGGTGCCCATCAGTGACGCGCGGAGCTTCGAGATCCGCTTCACGTATCCGGCCGGCCCGCAGACGATCACCATCGTCGCGCGGAACGCCGCCGGGGCGACCTCCACGGAGACGCGCACGGTGTCCGTCACGTATACCGCCGCCGTGGTGAACGTCACGGTCAAAGGCGGCGAGGCCTGGCTGCAGGCGACGGTGGACGGGACGGTCGTGCCCGGCACCGGCCGCGTCTTCAGGGAGGGGGAGTCCGCGACGTACACCGGCCGCGAGGTCCGCCTGCGCTCCGG
>DATKCP010000209.1:0-7784 GCA_035513115.1 Candidatus Limnocylindria bacterium | reverse complement strand
GAACCCCGGGATCTCAGCGAGGTACGGCTTCAGGTCGACGAGCCGTCCGGCATCGATGTACGCGGACTGGAGCGACGCGTGGATCCACGCGATGTCCGGCGGGTTCCCGCCGGCGAGCTTCACGTTCAGCACATCGTGGTACCGAGGGAAGGGCTGCGTCTCCACGACCACCTTGCTGATCCGCTGCTCCGTCTTCAGGTGCTCCGCGATGAATGCGTCGTAGGTCCCCTTCATGTCGCCCTGGTAGAACCAGTTGGTGAAGGTGATATCCACGCGGCGCGAGTCTGCGGTCGGCGCTGCTGCGGTCGGCGCGGCGGGCGCCGCCGACGCCCCCGGGCTGGCGCCGGGCTGCGTGGCCGCGGGCGTGCATGCCGCCACGAGCAACGTGAGCGTCAAGGCGATGGCGAGCCGGGTGCGTCCCATCGAGTTCCCCTCCCCGTGCGATCGGCGAGTCCTCGCCCGCCGCGCGGCCACGACTATACAGGTATAGTCAAGCGCGTCTGGCGAGCTCCGGGAAGCGCACACCTAGGTTCACCGGCGTCCCGGAAAGCGCCGACTCGAGCCCGGCCTGGACGACCGCCAGGCTCCTCCGTTCGCTGTCTCCGGTCGTCGGCCCAGCGCCCCACCCGCGCACCTGATCGACGAACGCACGCAACTCGAGCGCATAGCTCGACAGGGCCTGTGGCGGATAGGCGTGCAGGATCGCCCGGCCGTCCCCTTGAACGTCGCGCCGGTAGACCTCGTAGCCCTCTTGATGGCCGATGACGCTCCCCTGGTCTCCATGCAGCTGAAAGCCGCGAAGCGGCGGCGGCAGGTCGGTCTCGGTGGTCTGGACGAGCCAGACGACCACGCCGCTCTCGAGCTCGACGACGCCGCTCATCGTCGCCTCGAGGTCTGGCCTGGCGAACGAGGCCGCTCGGTGCTCGCGGATGTACACGGTAGCGACCTCCCCGAGCACGTAGCGAAGCTGCGCGACCGCGTGGACACCCTGCAGCATCCACGTCCCGGTCCCGCCGAGCTCCGGCCGGGTGAGCCACTCGCGGCGTCCCGCGTAGCGCGGATCCGGCGCGCGGTAGCCGGACACGAGCGCGGCAAAGGTGAGCTCGCCGATGTGCTCGCCGCTCCGGACGATCTGCCTGAGGCGCTGCGGGAGCGGCTCGTAAACCTGGTTCTCGGCGACGTAGAGCTGGACGCCCGCCGCGCGTGCCGCCTCGATCATCTCCGTCGCTTCCGCGACCGTTGTGGCCATCGGCTTCTCGACGAGGACGTGCTTGCCCGCGCGGGCGGCGGCGATCGCCATCTGTGCGTGCAGGCGGTGTGGTGTGCAGATGGAGACCGCGTCGATGTTCGGGTCCCCCAGGACGTCCTCGAGGGCCGGCGCCGTGCGCGCTACGCCCAGCTCCGCCGCGCGCTCGCGCACGTGGCCGATGTCCGGGTCCACCAGGCAGACGATCTCGATGGCGCCGTCCAGCTCGCGTGCCGCCTGGGCCTGCCGCTCACCAGCCCATCCCGCTCCGACGATCGCGAGCCGCAGATCGGGCACGTGTCGCTACGGCGCCCCGAGCTCCGCGATCATGTACCGGACCGTCTGCTCGTGCCGCCAGACCATCCGGTGCCGGTCGGACGGCAGGCGGTCCCCGATCAGGGCCTCGTAGGGTGCAGCCGTGCGCACGATGGTCTCCGCATCGGACTGCCCGAGCGCCGCCGACACGCGCTCCCGGACGCGCGCGAGGTAGTCCGCCGCCCAGAGCATCGCCTCGCGGACCCGGTCAGCGCCGATGACGACCGCACCGTGGCCCGGCACGAGGACAGCCGCGCCGAGCCCGGCGAGCTCACGCAGCGTGTGTTCGAGCGTGCGGCTATCGCCGTCGCGGAACACCGGCGGGATCCCCGTGACGACCGTGTCGCCACCGAACAGGACTCCGTCCTCGGGCACGAAGACGCAGACCGCACCGGGGGCGTGCCCCGGTGTCTGCAGAACGCGGACATGACGTCCGCCCAGATCGAACGCGAGCTCGCCGGTGAACGTCACGACAGGAAGCGCCAGGCGGCTCGTGAGCTCCGCGGGAGTCACGCTCGCGGCGGAGGCCCACGTCGGGATCTGCGCGCGGATGTGGCGCTCCGCGTCGGCGTGCGCGAACACGACGGCATCCGGGAGCGCGCTCCCGCCGAGGACGTGATCGCCATGTCCGTGCGTGAAAAGGAGCAGGTCCGCCGAACGCCCGGCTGCGCGGGCGGCTGCGGCGACACGCGCGCCCTCGGAAGCGTCGATGCCAGCGTCGACGGCGAGTGCCGAGCGCGATCCGACGATGACCCCGGCCTTTCCATCGGCCGTCCTCGTCTCGACGCTCAGGATGCCTGGCGCGATCACGGCAGGAGCTGGTCAGCGCTCTCGAGCCGGCCGCGCAGCTCGCCAAGCAGGCGCGCAGCCTGGATACCGTCGAGAGCGCGATGGTCGACCGAGAGCGCGATCGTCGACACCGGGCGCACCGCGGGCGCGCCGTCGATAGCGACCACCGCGTCGCGCACCGCCCCGACCGCGACGATGAATGGGTCCGGCTCATCGATGATCGCCGCGAAGGCCTGGACACCGTGCATGCCGAGGTTCGAGACGACGGTGCTCCGCGGCCCCAGGTCCCCTTCGCGAAGGCGGCCCTCTCGGGCGCGACGCGTCGCGTCCCGGACCGCGTCCGCGGTCGCGGCGAGATCGAGACTGGCCGCATCCGAGACGACCGCGACGACCAGGGCGTCGTCGCCTCCCACGGCCACGCCAACGCTCACGGCGCTCCGCGCCACGAGCGATCCATCGACGAATGAGGCGTTGATCTCGGGGTGGGCCGCCAGCGTGAGCGCGACTGCGCGGACCACGAGTGCGGTGATGGTCGGAGGGCGACCGAGCGCGTCGCGGGTCGACGCGCGCAGCCGCAGTGCGGCGGTCATCTCGACGTCGGCGAAGAGGTAGAAGTGGGGTACCTGCTGTTTGCTGTGCTGCGTCCGCTCGGCGACCGCCGCCCTCGCTCGCGAGAGGGGGCCGCCCACCGTCGCGACCGGCGTCCTCGGCGTCGCGGCCTCGAGCGGCGTCATTGCGCCGACCCGCTGGAGCGGCGCGACGATCTCGCCATCGTCCGCCGAGATCTCCTCGAGCACGCCGTCCTCGTACGCCTCGACCTCGAGGACGGTCTTCTCCGTGTCGATCTCGAACAGGATCTCGCCGCGCGCTACGCGGTCACCCGGGCGCTTGAGCCAGCGAACGATCCGCAGCTCGGAGACGACTTCGCCGATCTGCGGAACGATGATGTCGATGCGCCCCGGATCCGACGTGCGAGTGGCCACTTCTTGATCGTCTATACAGGTATATCTAGCGCACCGGGCGCATCCCGTCGAGCCGAGCGAGCCGCCTCACGTCCGGTCTCGGCCAGGGCCGCCGCGGCGGCAAGGTATCTCGGGTACGCCTGGTCGTAGGCCGCCGCCCATCCGGCGGGCGCGCGCACTTCGCGGACCCGGGGATGAACGCGCGAGAGAGATCCGCTGGATCCGCCGGCCGCTGCCAGAAGGGCTGCGCCGACCGCTGGGCCGTGAGGCTCGGCCAGGCGCCCGGTGACATCGAGGGTCGCGAGGACGATCTCACGCCAGAGACGGATCGCGGTCCCGCCACCGTGGAGGAACGGAGACGGGACGTGCATCCCGTTCGCCGCCATGAGGTCGCGGCACGAACGGAGCGAGAAGGCCACCCCTTCCATCACGGCGCGGAATGCCTCCGCGCGGCCGTGCGACGCCGCGAGACCGACGAATGCGCCGCGCAGTTCGCGGTCCCAGTAGGGCGTCCGCTCCCCGAGGAGGAACGGTAGGAAGATCACGCCGCCGGAGCCCGGCGGCACTCGCGCTGCCTCTCGCGCCATGCCGGCGTACTCGGCACCGTCGGCGGGACCACGCCCGGCCATCAGGGCGTGCGCCCACGTGAGCGACGTGGCAGCCGAGCTCGTCGCCGCAAGGGTGTACCAGCGGCCGGGGATCGCGTGCGGGTACGTGAGGAGGGCCGGATGCGGTCGAGGCGAGGCCGTGACGGCGACGACGGTCGCCGTGCTCGCGACCTTCACGATGCCGTCGCCGGGCGACAGGGCCGCCACGGAGACGAGCTCCGACGCCGTGTCGGTCGCTCCCGTCGTCACCGGCGTTCCGGCCGGGATGCCGAGGTGCCTCGCCCACTCGCGCCCGAGGACGCCGCCGGTCTCCAGGGATCCGCGGATCGGGGGGAGGCGGTCGATGTCGAGGCTCGCCTCTTCCAGCAGGGGCGCTGACCAGACGCGGGCTCTCTGGTCGTACAGGCCGGTCCCCGCGGCATCCGTCGGATCGGTGGCGGCGTCCCCGGTGAGCCGGTAACGCACGTAATCCTTCGAGACGAGTACGAGCCGCAGGCGGCGCCAGAGCCCGGGTACCGTCCGCCGGAGCCAGACGAGCTGGGGGAACGTCCACGAACCCGTGAGCCGCTCGAGCGTGATCTCCGCAAAGCGGTCACCGATCCGCGCACGGAGCTCCGCCACCGTCGCCTCGGGGCGTCCGTCGCTCGCAAGCAGGACACGTGTCAGCGGCCGGCCGTCCCTCCCGACGAGAACTGCATAGTGGGCCGGCGCCGTCACGCCGATGGCCTCGACACGTGTGGATCCAAGCGCCTCGAGACAGTCGCGCACCGTGAGGCGCACGGCGCGCAACCAGTCCTCGGCGTCCTGCGTGGCCTCGCCGTCGGCTCCGTAGCGGGTCGGATACGAGCGGGTCGCGGAGGCGAGCACACCGCCGCGCTCGGAGAGCGCGACCGTCTTGCACCCACTGGTCCCGACGTCGATGCCGAGGAACACGGCGCGAGGGCGGGCGGTCACGGAGCGATGACTCTAGGTGATCTCCGCCACAAGATCGGCCTCGACCTCACATGCTCGCGCCGTCTCTGCGAGCTGACGCAGGGTGACGTCGTTGAGCGGCACGCCGCGCTCCCGGTACTCGATCTCGGTCTCCGCCGAATCCTCGCCCGGCGCGAGCACGCGGTCGAAGCCGGGAGCCGGCCGGCTCCCGTGGATCTCGCGGATGATCTCATCGACCCGGTCCTTGAAGACGCGCACGTCCTCGAACGCCCGGACGTCGAGCGCGATGGCGAACTGACCGTCGCGTCCGTGGACCGGCCCGCGTTCGAGGCTGCCGAGCACGGTCCCGTACAGCGCTCCGCTAAGAGCGGTCGAGAGGATCCCCATGATGAGAGCGAGGCCCGTCCCTTTGTGCCCGCCGGCCGGCACGATGAGGCCCTCGAGGGCCGCGGCAGGGTCGGTCGTCGGGTTTCCGTCCTTGTCCACCGCCCAGCCTGCTGGGAGCCGCTCTCCTTTCTGTTGGTAGATGACGATCTTGCTGCGCGCGGCGGCGCCGAACGACGTGTCGAGGACGATGGGTCGCTCCGCCCCGGCGGGGATCGCCACGGCGATCGGGTTGATCGAGAGGATCCGGTCACGGCTGCCCCACGGCGCCATGGTGGGGAGGCCGTTGGTCGTCACGATCCCGATCATGTCCTCGGGTAGCGCGAGCATCGCGTAGTAGGCCATCGCACCGCAGTGGTTGCTCCCGCCGATCGCCGCGGATGCGACGCCGCTACTCCGCGCACGGTCGATCGTGGCGCGCATCGCGACATCGAGCGCGAGGTGTCCCATGGCATTCGCACCGTCCACCACGAGCGCGGCGCCCGAGTCTCTGCTCACCTTCGGCCGCGCGGTCGGGTCGACCTCGCGGGCGCGAAGCCTCCGCGCGTAGGTGGGGACGAGCGCGACACCGTGCGAGTGGACGCCACGCGCATCGGTCCCGGCGATGATCTCGGCGAGCCGCGTCGCGTCAGCCTCGGTGCAGCCGCAGCCGCGGAAGATCGCCGCCACGAGTGCCTCGAGCCGCAGGTAGGGGATCCGCCGCTCGCGCTCGATCCCCGGATAGGATCCGGCGTGCGATCCGACCGACTGTGCGGTCATCCGTGCACCCCGACGCGCGCCACGCCCTGGACGACCTTTAGCTTCGCCGAGATAGATGCGCTTCGAGGGCTTCGATCTTGGCGACCTTTCTGGCCGAGTCCCCGCCCCCGAAATCTGATGACATCCAGTGGTCGACGAGTAGCAAGGCGACGTCTGTCCCGACGACCCGGCCACCAAGACAGAGTATGTGGGCGTCGTTCGAGCGCATCGCGCGCTCGGCGGAGTACGGGTCGGTCACCGGCGCGGCGCGGACGCCCGGCACCTTGTTCGCGGCGATCGCCATGCCGAGACCGGTCCCGCAGGCGAGAACGGCGCGGTCGAACGCGCCCGCCGCGACCTCGCGCGCGACGGCCGCCGCGACGTCCGGGTAGTCGACCGGACGTTCGTCCGGAACGCCGAAGTCGGTCACGTCGTGGCCGAGCTCGCTCAGGTGCTGTTTCACAGCTTCTTTGAGCCGGTACCCGTGGTGGTCCGCGCCGACCGCGATACGCATCAGCCGCGCACCTCGGCGAGAGAAGCCGTTTGGATGCGGCGCTTTCGCGGACCGTCGAGCTCGAGGAAGATGATCCGCTGATACGTCCCGAGCCGTACGGCCCCGTCGACGACCGGGACGAGGAGCTGCGTGCCCATCAGGCTCGAGAAGAGATGCGCCGCGCCATTCGGGTTGTCGTTCTTCCGATGCCGGAACGGCTCGAACGGCGCGAAGATCTCGGCCGCGACTTGCTCGAGGTCCGCGAGCATCTCGGGATCCGACTCGCATAGGAGGAGGGCACCGGTCGTGTGAGGGCACGACACCCAGAGGAGGCCGTCCGGGTAGCTCTGACCCGCGACCAGGTCGGTGACGTCGCGCGCCTCGATGCGGCGGCTTGTGGACAGCTCGAGCTCGGCGCTCACTCGGCACCTCCGGCCGCGACGGGGCTGACCGCTTCGCGGCTACCGACGAGCCGCCGGGCCGCGGCCGCGATCCGCCGGCTGTCGGGGATGAGCGCCGCCTCGAGATGCGGGGCGAATGGCAGCGGCGTGTCCGGACCAGTGATCCGACGGACCGGCGACGCGAGCGCATCGAACGCCAGATCCGCGACCGCGGCGGCGACCGTGGCGCCCCAACCGCCGCGCGAAGGCCCCTCCTCCACGACGATCAGCCGGCCGGTCTTGCGGACCGACGTGACGACGGTCGCGGTGTCGAGGGGGGCGAGCCACCGCATGTCGATGACCTCGACCTCGATCCCCTCTTTCGCCAGATCCTCGGCCGCCTGGATGGAGCGGTGCGCCATGAGCAGACAGGTCGCGATGGTCAGGTCGCCCCCGGAGCGGCGGACGACCGCCTCCCCCACCGGGATCTCGTATGGCTCCGGCGGGACCTCTCCGGTCGCCCCCTGGCCGTCCTCGAGGTGGCGCCCCTTCGATCCGTAAAGGTGCTTGTGGCTGCAGAGAAGGACCGGCGACCCGAGACGGATCGCTGTGGTCATCATGCCCTTCGCGTCATAGGGAGTGGACGGCACGCCGAGGGTGAGCCCGGGAACCCCGAAGAAGAAGTTCTCGATCGAGTTCGCGTGCTGCGCCCCGCGCCCCGAGGCTCCCGTCGGAGCATGGAGGACGAGCGGGACCCGCACCTGCCCACCCGACATGTACGGGAGCTTGCAGGCTTCCTGGATCACCTGATCCGCCGCGCAGAGCAGGAAGTCGCCGTACTGGAAGTCCACGACGGGGCGCATGCCGCCGATCGCCGCGCCGATCGCGAGGCCGACGAATCCCGCCTCGGACACCGGTGTGTCGCGGACGCGGTCG
>DATKCP010000208.1:0-3962 GCA_035513115.1 Candidatus Limnocylindria bacterium | reverse complement strand
GCTCGCGGACCTGCTGCCGATGCACCGCTCGGTCCTCATGCACCGCTTCATCGGGGGAGTGCAGTTCGCCGCGATACCGCTGATCGGTCTCGGCGGCGCGGCGCTCTGGCGGTCGTTCGCACCGGAGCTCTCACCGCGGCGGCTCGCGCTGGCCGCGCTGGCCGTCGTCGCGCTCGGCGCGCCGGCGATCGTCGAGCGCGCCGCGTACTACGGATACAACACCCAGTGGGTGAACCAGACGCGCGAGGCCATCGCCGCCGACGCGGACGCGCGGCAGCTCATCGATCGCGTCCGCGTTTCGGGCGGAGGACGCGTCTATGCCGGAACACGGATCAATTGGGGCGCGACGATGGACTTCGGGCTGCCCTTTCGCGGCGTGAAGCTGTTCAACGTCTTCGCATTCGACGGCGTGCCCGCGCTCGCGCCGCCGTACCGTGGCGCGTCGATACCGTCCGACGTCATCTGGGACTTTCGCGACGGCGAGATCGCCGACTACGAGCTCTTCGACGTCCGGTGGGTGATCGCGCCCCGCGGTCTCGCGGTGGCTCCCTTCCTGCGGAGCGTGCAGGAGACCGCGCGATATGTTCTGTACGCGGCACCCGGCACGGGTGTCGCGATGTACGTACGCGTCGCGGAACACGTCAGTCTGCCGACGCAGGAGCGCCTCATCGCGACGAACCGCTCGTGGTTCGCCACCTACCCGGCGACGCGCAGCTTCGTGCGCTACGAGTACCCCGCGGCCACCGAAAGCCGCACCGGCGCCTCGGCGCCGGGGTGCACGGACGGCAGCACGAGCTACGAGCGCGTGCAGCCCTCGCGCATCGAGCTCATCACCAGCTGCGACACCGCGGGAACGCTCGCGCTGAAGGTGACCTATCACCCCAACTGGACCGTGACCGTCGATGGCGTGGTCCAGCCGACGTTCATGCTGTCGCCTTCGATCCTCGGCACCAGCCTGTCCGCCGGCCGGCACTTCATCGTCGCGGAGTACCGCTCGACGCCGATAAAGGCGCCCCTGTTGGTTCTCGGCGGTCTCGTTCTCGCTTCGACGATCGTTGCCAGACTCTGGCGACCCCTGCGGGCGCAGTGGCCGCGGCGGCGGTCGCGCGGGGACTAGATCGCACTTCGCCGCGAAGATCCACGGCCGCGAGCTAACGCCGGCGGGCGGAGTCCTTCTCGAGCATCCCGCGGTTGTGCACGAACAGCGCGGCCTGCGTGCGGTCGGTGAGCTCGAGCTTGCTGAAGATGTTGGAGATGTGCGTCTTCACCGTGTGCTCGCTGATGCCGAGCTGCGCCGCGATCTCCTTGTTCGCGCGACCGCTCGCGACGAGTCGCAGCACCTCGCGCTCTCGCGGCGTGAGGTCGGAGTAGACGTCGGTCTCCGACGGAGGGGTCGTGCGCAGCTGGCCGAACTCGTCGAGCACGCGGCGGGCGACCGATGGGTAGATGAGCGAGAAGCCGTCCGCCACGGTGCGGATCGAGTTCGTGAGCTGCGTCGCGGTGACCTCTTTCAGCAGATAGCCTGACGCACCCGCGCGGATCGACGAGAAGACGAGGTCGTCCTCGTCGTAGTTCGTGAGCACGATGACGCGGGCCGACGGGACGTAGTTGCGCACGCGACGTGTCGCGGTGACGCCGTCCCAGTCCCCCATGTTGATGTCCATCAGCACGACGTCCGGTAGCAGCTCCTGCGCCAGCTCGAGAGCGGCGTGGCCGTCCCCGGCCTCGCCGACCACTTCGATGTCCGGCTCCGTCTCGAGGATCGTGCGCAGACCGCTTCGCACCACGGCGTGATCGTCGACGATGAGGATGCGGATGCGGTCGGCGGCGCGGCGGCGCTCGGTCATCGTCCGAACAATCGCGCGAAGAAGCCGACGCGCTCGGCCCGGCTGTCCGTCTCGGCACGCTCGTCGGCGTCCGGGGAGCCAGCCCCCTCCGACACCGCGCGCATTGCCTCGGACGCGTACGGGATGCTCGCGCGCACGATGCTGCCCTTGCCCGGCTCGCTGCGGACCACCAGGTGCCCGCTCGCGGCCTCCGCGCGCTCGCGCATGCCGATGACGCCGAAGTGCCCGCGATCCTCGGCGCCGCGGAACGTCTCGTCGACGTCGAAGCCCTTGCCGTCGTCCTCGACGGTGACGACGACGCCGTCCTGGTCGTAGAGAAGCGCGACCTTCGCGGTGCTCGCGCCGGCATGCTGCGCGACGTTGCGGAGCGCCTCGCCCACGATGCGGATGATCGCGCGCTCGACCACCGCGTCGAGCTCGCGCGGCTCGCCGCTCTCCTCCATCTGCACGTGCAGACCGGTCTGCCGGCGCAGATCGTCGACGAGGCGGCCCAGCGTGACGGGAAGGTTCAGGCCGCCCACCTCGCTCTGTCGCAGGGCCGTCATGTACTGGCGCACGTCCATGAGCGTCGCCCGCGCGTCGCGGGACGCTTTGGCCAGCTGCGGGCCGAGGAGGGCAGGATCCTTGTCGAGCGCGCGCTGACAGCCTTCGAGCGCCAGCACGACCCCGGTGAGCTCCTGTGCGAGGCCGTCGTGCAGCTCCTGGGCGATCTTGCGCCGCTCGGCCGACACGCCCTGGTCGACGACATCCGTCGACGTCGAGCGTTGCAGCAGGCCGACCAGATACTCCCCGACGTTGACGCTGAAGTCGGCGTCGTCCTCTGAATATGGCCGCGACGAGCGCGCCGTGACGAGCACGCCGAGCGCGCCGATCGGTGTCACGAGATAGTTCGAGCATCCGGGTGGCGTCCACGCCGGCGTCGTCTTCAGCTCGGCAACCGTACCGCGCGCCGCTCGCCGCTCGCGCAGCACCGTCGCGAGGATCGTGTCCGACTCGTCGACCGGCACCTCCGACGTTCGCTTGTCGTAACCCGTGCCTGCCCGCAGCCGAAGCCGGTGCTCGGCGAGCGCCCAGATGCCCACCGCGTCGTTCTCCAGCGCGCCCGCGAGCATCATCGCGGCGCCATCGAGGTCGCTCTGCGCGTCGTTGCCGAGCGTCGCGAGCCGGGAGAGCTCGAACAGCACCATCGCCTGCTTGCGGTCGTCCTCGGCCTGACGGAGACGCGCCTCGAATTCCTGGGTCTGCTTGCCCGTGCGCCACAGCGCGTTCGCCTCGGCGAGCTCGATGCCCGCGAGCCCAGCGAGGCGCGCGAGCGTCGGAAGGTCGTCGTCGCCGATCTCGCGACCGACGACGAACGCCGCGAGCGCGCCGGCGATCTGGTCCCGCCACACGATCGGCGCGGCGAGCAGCGTCTGGGCGTCGCGCCCATCGCCGAGATGCAGCGCGCCGTTCTGGATTCGCTCGGGCGCACCTGTCTGCACGACGCGCAGGAGCGCTTCGCCCGCCGGACCGTCCCAGCCCGTCTGCGGGATGTTGTGCGACACGAACGTCGACAGGCCGGACTGTCCCGGCAGGACGATCGCGATGCCGTCGAGTCGGCCGAGCGCGGCAAGATGGGCAAGGCGAGCCGACCAGAAGTCAGCGCTGGCCCTGGTGCTCAAGCCTTCCCCCTCCGCGCCTACGCGATGGACGCTTCGCCCTCGATCCGGAACTCCAGGACGTTGCGGGTGCCCGATACGAGCCGCAGCTGCGGCTCGTCGATCACGCGCAGCCCACTGGCGAACTCCTCCGTCGTCATAGGAGAACGCAGCGCGACGGTGAGCGTCGCTATGCCGCCTCGGAAGTCGCGGACGTAGAGCGACCGGACGGTCGGCAGCGCCTGGATGCGGCGCTCGACCTCGACCAGGCGGGCGAACGAACGGACCGGTGAGAGCACCAGTTGAAGATCGGTCGTCGGGGCGCCGGCATCCACCCTCGGTGGGGCCATTTCGCGCCCCTCGAGGGCCCGAAGCGGTGGCGGAACGGCTGCTGCGGCACGCGCCGCGGCGGCGCGGCGCTCGCGCTCGGCCTGGAGCTCCGCGGCGACCCGCTCGGCCGCGGCCTGCTCCGCCATCG
>DATKCP010000207.1:0-2110 GCA_035513115.1 Candidatus Limnocylindria bacterium | reverse complement strand
CGAGCTGCGGGCCAACAGCGGCACCCAGTTCAACCCGGTGGTGGTCGAGGCCTTCATCAAGACCGTCGTCGGCGAGCGGCGCAAGAGCGCCCGCGGCGCCGAGAGCCCGCACCAGCAGGTCTACCAGCAGGCCGTCGAGGCGGTCCGGACCACCATCTAGACGCCGCTCCTCATCCGCGTGTGGGTCTCGCCCTACACCATTTGATCTAGGCGTCCGCGCGCGCGCGAGCGCAGGTCTCGGTCCCGTATCGGGTGTAACTCGCACGTCCTCCCCTTCACCCGTGCGGGTGATGACCAGAGAGTGACTCGGGCGCACAACTACACACGTGGGGATGAAGCGCGCCGCCCGACTGGCCACGCCGATCATGATCTTCGCGCTGCTCCTCGGGACCGCGTGGACCGGTCGCGCCTCCGCCCTCCACGCCGACGTCGATCCAGCGCTGAGCGCCGGCGACGTCGCCCTTATCCAGGTCTCGGCCGGCACCGCGTGGACCGTGGCCGCGGACCTCACCTCCGCCGGCGCGACGGAGATCACCGTTTTCGACACCGTCAATGTCGTGAGCGCCCGCCTGAGCGATCAGGCTCTCGCCGCCGTCGGGACCGATCGGGCGGTGCTCCGCGCAACGACCGACGCCCGCGTGACCGCGATCGGTGGCGAGCGGAACGACGGCAAGGACCTCGACGAGGTCGGCAGCGTGTCGAAGAAGGACAGCATCGGCATCGCCGCGATCGACGCGCCCAAGGCGTGGAGCAGCTCGACCGGCACCGGCGTCGTCGTCGCGCTCATGGACACCGGCATCGGCGCGCACCCCGACCTTCCCTCGGGCAAGGTCGTCGCACGCGTCAACTTCTCCGGTGACACCGGCGTCGCGCTCGATCCGGCCGGCCACGGCACCCATCTCGCCGGCATCATCGCGGCGAACGGGTCCGCGTTCCGGGGCGTCGCACCGGATGCGCGCCTGGTGGACATCCGCGTCCTGGACCAGAACGGTAACGGAACGCTCTACGGCGTGGTGGCGGGCTTCGACTGGCTCCTGAAGAACCGTACGGCGCTGACGATCCGCGTGCTGAACCTCTCGCTCGGCATGGCGCAGCGGTCCTCGTATCACGAGGACCTTCTTGCGGCGCTGGCGGAGGCGGCGTGGTTCTCCGGCATCGCGGTCGTGGCCGCCGCCGGCAACGAGGGTCCCGAGCCGGGCCTCGTCTCAACACCCGGTGCCGATCCGTTCATCATCACCGCGGGCAGCTTCGACGATCAGGGCACGCCGTCCACCCAGGACGACCGCGAGTCGACCTTCTCGAGCCGCGGCCCGACGCTGGACGGCTTCGCGAAACCGGACGTGCTCGCTCCCGGCCGCCGGGTCGTCTCGCTGCGCGCGATCGGCTCGCGCCTGGAGCTGACCAAGCCGGAGCGCGTCGTCCCGAACGCGACCGCGGGTACGAGCCTGACCGGCAACGCGAATGGGAACGCGAACGGGAACGCGAGCACGACGAACAACGCCAACCTCTACATCCGCATGTCGGGGACCTCGGTCTCGAGCGCGATGGTCTCGGGCGTCGCCGCCCTCGTCCTCAGCGCTCGCACCGACTACACGCCGACGATGACCAAGGGCGCGATCGTCGCGTCCGGCCGGGCCCTCACGGGCACGGTGAGCAACGCGGTCACCGCGACGACGGCGCTCTTCGCGCCTCCGAGCGCGGTGAACCACCTCCTCCTCCCGTCGAGGCTCCTCATGACGACGCTCGAGAACAGCGGCGTCGCGGGGGACGGCACGACGTGGGAAGGCGTGACCTGGGAAGGCGTGACCTGGGAATCCATACGTTGGGGGGCTGTGACTTGGGAGAGCGTGAGCTGGGAGAGCGTGACATGGGAAAGCGTCAGCTGGGAGGGCGTCATGTGGGAAACCGTTAGTTGGGAACAAGATCCGTTGCTGGACAGCGAACGATGAGGCAGGGACTTCGCTTCTATGTCCTCTTCGTAGCCGCGCTCGGTGCGGTGGCGCTGGCGCAGTCGCTGCGCACGCTGAGCTTCGAGCGCGTGGATCCGCTGATGCTGGCGATCCTGATCGGCCTGGCCGCCGTCGCGCAGCGCATGCCGGTGTTCCTGTTC
>DATKCP010000206.1:0-5969 GCA_035513115.1 Candidatus Limnocylindria bacterium | reverse complement strand
GCGTCCCAGGTCGTCGGGATGTCGAGGCCCACGGGAGTCACCGCGCCGATGCCGGTGACCACGACCCGCCGGGTCACCGCGACATGACGGATTGCGCGCGTTCGCCGAGCGTGCGAAGCGCGCCGGCGAGCGAGCCCGTGTCGGAGACATTCACGAGCTTCACGTCGGCAATGCGCTTGACCAGTCCGTTCACGACCTGACCGGCGCCGATCTCGACGAACGTCGATGCACCGCGCTCGACCATGTAGCGGACCGACTTGAGCCACTCGACGCGAGTTGACAGCTGGCGCACGAGCGCCTCCTGTATCGCGGACGAGCTCAGGTGCGGCAGGGCACTCACGTTAGCGACGATGGGGACGACGGGCTCGCTGAAACGGAGCGTCTGCATGAATGCCCGCAGATCGGGCCCGATGCGTCCCATATCGGGGAAGTGGAACGGCGCCGAGATCCGCAGCGGGACGATCTTCCTCGCGCCACGCCTCTCGAGCGCCTCCGTCACCGCGCGGATGCCGGCGTCGTCGCCGGCGATCGTCACCTGCATGGGGCCGTTGTCGTTCGCGACGACCACGCTTCCCGACTCGACGGTCTCCGCGATGACGCGCTCGACCTCCTCCGCGGACAGTCCGATGATCGCGGCCATCGCTCCCCGCGCGCCGCGCGTCGAGGCGAGCATGCCGCGCTCCGCCACGAGGCGCAGCGCGTCCGAGAAGGGCAGCACGCCCGCGATCACGAGCGCGGTGAACTCACCAAGGGAGTGCCCTGCCACGAACGTCGGCCGCAGGTGCTCCGGCAGCGCCATCACACCGCGGGGCTCGCTGCCGTCCGTGGCGCGGCGCCCGATCTTCTGCGTCACCGACTCCACCATCGCCTCGAACAGCGCGATGCTCGTGGCGAGCACCGCGGGCTGCGCTACGGTCGTGTCGTTGAGGCGCTCGGCGGGACCGTCGAAGCAGAGCTCGGACAGCTTGTAGCCGAGCACGCGGTCAGCTTCTTCGAAGATCGCGCGCGCGGCGGCGGAGGCCTCGTACACGTCGCGGCCCATTCCGACGGTCTGCGAGCCCTGCCCGGGGAAGACGAAAGCCAGAGCGTTCACTGAAGCAAGCGTAACAGTGGTCGATCGCCGCGGCCAGACTTCTTCACAAGGTTCGCTACAGTGTCTATGCAGTGAATAGTCGAACGTACGTGCAGCGCGAGCGCGCCCGCACAGTGGCCCGTACCGGAGCAGCCATCGAGACCGCGGCGCTGCGCGAGGTCGCGCGCCGCGGATATCACTCCCTGCGCATGGTCGACGTCGCCCGCCGCGCGCACGTCGCGCCGCGGACGCTCTATCTGCACGCGCCATCCAAGGAGCGCTTGGTGGAGCAGGCGCTGCGGCGCCGCGCGACCGCGCAGATCGCCCGCGTCGAGCGCTGGCGGCCGCGGTCGGAGGCGCCCGAGTCGATCCTCAACGAGCTGGTCGCGCTGCATGACCGCGAGTACCGCCTCGAGTCGGTGCTGCTCGAGACGCTGGTCGATGGCGCGCTGCCGAGGGTCGTCGCGTCGCCGCTGCGCGATCTGGACAGCGTGCGGCTCGCCCTCATCACGCGGACGATGAACGACCTCGCCCGCCGCGGCGCGCTGCGCGTCCGTGCCGCGGACGCGATCGCCCTGGCGCACGCGCTGCTCTCCTACCCGACGTGGCGGACGGCGCTCACCGGTCCGGCGCGCCGGCGGGCGCCGCGGCTCGTGGCGGCGGCGCTGCGCAGCGCGGTCCTCTAGGCCCGCTCGATCTCCAGGATCCCCTTCACGCCGTTGAGCTCGCCCTCCCAACGATGGCCACGACCGGTCACACCCGGTGTGAGCGTCGTCGCGAGCACCTCGCCGGCAAGGAAGTCGCCGAACCGCTCGACCGTCTGCCCGAGCGGGCCGTCGTAACGAAGCGTGATGCGGTCCGCGATGTCGAGGCCGGCCTCCTTGCGCATGTTGTTCACGTGATGCGCGAGCTCGCGCGCGAGGCCCTCGGCCTCGAGCTCGGGCGTGGTCTCGGTCACCAGCGCGGCGATCGCGCCGGCGTCACGGCCCACGGCGTGCCCTGCCGTGCCCTCGTGGCTCACGAGCACCTCGGTCGGCGCCAGCGTGAAGCCCTCGACCTCGATCCTGCCGTCGCGTGACGTGTAGCGGCCGTCCGCCAGCGCCTGGCGCACGCGTGGCAGGTCCTTGCCAAGCTTCGGGCCCAGCGCTTTGAGCTCCGGCTTCACGGTCTCACGGACAAGTCCCTCAGCATCGTCACGGACCTCGAACTCCTTCACGTTGAGCTCGTCGCGGATGATCGCCGCGAGCTCGTCCTGTCCTTCGAGCGCGCCGCGGTCCCGGTCGTTCGGATCGAACACGGCGATGAGCTTGGCCAGTGGCGTGCGGACCTTCGTTTTCGCGGCGGAGCGCGCGGTACGGCCAAGCGACACGACGCGCATCGCGGCACGCATGCGACGCTCGAGGTCGTCGTCGATCCGTTCGGCGCGCACCTCGGGATATGCGCTCAGGTGGACGGACGCGTCGGCGCCACCGACCGCATGACGCACGAGGTTCTGGTGGAGCGACTCGGCGACGAACGGCATGAACGGAGCAAAGAGCCGCGCCAGTGTCGTCAGTGCCTCGTACATGGTCTGGTACGCAGCCAGCGAGTCGCGCCGCGATTCGGCTTTCCAGAAGCGCCGCCGGTTGCGGCGGACGTACCACGTGGACAGGTCGTCCCAGAACGCTTCCATCCGCAGCGCCGCGGTCTGCGAGTCGTACTTGTCGAGAGCGGCGCGGCAGTCTCGCACCAGACGCTCGAGCGATGACAGAAGCCAGCGATCGATCAAAAGGCGCTCCCCTACCGGCACCTGCGCCTCGTCTGGATCGAAGGCATCGAGGTTCGCATACGTCACGAAGAACGAGTAGGTGTTCCAAAGGACGAGTAGCTTTCGCTTCACGTCCCCCAGCACGTTGTAGCCGAAGAGCACTTTCTCCGCGGGATCGTGCCGCGCGTAGTACCAGCGGATCACGTCGGAGCCGGCGCGTTCCGCGGCCTGCGGGAAGTCGATGAAGTTTTCGCCCGTCTTGTGGAACTCTTCGCCTTGCTCGTCGTACACGAACTCGTTCGAGAGCACCGTCTCGTAAGGCGCGCGGCCGGCAAGGACAACGCTGAAGAAGAGCTGCGAGTAGTACCAGAGGCGGATCTGCTCGACGTTCTCAGTGATGAACTCCGCCGGGAACCACTTCCGCCAGTAGTCCTGATCGTCGAGCCAGTTCAGCGTCGAGAACGGAACGATCCCGGCGTCGAGCCACACGTCGCCGGTCTCCTTCACGCGGAGGCTCTCCGCCTTGCATGTGGGACACGCGAGGACGACGTTGTCCAGCCACGGCCGGTGCAGCTCCGTCAGCTGCTCCAGCCCCCGGATCGCGCGCTCTCGCAGCTCCTTCTCGCTTCCGATGATGAAGAAGTGACTGTTCGCGCAGTTATAGAAGGGCAGCGGCAAGCCCCAGTAGCGCTTGCGGCTGATGTTCCAGTCGCCCATGTTGTCGAGCCAGTTCTGCATCCGGTCACCGGTGTGCGGAGGCAACCAGCGCACTTTCGTTGCGGCTTCCTTGAGCATCGGACGAAGCTCGTCCATCGAGATGAACCACTCATCCGCGACACGGAAGACGATCTCCTCGTGGCAGCGCCAGCAGACCGGATAAGAGTGCGTGTACGGCAGCTCGCGGAAGAGACGGCCACGCTTGCGCAGGTCTCCGGCGATCTCGTGGGCGACGTCGCGCGCCTCCTTGCCCTCGAGCCAACCAAAGCCCTTGCCGAAATGCGCGGTCTCATCGATGGGCACGACGACCGGCAGCTTCTCGGCCTTGGAGAGCGCGAAGTCCTCCGCGCCACAGCCCGGCGCGATGTGCACGATGCCGGTGCCTTCGGCCTCGCCGACCTCGTCCCACGCGATCACGCGGTGCCCCGGCTTCGTCAGCGCTCCAACGGGCAGCTCGTCGAATGGACCGGAGTAGCGCAGCCCGAGGAGCGTCTTTCCCTTCAGCGTCTCCAGCAGCTCGGCGTCGTGCCACTGCGTGTTCCGGAACACGGCCGCCGAGAGGATCAGGACCTCCGGTGCGGACGCCCCGTCCGCGCGAACGCGCACGCGCGCGTAGTCGAGCTCCGGATGCACGGCCAGCGCGACGTTCGCGGGCAGCGTCCACGGCGTGGTGGTCCACGCGAGGAAGGACGTTCGCTGGTCGCCCGTGCCCGGCGTTTCTGGCCACGGTGAGGTCCCCGTTATCGGAAACCGCACGTATAGCGAGGCGTGCGTCATCTCCTTGTACGAGCCCGTCATCTCGTGCTCGGACAGAGCCGTGCCGCAGCGGGCGCACCACGGCATCGCGCGGTGGCCCACCACGAGCCAGCCCTTCTCGTGAACGAGCTTCAGTGCGTTCCAGATGTGCGAGATGTTGTTGTCGCTGTACGTGTAATAGGAGTTGTCCCAGTCCATCCACTGGCCGAGCCGGATGGACTGTTTGGTGATCGCTGCAGCGCTGCGGTCGACGCGCGCGCGGCATGCGCGCGAGAACTTGTCGATGCCGTACGTCTCGATGTCGCGCTTGCTGTTCAGGTTGAGCTCGCGCTCCACCTGAACCTCGACCCACAGCCCTTGGCAGTCGAACCCGTTCTGCCATCGCTGGTCGAATCCCTGCATCGCCTTGTAGCGCTGGTAGAGATCTTTGTAGGTGCGTCCCCAGGCGTGGTGAACGCCCATCGCCTCGATGTTCGCCGTGATCGGGCCGTCGATGAAGGAGTACCGCGGGCCGCCGGCGTTCTTCTTCCGCAACGCCTCGAAGCTCCGGTCGCGCTCCCACAGCTCGAGCACCCCGTGCTCGAGCTCCGGCAGGTCGAATGACGACCCCACCGGTGTGAATCGCATCTTCTCGTTCGTCGTGGCCATAGCTCTCCCAAACAAAAACGCCGTCCCGCTCCCGGGACGGCGCGCGCCGTGGTACCACCCGAGTTGGCACGCCTGCGCGCGCCCACTCATCGCTTCTTTAACGGAGTGGCTCTCCGGCCGGGTCTAATCGCCTCGCGGCTTTCTTCCAGCGGCATCGGGGTCGATCGCCCCTCGAACGCCTGTGCCGCCGAGTGTACCGACCGATCGGCCGCGCCCGTTACGTCCGGACCGCCCGGATGCAGCGCGCGCAACCATGATGATACTTGACCTATATATGTGCCACCGATATACATCAATCGAGAGTGCCCCTTGGGAGGTGGCGACGTGGCGAAGCGCAGCGAGCAGGTCAGGGATGTGCGATTCCGCGCCGACACGAACGGCTGTCTCTCCCGGCCGGCATTCGAGGGCGCGGTCATCGCCTCCTTGAAGCGCGAGCCGGTGGCGACGATGATCCACCTCGACCTCGACGATCTTCTTGGCCTCAATGAAAAGCACGGTCGCGAGGCCGGCGATAAGGCCATCGGCGCGGCCATCGCGACGCTCTCGAAGACCGCGGCGAAGGAAGGCTGGACGCTCGGCCGCATCGGCGGCGACGAGTTCGCGCTGCTCGCGCCGGGAACGTCGCTGGAGCCGATCTTCCTCCGCGCCGAGCAGCTTCGCCAGGAGCTCGATGCCGCGCTCGCGAAGGTCGTACCGCGCGGACAGAAGTGCACGGTCAGCATCGGCGTCGCCAACACGCCGCGCGACACGAAGTCGCGCGGGCCCGCCAGCACCGAAGAGCTCATGCGCAAGGCCGATCTCGCCCTCCTTGCCGCAAAGGAGCAGGGCGGCGACGCGGTCGGCCTGACACCCAGCGACGACATGGTCCTGAAGTCCTCCTATTACTCCGCCGCGCAGCTCGGCCGGCTCAAGGGACTCGCCGAGCGTCAGAAGAAGAAGGAGGCGGCACTCCTGCGCGAGGCGCTGGATGACCTGCTGCGCAAGCACGAACGCTCCTGAGGCGTAGCCTCGCGGCGTGGAGCTCTCCGC
>DATKCP010000205.1:0-3430 GCA_035513115.1 Candidatus Limnocylindria bacterium | reverse complement strand
GCTGGCGGAGTCGGTCGACGCCTTCGTCGAGAAGGGTGTCTTCGAAGGGTCCGAGGTGGAGCCCCTGATGCGTGAGGCCGCCGCGCTCGGCCTCGCGGTCACGCTTCACGCCGACCAGCTCAACGACGTCGGCGCGGCGGCACTCGCGGCGCGCCTCGACGCGCGGTCGGCCGATCACCTCTCGCGCGCTTCCACCGAGGGCCTGCGCGCCATGGAGCGAGCCCGGGTGGTCGCCGTTCTGCTCCCGGGCAGCGCGTTGTTCGTCGGCTACGAGCCGCCCGACGCGCGCCGGTTCGTCGCCAACCGGGTGGCGGTCGCTCTGGGAACAGATCACAACCCCGGGACGTCACCGCTGGAGGGGATGCCCGCCGCGATCGCGCTCGGCGTGTCCATGTGCGGGCTCACGCCGCACGAGGCGATCGTGGCCGCGACCGCGAACGCCGCGCACGCCCTGCGGCGCGGGAAGCGCACCGGCGCGCTCGTTCCCGGCCGGCGGGCCGACATCGTCGTGCTCGATACGGACGACGAGCGCGAGCTGGCCTACCGGCTCGGCGCGCGGCTCGTGGCTCAGGTGTTCGCGAATGGAATGCGCGTCGCGCAGACAGAGTTCATTCGCTAGCACGTCGGACATTGCAAGGGTACGGATATCGGACGCTCGAGGAGAGATCTGTACGACTCCTCGATCATGAGTGCGCCATCTATTACTAAACCATTCTACTGACACTTAGTCGACACCGGCTGAACTGAACTGACGGGCACATTCCGGCCGTACGGACTGATGGCGGGTCGGTCCGTATCCGCGAGAGACGGATGGATGGGGGCGAGTGAGCACAGCCCGGAAGCCCAGCCTTCGTCGTGCCTGGGGTCGCGCGAGCGCGATCCTGCGACCGCGCGGACGAGTAATGCCGGCCCTGATCACGATAGGCATCGGACTGGCCGTGCTGGTACCCCTGGTCGTCTGGGGCGCTGTCGTGCGCCAAACGGTCGCCGAGGACATCGCGCGGCGCGAGGCCGACCAGCGGCTCCTTTCGGCAAGGCTCGCACGCTCGTCGATCGAAGCCGCTATCGATGAGGTGAGCCGCCGGCTTGGTCTCTTCGCGACACGCGCGTCGTTACGCGCCGCCCTAGACCCGGAGGATCCGGCTGCGCTCGAAGCGGATCTGGTCAACCTGGTCCAGGACACGACATACGCCACGGCTCTTGTGCTCGACGGCGAGGGGAGGCTGCTCGCACGTCACCCAGCGGCGCCGGAAACGTACGGACAGAGCTTCGCAGACCGGGACTACTACCAGGGGGCTCTGAACGCGGATGGACCGTACATCTCCGAGGTCGTCATCTCGCGCATCACCGGACAGACCCTCGTCGTGGTCGCCCGGGCGGTCAGAGCGCAGCAGGGAGTGCTGGGCCTACTTCTGGTGACGCTTACTCCCACGCACCTTCTCGGCGTGCTCGACCCGCTGCGGTCGACGCCAGGGCGGGAGATCCACCTGGTGGACCAGCGCTCTCGCGTGATCGCGAGCACCGATCCAGCACGCACTCCGCTCTCGGAGCTTCGCTTTCCTGCTATCGAGCAGAGCGAGTTCGCGCAGATCGGGTCGGCGATGGCGAGCATCGACGGAGTGTCGAAGGTCGTGACCTACGCACCGGTCCGCGTGACCGGTTGGACGCTCCTCGTGTCCGACGACCCTTCGGTCCTGCTCGCGGCTCAGCGGCAGCTCGAGCGGCAGTTGATCGTTGGAGGAGCTGCGACTACGCTCCTCGCGCTGCTCGCGGCCGCGGGCATCGCCTGGCTGTACACGACGTCCCTGCGCCAGCGGACCGTCCTCGCGGATCGCGAGGCCGCGCTCCAACGAGTGAACGAAGAGCTCGCGACGGCCAGCCGTCACAAGTCTGATTTCCTCGCGGGCATGAGCCACGAGCTCCGCACTCCCCTCAACGCCATCCTCGGCTTCTCCGAGTTGCTCGACGAGCAGCTCGTCGGCGTCACCAGCGAGCGCCAGAAGCGGTATCTGCGGAACATCCGCGAGGCCGGCGAGCACCTCCTCGGTCTCATCAACGAGGTGCTCGATCTCTCGAAGGTCGAGGCGGGCCGTCTCGAGCTGCGACCCGAGCACATCACGATGGACGCGCTGTTCGCTCCGGTGACAGAGTCGATAGGCGCCGCGGCGTCGTCGCGAACGATCGCCTTCGAGGTGGACGTCGACGCGGCCGAGCTCGTCGTCGATCCCGGCCGGATGCGCCAGATCGTCTACAACCTGCTGTCGAACGCGGTGAAGTTCACGCCGCCGGGCGGCTCCGTTCGGCTGCGGGCGCATGTCGAGGATCGCGCGCTGCGGATAGCCGTGAGCGACACGGGGATCGGGATACCCGCCGAAAAGAGGGACCGGCTCTTTGGCACGTTCGAGCGCCTCCACGAGGGCCGATCGGACGCGCCCGGGACCGGGCTCGGCCTCGCGCTGACGAAGCGGCTGGTCGAGCTGCAGGGCGGCACGATCGTCGCCGCCAGCGAGGAGGGCAAGGGCACGTCCTTCGTCGTCCGGGTGCCCGACGTGGTCGTCGATCGGAGCGTGACGCGGCGCGTCCTCATCATCGAGGATGAGGCCCGCGATGCCGATCTGACGGTCGCGCTCGCGACGAAGGCGCGACTCCGGACCGAGGTCGCTCGTTCCCTCACGGCGGCGCGCGCGGCGATCGCGCGGTCCATCCCGATCGGGGTGGTGCTCGACCTGCGGCTGCCGGACGGCCGGGGCGAGCTGATCCTCGAAGAGCTGAGGGACGACCCCGCGACCCGGGCCGTCCCGGTCATCGTCATCACCGTCGAGGACGACGGGGATCGGTCGCGCCTGTTGGGAGCGGACGACCACCTCACGAAGCCGATCGACCACGCGCGCCTGGACGCATGGCTCCGGCGGGTGGCCGCCCGGAACGAACGAACGGAGGTGCATCTTGCGAGTGCTTCTGGTGGATGACAACGCGATGAACGTGGAGCTGTTCGTCGACTCGCTCGAGGCTGACGGGCACGACGTCACGACGGAGCGCGACGGACCGAGCGGGCGCGCGCGTGCGCTCGCCGAGGCGTTCGACATGATCATCCTGGATATCCAGATGCCCGGGATGGACGGCTACGCGGTGTGCCGCGACCTCCGTGCCTCTGGCCGCGAAGGTCCGATCCTGGCGCTCAGCTCCGCCGCGATGGCCGACCAGGTGGAGCGGGGCATGGCCTCAGGGTTCGACGCCTACCTCACGAAGCCGATCTCGCCCGCCGCGCTGCGCGCGGCCGTGCGCCGGTTCGCGAGCGCCGCGTGACGGGACCGACGCTCGGACAGCCGGTACGGCCTCTGGTCCTGGTCGTTGACGACGTTCAGGCGAATCGCGAGCTCCTCGAGGGCCATCTCGACCGGCTCGGGTATGAGGTGAGGCAGGCCCGTGA
>DATKCP010000204.1:0-2054 GCA_035513115.1 Candidatus Limnocylindria bacterium | reverse complement strand
GAATTCCGGATCGGCGCCAACTTCAGCCACTGCGGCCACGACGCCGTGCACCTCGTGCGGACCGCGGAGGGATGGAAGATCGCCGGGATAGCGTATACCGTGATCATGACGGGTTGCGCCGCCTCGTAGACGCCCCTTGCTACCATAGAGGGTCGCTCATACCCTTCGATCCAGGACTCGTCGCACCTCCGCTCTCACACTCCGACAGCCATAGCCTACTCCCCATTGCCATGCTCTCGCCGATCCCGATCCACAGCGCTGCCGCGCTTCTCGCGCTCGGCACCGCCCTCGGATGCGCGCCAGTCGTGACGACGACCCCGCAAACGCCGTCCGCACCTGCTGTCGCCGCGCCCGCATCGCCAAATCCGCTCCTGCGCGACTGGACCGGCCCGTACGGCGGGGTTCCGCCGTTCGACAAGATCTCGGTATCCGACTTCAAGCCGGCGCTCGAGACGGCGATGGCCGAAGAGCTGGCCGAGGTCGAGCGCATAGCGGGCGACCCCGCGCCGCCGACGTTCGAGAACACAATCGCCGCGCTGGAGCGGACCGGCCGCAAGCTCGACCGGGTGACAACGTCGTACGGCATCTGGAGCTCGACGATGAACACCGACGAGTTCCGGCCGATCGAGCGGGAGATGGCGCCGAAGCTGGCCGCGCACTCGGACCTGATCACGCAGAACGCGGCGCTGTTCCGGCGCATAGACGCGGTGTACAACTCGCCCGGGAAGTCCTCGCTCACGCCGGAGCAGCAGCGACTGGCGTGGCTGTACCACACCAGCTTCGTGCGCGCCGGCGCGCGCCTCGACGACGCCGCCAAGAGCCGGCTGTCGGCGATCAACCAGCGGCTGGCGGGCCTGTTCACGTCCTTCAGCCAGAACGTGCTGGCCGACGAGACGGATCAGACGCTCGCACTGACGAGCGAATCGGAGCTGGCCGGACTGCCGCAGTCGCTGCGCGACGCCGCCGCGGCGGCGGCCCGGACCAGGGGTCAGACCGGTTGGATCATCACCAACACGCGGTCGTCCGTGGATCCCTTCCTCACCTACTCCGACAACCGGGAGCTGCGCGAGAGAGTCTGGCGGATGTTCGTGGATCGCGGCGACAACCCGGGCGCGCACAACAACAACCAGATCATCTCGGAGATACTCGCGCTCCGCGCCGAGCGCGCGACGCTGCTCGGGTATGCGACGCACGCACACTGGCGCCTGGAGAACACCATGGCGAAGACGCCCGAGCGGGCCGTGGAGCTGCTCGAGGCCGTCTGGCCTTCCGCCGTCGCGCGCGTCGCGGAGGAAGTGCGCGACATGCGGGCGCTCGCGCGCGCTGAGGGACAGAACATCGCGATCGAGCCGTGGGACTACCGCTACTACGCGGAGAAAGTCCGCAAGCAGCGGTACGACCTGGACCAGAACGAGGTCAAGCCGTATCTGCAGCTCGAGCGCCTCCGCGAGGGGATGTTCTGGGTGGCCGGCGAGCTGTTCGGCTTCGACTTCAAGCCCGTGACGGTGCCCGTGTATCACGCCGACGTGCGGGTGTGGGAGGTCAACGACAGAGCCAGCGGGCGCCACGTCGGCCTCTGGTATTTCGACCCGTACGCGCGCGCCGGCAAGCGGTCGGGCGCGTGGATGAACTCCTACCGGCGGCAGGAGCGCTTCGACGGCGACGTCACCACGATCGTGTCGAACAACTCCAACTTCGTGAAGGGCGCCGCCGGCGAGCCGGTGCTCATCTCGTGGGACGACGCCACGACGCTGTTCCACGAGTTCGGGCACGCGTTGCACGGGCTGTCATCCGCCGTCAACTATCCATCGCTCTCGGGCACCGCGGTGCCGCGCGACTACGTGGAATTTCCCTCGCAGCTGCTGGAGCACTGGCTGTCCACGCCGGAGGTGCTGCAGCGGTTCGCGCTGCATTACCAGACCGGCGAGCCGATCCCCCAGTCGCTCGTGGACCGGATCGAGCGCGCGTCGAAGTTCAACCAGGGCTTCGCGACGACGGAATATCTCGCGAGCGCGATCGTTGACATGCGCATGCACCTGGCCGGCGACCGGCCG
>DATKCP010000203.1:0-14384 GCA_035513115.1 Candidatus Limnocylindria bacterium | reverse complement strand
CTCCCGATACAGCAGCGCGCCCCGGACGATCTCGTCCGGGGCGTGGTCGCCACCCATGGCGTCGACGGCTATGCGCACGGGGCTACGCCGCGGCGCGCTTCGCCTTGATCTTGAGGACCTGGCGGCCGCGGAACGTCCCGCAATGCGTGCACACCTGGTGTGAGGGCTTGGGGCTCCTGCACTGGGGACAAGGCACGAGATTCTGCGCCTTCAGCGCCAGATGGCTGCGGCGCTCGCCCTGCGCGGCGTGCGGGATGCGTTTCTTGGGTTGACCAGCCAAAGCGTTCGCTCTCCTTACTGTGGGTCCGTGCTGATTCTACGGCCCTTGACTGGTCGATTCGGCCCCTAGTCGCGCTCGGCGTGGAAGTCGCGGAGCTTTTCGAGCTTTGCGAGGCGCGCATCCACCGCGGCCGGGTGCTCGTGCGGTCTCTGGTTCAGGTCCTCGCCGCACTCCGAGCAGAGACCTCTGCAGTCCGGCCGGCACAGCGGCGCGAGCGGAGTCGCGAGGAACAGCTCCTCGCGCAGCAGCGGCGTGAGGTCGATCTCGAAGTCCGAACCGATCGTCTTCGCGTCCGTCGGCGCCTCTCCCACCGGCTCGCCCGAAATGACGCCGAACCTCGCGTAGTACTGCTCGGCGAAGTCCGCATGCACGGGCGTTTCGATCGGCACGAGGCAGCGGCTGCACGTCGCCTCGAGACTCGCGTCCGCCGCGCCCTGAAGGTACGCACCGGGATTCGTGTGCGTCGCGGTGATGTCCGCGTCGATCGAGACGGCGCCAGCCTCGCGCAGTCCGGAGTTCTCTCCGTGTGGGTCGATCGGCGACTCGGCGAGGTGGTAATCGGCCTGCGCGCCGATGGGCTGCTTCAGCAGCGGAGCGACGTTGACGATCATGGATTACCCCTCGGTCGGCTGCGGCCTGCGCTCCTCGATGACCTCGAGGCTCCTCTTGATGATGGAAAGTGACTTCACGAGATCGCTTTCGAGCCGAACGAGCACGTCGGCGGCGTACTGGTCGGCGCCGCGCGCGGTCTCGTCCGCCTTCGATTGCGCCCGGTCGAGCAGCTCCTGTGCTTTCATCTCGGCCTCCCGCAGGATCGCTTGGTCCTGCAGGAGAAGCGCCGCCTGCTCCTGGGCGGCGCCGATGATCTGCTCGGCCTCCTCGCGTGCCTTCGAGAGGACCCGGTCGCTCTCCTGATTGATGCGCCGGGCCTGCCGGACCTCTTCCGGGATGGCCACGCGCAACTGGTCGATGACGTCGAGGACCGCCGCCTGCTCGAGGATCACCTGGCTCGTCATGGGGACCTTGCGACCGTTCACGACGAGCGATTCCAGGCGTTCCACGAGGAACTGAATGTCCACGTCATCCTCCTGCGCGACCGTCATCCTACCTCGCTTCGCTCGCCGACCGTCACGCGTATCTCAGGAACAGGAGGGTCTCCTCGCCGATCTGCTTCGCCCGGAACAGGCGGGCTCCCTCCGGCAGCCTCGGCTGGTGCTTCCTCAGCACCCGCGCGACCACAGTTGCCTCCGGGGCGAGGGCGTCCGCCAGGCGCGGATGAGCGAGCGTCACCTCGAGGAGCGCCACGTCCGCGAAGGGCGGGTCGCAGAAGACAACGTCATACGCACCGGCGATCGACTGCTCGAGAAAGCCCAGCACATTCGCCGCCACGACCTCGGCGCGGTCCTCGAAGCCCGTCCCGGCGATGTTCTTCCGAAGCGCCTTCAGCGCCTCGGGGGAGCGCTCGACGAAGGTGGCGCCTGCCGCTCCACGGGACAGCGCCTCGATCCCGAGCGTCCCCGCGCCGGCGAACAGGTCGAGCACGCGGGCGTCGCCGAGAATGGGCTCGAGGATCGCGAAGAGCGTCTCGCGGACCCGGTCCGTCGCGGGCCGTGTCCCGCCGCCGCGCGGCGCGTCGAGCGTTCGACCCTTCGCGCTCCCGGCGATGACCCTCACGCGAGCGCGTAGCGGCGCCAGAGATCCGCCACGGCCTGCTCGAGCGGCGCGTGCTCCGGCTGGCCGAGCTGCGGATCCGCGGCGATGATGCGGTCCGCCTCCACCGCCGTCTCCTCCATCAGCGCGGGATCCACGTCCGCCAGATCCACGATGCGCAGCTCGTTCCCCTCGCCGCTCTGCCGCTTGCCGAGGAACTCGCCGGCGCCGCGGATCTGCAGGTCGCGCTTCGCGAGGTCGAAGCCATCGAGGGGCAGATCGGTGCCGGGCTTCTTCTCCATCATCGCGGCGAGCCGCTCCGATCCGTCCGCCTTCGCGCTCACGAGGATGCAGAACGCGCGCTGCCCGCGACGGCCGACGCGGCCCCGCAGCTGGTGCAGCTGCGCGAGCCCGAAGCGCTCCGCGCCGAGGATGACCATCATCGTCGCGTCGGGGATGTCGATCCCGACCTCGACGACGGTCGTCGCCACGAGTACGTCCAGCTCGCGCGCCGCGAAGCGGCGCATCACGTCGTCTCGCTCCTTCGCCGGCATCCGGCCGTGTAGGAGGCCGACCCGGACACCCGCAAGCTCCTTCGCCTTGAGGTCGCGGAACGTGGCCTCGGCGCTCGGGATGTCGTCCTCCGGGTCTTCCTCGATCCGCGGGGTCACGATGAAGGCCTGCTCGCCCGCCGACACGCGTTCCTTCAGCCACGGCCACACCTTCGGCAGCGCCTCGTGCGGGCGCACCTCGGTGCGGATCGACTGAAGCCCCGACGGCAGCTGGTGCAGCGTCGAGATGTCGAGGTCCCGATAGACCGTTTGCGAGAGCGTCTGCGGGATCGGCGTCGCGGTCGTGAGCAGCAGATGCGGGTCGATGCCCTTCTCGCGGAATGTCGCGCGCTGACGGACACCGAAGCGGTGCTGTTCGTCGACGATCGCCAGGCCGAGCCGCTTGAACGAGACACTCTCCTCGACCAGGGCATGCGTTCCGACGATCACCTCGAGCTCGCCCGACACAAGACCCGCGAGGATCTCCTGACGCGCCGGACCGGTGACGCTCGATGTGAGGAGCGCGTGTCGAGGGCCGCCCTCGGCGAACAGCGCAGCCAACGACCGGTGGTGCTGCTCCGCCAGGAGCTCGGTCGGCGCCATCAGCGCGGCCTGCGCGCCGGCTGCGACCGCGATGCGCGCCGCGAGCGCAGCGACCACCGTCTTGCCCGAGCCGACATCTCCCTCGAGCAGGCGTGACATCGGCACGCGGCGTGCGAGGTCCGAGCGGATCTGTCCGAACGCCTCTAACTGGTCTGGCGTCAGCGTGAATGGCAGCGCCGCGATCCAGGCCGCGACGTCCGTGTCGTCGGACCGCAGCGGCAGCGCCTTCGCGTCTTTGGTCCACCGCGCGCGCCGCTGGCCGAGTGCGAGCTGCAGGACCAGAAGCTCGTCGAACGCGAGACGCCGCCTGGCGCTGAACAGGTCCTTCCACTCTGACGGGAAATGCACTTCGCGTAGCGCCTGCTGGAGCGGCACGAGTGAACGGCGCTCGCGGATCGCCTCGGGAAGCGGATCGAGGACCTCGCGCACGACCGGCGTTCGCTTCGCGCCGCCCATCACCGCCGTGTGGAGCCAACGCCTCAGGTGGCCCTCCTTGAGTCCCTCGGTGAGGCGGTACATCGGCACGATGCGGCCCGTGTGGACGGCTTCTGCCGCCGCGCTCTCCATCTTGGGGTTCGAGAACTGCAGCGAACGCCCGAAGAACCTCACCTTGCCCGACAGCCGCACCAGCTGGCCCTCCGGATACCGCTCCTTTATGAACTGGCGGCCGAACCAGGTCGCGCGCAGGTTCGTCGGCGAGCGGTCCTGCGGATCCAGCAGCTCGACCTCGGTCATGAGCTGCCCGCGGGCGGTCCGGCGCTGGGCGATGCGGCCGAGGATCGCCTCGACGGTCTGCTCCTGCTCGGCGCGGACCATCCTCAGCGGCGTGAACTTCGAGAAGTCCGCGTAGGTCCGCGGCAGGTGCCAGAGGAGGTCGCCGATGGTGCGGATCTCGATCCGTTCGAGCAGCTTCGCCGAGTCGTCTCCGATCCCCGGCAGCGCCGTGACCGGGAGCTCGAGCGAGCTACTCGGCCGCGACGATGAACGGGTAGTGCGGCTGACCGCCATCGATCACCTCGACCTCGGCGCGGGGGCATGCGGCGCGGAGCCGCTGGGCGGCGTGCTGTACGCGCGACGCGTCCACGTCCGCGCCCGAGTACAGCGTGAACAGCTCCGCATCGGTGAGACGCTTGGCCGCGTCGACCAGGACCGTCACCTCGTCCTCGCCGTGGGACACGACGCGGCCATCCAGGAGCGCGATCGCCTCACCTTCGCGGACATCCTGCCCGTCGACCGTCGTCGAGCGGATCGCGCGCGTCACCTCGATGCCGTGTGCGCGCTCGGCGACTTCCTGCATCTCGCCGGCGACCTCCGCCGACTGCTTCGCTGGGTCGAACGCCACGAGCGCGGCCATGCCCTGGGCGACCGTGCGCGTCGGGATCACCGTCACGGTCACCTCCGCCAGCTTCGCCGCGGACTGCGCCGCGAGGATGACGTTCCTGTCGTTCGGCAGCACGATCACGTGGTGCGCGTTCGCGTCTCGGATCGCGGCCAGCAGGTCCTCGGTCGACGGGTTCATCGACGCGCCCCCGAGCAGCGGCGTCGCGCCTAGCGAGCGCGCCACCGTCGCGAACCCTGAGCCCGGCACGACCGCGACCACGCCGATCGCGGCCGTCGCCTCGTGCCGCGGAGGCTCGACCACGATCCCGGTCGCCGCCTCGTGCTGCGCCGTCATCGCGTCGAGGTCCTCGACGACCACGTCGCCGAGCCGCCCCGCGGTCATTCCGATGGCGATGATCTTGTCGGGCTCGAGCGTGTGGACGTGGACCTTGACGACGGACTCGTCGCCGACGACGAGCACGCAGTCCGCGCCGAACTTCGTCATCTCGGCGCGAATGTCCTCGATCGGTCGCGCGGGGTGCTCCACCAGGAACTGCACGTCGTACGCGCCCGCCCACGAGGAGACTTCGCTCGCCACCGCGTGCGCCGGCGCGGTCTGCGAGCGGGTCGCCGCGGCGGCGATGCTCGGACTCCGGCCCTCCAGCGCGGCGAGCGCGCCATCCAGCAGGTACCACAGGCCCTTCGCGCCGGCATCGACAACACCCGCGGACCTGTTCACCGGGTTCTCCATCCGCGTACGTGTGACCGCCTGCGCGCCGACGTCGACGAGCCGCCGCAGCATCGCCTCGAGGCTGCCGGAGTCATCGGCCGCGGCGTCCTCGATCGCCACCGTGACGGTCAGGATCGTGCCCGGCGCCGGCGCGCTCACGGCGTCATGCGCGTGGCGGCGGGCCAGGCTCAGCGCCGCGCGCAGCTCGCGGTTGCCCAGCTCCTCGGCGTCGGCGAGAGCGTCCTTCAGGCCGCGGATGATCTGCGAGAGGATCACGCCGCTGTTCCCGCGCGCACCCATGAGCGCGCCGTGGGCCGCGGCGGCGCTGACGGCCGCCAGCGTCGGCTCGGCCGCGCGAGCGTGCTTCAGCGCCGAGCGGACCGTGTGGACCATGTTCGTTCCGGTGTCGCCATCGGGCACCGGGTACACGTTGAGCGCGTTCACTTCGTCGACCGCCCGCTCGAGACGATCGGCGGCGGTCTCGAGAACGCGCAGCAGGGTGGGGCCGTCACATTGCGTCGCGATGGGCGCGACAGTACCATTGACGTTCAGTCCCCTTAGGAGATACCGCCGATGCCACGCGCCTGCGCGATCTGCGGCAAGACCGCCGCGTTCGGATCGAACGTGAGCCACTCGAAGGTACACACGAAACGTCGGTTCGACGCGAACCTCCACACCTCACTGATCGCAGGCCAGAAGCTGCTCGTGTGCACGCGCTGCAGCCGGACTCAGACCAAGGACGCGCGCATGGCGAAGAAGCGGGAGCGAGCGAAAGCCCGCTAGCACGCCCTGTGATACCCCGCGGCGTCCTGACCGCTCTCGCAGTCCTCGCCTATCTCGGCATGCTCGCGCACAACGTCATCTCCCTTCCGCAGCTGCCACTGCTGAGCGCGGACAACCTGGCACCGCTGGTCGTGTACGCGGGCCTCATCGCGTCCTACTGGGCGTGGCCGCGAAGCAGCGTCGTCGCGGCGCTGCTCGTCAGCTGGACCGTCGTCAACGTCCTCGTCGGCGGAGTCCTCACGGTCCTGCCACTGCCGTTCCTGCCCTTCGAGCCGGAGCAGACGCCCTCGCACTACGTCGCGCATGCGCTCTACGTCGCCGCCGGGCTGCCCCTGACGATCGCGGCCATGCGACTGTTCCGCGCTAACTGACGGCTACCGCCGCTCTGCCCTCAGGCACCTTCAGCTGACCGCAGCCCGCGGCGATGTCCTGACCCTTGCTGATGCGCAGCGTCGCGGCGATCCTGTGCTCCCGAAGGATCTCGGCGAAGCGCTCCATCCGGCGCTCCGGCGGACGCGCGAATCCACCGGGACCTTTGTTCACCGGGATGAGGTTCACGTGGTAGTCGGCGGTGCGGCCCAGCCGCGTGATCCGCTCGGCGAGCTCCGTCGCATCCTGCTCCGCATCGTTCACGCCCGAGAGCAGCACGTACTCGAACGTCACGCGGCGCCCGGTCCGAGCGACGTACCTCGCGGATGCCGCGAGCACCTCGTCGATGCCCCAGCGCTTGTTCAGCGGCACGATCGCGCCGCGGATGGCGTCGTTCGGCGCGTGCAGCGAGACGGCGAGGTTGACCGGCAGATCGAGCGCGGCGAGCTGATCCATCTGCGGGACGACGCCCACTGTCGAGATCGTCACGCGCCGCGGGCTGATGCCGAAAAGCCTCGGGTCGATGAGCATGCGCACCGCGGCCACCGTCGCGTCGAAGTTCGCGAGCGGCTCACCCATCCCCATCGCGACGACGTGCGAGACGCGCTCGCCGCGCGCGACGAGCTCGCGCTGCCAGTGGCGGACCTGGTCGACGATCTCGCCGACAGTGAGGTTGCGCACGAGACCCATCTCGCCGGTGGCGCAGAACGCGCAGGCCATCGGGCAGCCCGCCTGCGTCGAGAAGCACACCGAGTTGCGCGCGCCGTGATGCGGCATGAGTACCGACTCGATGTGAAGGCCGTCGTGCAGTCGCAGCAGCGCCTTGCGCGTCTCGCCGTCCGCGCTGGCGATCTCCGTCTC
Organism: Candidatus Limnocylindria bacterium; assembly: GCA_035513115.1. GTDB lineage: Bacteria > Chloroflexota > Limnocylindria > P2-11E > P2-11E > CF-39. The sequence continues at coordinate 7,237 of DATKCP010000203.1, read as the reverse complement.
GGGCTCGACCGCGCTGAAGCGGAACGAACGCCCCAAAAGGTCGCGCAGCGCCGTCGGCAGATCGGTGAGCTCGTCCCAGCCCGCCTCGGTCCCGCGCGCGATGTGGCGCCGGATCTGATGCGCGCGGTACGCGGGCTCCCGGCGGTCGCGCAGCCACGCGACGAGCGCTCGCTCATCGACGTCGCTGATCGCGGGGCGCGCGGGCTTCATGTAGCGAGGGTACCCGTCACGACGGAAGCCGCGAACCCTCCGCTCCCCGCAGTCCGCGCGCCCAGTCCTCTCCGGCCATCGTCCGCTTGCCGGCGGGACGCACCAGGTCGAGACGCAGCCAGCCGGCGCCGGCCGCGACCTCGGGCCAGCCGTCGTGGATCTCCAGCACACCGTGCTCCCGCGGAGTCCCGCCCGACACCGACGCACCCGCGACGACGAGACGCGCGCCGCGGAACGTCGTCCACGCGCCGGGCTCCGGCGTGAACGCGCGCACGCGGCGGGCGAGCGCGTCGGCCGGCCGCGTGAAGTCGAGCTCGCCATCGCGCGACGTGACCTTCGGCGCCAGCGTCGCCGCCGGCGCGTCCTGCGGCGTGCCACGCAGCTCCGCGGCGATGTACCGCGGCAGCTCGCGTTCGAGCAGCTGCCCGCCGAGCGCCGCCAACCGCTGCGTGAGATCGCCCGCCGACTCGGCCTCGCCGACCGGGGTGCGCTCCTGCGCGAGGATCGGGCCCTCGTCGAGCGCGGCCGTGCCCTCCATGAGCGTGACGCCGGTCTCACGGTCGCCGGCGAGGATCGCGTGCGCGATCGGCGCGGCGCCGCGCCAGCGCGGCAGCAGCGAGGCATGCACGTTCACCGCGCGACCGTTCACTGACGAAAGGAGGGCACCGGGGATCCGATTGCCGTATGCGGCCCACACCAGCAGCTCCGGGCCGAGGGCCGCGATCTGCCGCAGCCCCGCCTCGTCGAGGCGCGCCGGCTGCAGCACCGGCACGCCGAGGGCGAGCGCCCGGGCCTTCACGGCGGGAACGCCCAGACGCCCGCGGTCGCCCGCGCGGTCGGGCTGGGTGACCACGGCGACGAGCTCGAGCGCGCCGCGTCCGCGCAAGCGGTCCACCGCGTCCAGCGACGGGACGGCGAACGCGGGCGTCCCGAGGAAGACGGTGCGTGTCACCGAGCCTCCAGTGCGCCATTCAGGGCCGCGGCGGCTCTCCCTCGCCGGCTGCCGCCGCGTCGTCGACGTCGACTGGATGCAGGTCGTCGCGCGAGGTGAGGCGGTCGACGTACAGGATGCCGTTCAGGTGATCGGTCTCGTGGAGCATGCACTGCGCGCCGAACTCCTCGCCCTCGATGACGAACTTCTTGCCGTTGATGTCCAGCGCGACGAGACGCGCTTCTATCGGCCGCTCGAGCATGCCGTACATGCCGCGCACCGACAGGCAGCCCTCGCTCGTCTCGTCCACCGCGTCGCTGACCCACTCGATCTTCGGCTCGACGGCGACGATGCCGGCCTCGTCGACGTCCATGATCGCAACGCGGAGCGGTACTCCGATCTGCGGCGCCGCGATGCCGATGCCGCGCGCGGTGACCATCGACGCGAACAGTCGCTGCGCGAGGGCCTCGAGCTGGCCGCGATCCATGCGCGGCTTCTTCGCGGGTGCGTGCAGCACCGGATCGCCGATCTGGCGGACCTCGACCGCGTGCGCCGAGACGAACGCGGGCGCGGACCACTTGGCGCGCCGACCCGGGTCGATGCGCCACGGCGCCCCCTTCGCGATTCTCAGGCGCGGCGGTTGCGGCTCTTCTCGCTCTTCCTCGGCGAGGCTTTCGCTCACCCGAGCAGTGTCACCGGGTCAACGTCGACCGTCCACTCCGCCGACGGCGGAACGCGGTCCAGCAAGCCATCCGGCCGAGCGCCGCGCAGGACGAGCTGCATGCGGAATGAACCCGCGCGCTTCGCCGCGAACGCCGGCGCCGGTCCGAGCACCTCCGCGTCACCGCCGGCGTCGGCGCGCAGCGCTTTCGCATACGCCTCGGCGCGCCGCTCGACGGTCTCCGCGCGCTTCGCCTGCGTCTGGAGGAGCACGAGCCTCGCGAACGGCGGGTACCCGAACCGGCGGCGCCCATCGAGCTCGGCGGCCGCGAACATCGCGTAGTCGTGCGCCGCGGCGGCGCGGATCGCGTAATGATCGGGCAGATAGGTCTGCAGGATCCCTCGCCCGCCCGCGGGTCCGCGGCCCGATCGGCCGAGCACCTGGGTGAGCAGCTGGAACGTCCGCTCGGCCGACGAGAAATCCGGAAGGCTCAGCACGGTGTCCGCATTCACCACCCCGACGAGCGAGACGCCCGGAAGGTCGAAGCCCTTCGCGACCATCTGCGTGCCGACGATGACCTGGGCGCGACGCGATCGCATGCGCTCGAAGAGCGCGGCGTGTGAGCCCTTCGCGCGCACCGCATCGCGGTCGAGCCGCAGCAGCGCCGCCTTCGGTACGACCGCGCGCACCTCTTCCTCGACGCGCTGCGTGCCGACGCCCAGATGCCTGATCCGGGCACCGCCGCACCTCGGGCAGCTCTCGGGCGGCGACGCTCGCCGTCCGCAGCGGTGGCACACCAGCGTCCCGTCAGCGTGGTACGCGAACGGGATGTCGCAGGCCGGGCAGCTGACGACGTGCCCGCAGTCGCGACAGAGCACGACCGTCGCGAAGCCGCGGCGGTTCAGATACAGGATGGCCTGCTCGCCCTTCGCGACCGTGCGCTCGAGCGCAAGGCGCAGTGCGCGCGACAGCGTCCCGCGATTGCCCGCCTTCAGCTCGATCCGCAGGTCGACGACCGTCGTCGGCGGCATCGCGAGATCGCTCACCCGTTCCGGCAGCGGAAGAAGGCGCAGGGCGCCGCTGGTCGCGGCGTGATACGTCGTGACGCGCGGCGTCGCGCTGCCCAACACCACCACCGCGCCGGCCATCCGTCCCAGGGCGAGGGCCGTGTCGACGGCGTGGTAACGCGGCGCGCTCTCCTGTTTATAGGAGGGCTCCTGCTCCTCGTCGACGATCACCAGTCCGGGGCGCTCCAGCGGCGCGAAGAGCGCGGAGCGCGATCCCACCACGACGTCGGCCGTGCCGTCGAGGACACGACGCCACTCGTCGTAGCGCTCGCCCGCCGAGAGCGCCGAGTGCAGGAGCGCGACGCGCTCGCCGAAGCGCGCGACGAAACGCGCGACGACCTGCGCGGTGAGCGCGATCTCCGGCACCAGCACGATGACCCCATGCCCGAGCGCGAGAGCGCGCGCCGCGGCGCGCAGGTACACCTCGGTCTTGCCGCTCGCGGTCACGCCGTGAAGTAGGAACGGCGCGCTGCCGCCCAGGCTGGCGACGATCGCCTGGAGCGCGCCGGCCTGTCCGGCGGTCGCGGTCGCGTCACGCACCGCGTCGTCCTCGCCGAGCGCGAACTCGCGGGGGATGCGGCGGACGCTGCGCGCGCCCTCCAACACCAGACCGCGCTTCGCGAGGGCGCGCGCCGCGACCGGCGCGCCTCCGGCCTCGGCGAGGTCCGCCGAGGTCACGGCGCCCGCGGCGAGAGCGCGCAGCGTCGCCAGCTGCCGCGCGCCCAGACGCACCGTGCCCGAGAGGGCGTCGCGCCCGGCGGGCGTCAGCGCGAACACGGGCTCGCGCCGGTCGCCACGCGCCGCCGGCAGGCCCGCGCGCGCGCGGCCGGCGAGCGCGGGCGGGAGCATCGCGCGGACGGCGTCGGCGATGCCGCAGCGGTACTCGGCCGCGATCCACGCCGCGAGCGCGAGCTGATGCGCGCGCAGCAGCGGCAACGGATGCACGAGCGCGTCGATCGCGCGCAGCGTCCCCTGATACGGCGCGTCCAGCCGGACGACCACACCCGCGACGGACCGTGGCCCGAAACCGACACGGACAAGATGCCCCGGCTCCAGCGTCAGACCTTCGGGTGCGGAATAGGTGAAGGTGCGCCCCGGGCCACGGACGCCGGCGAACACCGCGACTTCAGCGGTGCGCGCGGTCACAGCTCGTAGTGTCGGGGGCGCTTCGCCTCCTTGCGGATGATGTCGGCGACCTGGTCGGCGGTCTCGTCGATCTTGCCGTCCTCGTTCACCACGACGTAGTCGTACTCCGGCGCCGCCGCCATCTCGATCTCCGCATTGCGCAGCCGCACTTCGCGCTGCTCGGCTGTTTCGGTCCCCCGCGTCGCCAGCCGGCGGCGGAGCGAGTCGACCGAGGGCGGCATGATGAATATGGTCAGCGCCTCCGGCAGCTGCGACTTGATCTTCCGCATTCCTTGCGGATCGGGCTTGACGATCACGATCTTGTGGCTCTGGAGGGTCTCGCCGAGGATGTCGCGGCGCACGCCCTTGAACTCGCCGTGCACCATCGACCACTCGAGGAAGTTCCCCTCCTCGATCTCCTCGCGGAACTTCTCGGGCGAGTAGAAGAAGTAGTGCTTGCCGTGGATCTCGCCCGGCCGCGGCTTGCGGCTCGTCGCCGTGACGTAGACGACGGCGTCGTCCAGCTTCTTCACCAACCGCTCCAGGACCACGTCCTTCCCGGCGCCCGACGGCGCCGAGATGATGACCAGAAGACCCTTGCCGTCGACGCTCACGACACCTCGCCGAACAACGGCGCCCGTGATGTCGGCTCGCCAAGTCTTTCCAGGTGCGCGACCAGGTCCGCGGCGAGCGGAGCGGTGAATGTGCGCTCGCCCGCATGTGGCAGACGCACCGTGAGCCGCCACGCATGGAGGAACTGCCGCGAGAGACCGCTCGTGTCGCCGCGCCGTCCGTACACCGGGTCGCCAACGATAGGGAAATGCGCGTACGCGAGATGCACCCGGATCTGATGCGTCCGGCCTGTGACCGGCTCGACGTGCAGGAGGGCCGTGCGGTCGTTCCCGCCGCCCCACGCTGCGATGCGCGAAAAACGCGTGACCGCGTCGCGGCCGCCGGCCCGGACCACCACGCGCCGCCGGTCCTCGGCGTCGCGGAGGAGCGGCGCCTCGACGACCGTGGCGGTGTCGCCGGGATCGCCCCACACCAGCGCCAGGTATTCCTTCGCGAAGCGCTTCGCCTGGAGCTGCCGCCCCAGCGCGAGCTGGGCAACGTCGGTCTTCGCGACCACCATCACGCCGCTGGTGTCCTTGTCGAGGCGGTGCACGATCCCGGGGCGGCCGCTCTCGCGTCCGGTGGTCGATTCGATGCGCCCGAGCATCGCGTTCACGAGGGTCCCCGTCTTGTGGCCGTGCGCAGGATGAACGACGAGACCCGGCGGCTTGTTCACGACCACGACATCCTCGTCCTCGTACAGCACGTCGATCGCGATGTCCTCGGCCCGCAGCAGCACGTCGGGCTCCGCTGCCGGCACGTCCACGACGAGCTCCTGCCCCTCGCGCACCTTGTACGCGGGCTCGACCGCGGTGCCGTCCACGCGGACGTGTCCCCCACGCGCGAGCCGCTGGATCGCGCTCCGCGAGAGAAGGCTGTGTTCCGCCAGGAACTTGTCGACGCGCGGTCCACCGGCGACGACGCGAAGCGTGATCGTGTCGGTCACGTAGGTCGAGCGCGCTGGGGAGTCCCCGGGGGGCGAAGCCCTCCGCTGGTGGTCCGCTCCTCCTGCCACAGCAGCAGCGTGACCAGGAGGATGCCGAGCACGATCGAGGAGTCGGCGACGTTGAAGGCCCAGAAGCGCCAGACGCCCGGAATGCCGACGTCCACGAAGTCCACGACGTAGCCCTGCCGCACACGGTCCAGCAGGTTCCCGAAGGCGCCGCCGAGCAGCATGCCGAGCGTCGTGGTGACGAGGGGCGACGAGTTCGCGAACTGCCGGTAGTAATAGACGATCCCGATCACGGCGATCACCGAGAGGACCGAGAGCAGCGTCGTGCGCTCCGGCAAGAGGCCGAACGCCGCGCCCGTGTTCTGCGCGTGCACGATGCGGACGTAATCGCCGACGACCTGCCGTCCCTCGTGCAGCGGGATGTTCTGCTCGACCCACATCTTGGTGATGCGGTCGAGAACGAAGACGAAGATCGCGACGCCCGCGACGAGCGCGAGCCGGCGTTGGGACATGATGAAATCCTAGGCGGGAGGCGCGCCGCTGTCGCCTGCTAGGTGACCATCCCTCCGTCGACGACGATCACCTGCCCGGTGATGTACGCGGCCTCGTCCGAGGCGAGGAAGGCGATGGCGCCGGCGACGTCCTCCACGGTCCCGAATCGTCCGAGCGGGATCTGCTTCAGGATCGTTTCCTCCATCTGCTCGAGCAGCGCGTTCGTGAGGTCGGTCGGCACGAACCCCGGGGCGACCGCGTTGCAGGTGATGTTGCGGCTGGCCATCTCGCGCGCCACGGTCTTGGTGAACCCGATGAGTCCCGCCTTGGCCGACGCGTAGTTCGCCTGGCCGGCGTTCCCCGCGATGCCCGCGACGGATGAGACGTTCACGATCCGCCCGCCGCGCTGCTTCATCATCGGCCGCATCGCGGCCTTCGTGACGAGGAACGCGCCGCGCAGGTTCAGGTCGAGCACCTCGTCCCACTCCCGCGCGCTCATCCGGATCAGCAGGTTGTCGCGCGTGATGCCGGCGTTGTTCACGAGGATGTCGAGCCTTCCCTCCCCGAACGCGAGCGCCTCCTTCACCACGCGCTCCGCGTCCGCGTCGACGGAGACATCGCCCTGAACGAGCGCCGCGGTGGATCCCGCCTGCTCCACGAGCCGCTTCGCCTCGGCCGCGGCATCGGCGTTGCCCTTGTAGTTGATCGCGATCTTCGCGCCGTCTTTCGCCAGACGCACGGCGGTCGCGCGACCGATGCCCCGGGCGCCACCGGTGATCAGGGCAGTCCTTCCAGCAAGCGAGCTCACGAAGGCGATAATGCCTCGCCGCAGGAAATCGAGCGGCGCGGCAAACCGAGGGCCCCCGCGCGCGAGGGGACCCGTCCCGAAGGGACGGGGTATCGCGCGAACAGAGGGTTTCGGTTTGCCGCGCCGCCGCGCATGCGGCAGACATCACGCCTTCGCGAAGATCAGCGAGGCGTTGTGCCCGCCGAAGCCCATCGAGTTGGAGAGCGCGGTGGTGATGGCTTTGGCCCGCGCGGTGTTGGGCACGTAGTCGAGGTCCAGCCCGGGGTCGGGGGTGTCGTAGTTGATCGTCGGCGGGATGCAGCCGTCGCGGATGGCCAGCAGGCAGACGATGGCCTCCAGGGCGCCGGCCGCGCCCAGGAGGTGCCCGGTCATCGACTTG
>DATKCP010000202.1:0-4585 GCA_035513115.1 Candidatus Limnocylindria bacterium | reverse complement strand
CTCGCTCTCGATGGGACGCTCCGACCGGTTCGCGGCGTGATGGCGCGGGTACGGCGCGCCGTCCTCGCCGGCGTGTCTACCGCGTTCGTCGCGCAGGAGAACGCCGCCGAGGCCGCCGCGCTCGGCGTCGACGCCTTCGGGGTCGCGTCACTGCGTGAGGTGGTCGAGCACGTCGAAGTCCGCGTGCGTCGGGCGCCGTCGCCCGCGCCACCGCCCGCGCCGCGGCCGCCGCACCCCGTCGACCTCCGCGACATCGCCGGGCACGAGTCTCCCAAGCGCGCTCTCGAGATCGCGGCGGCGGGCGGACACAGCCTGCTGCTGGTCGGACCGCCGGGGACCGGTAAGACGCTCCTCGCGCGCGCGATCGCGTCACTGCTTCCGGCGTTCGACGCGGAGGAGGCGATCGTCGCGAGCGCGGTCCACAGTGTCGCGGGTCTCATCGATCCGGAGCGGCCGCTTCTGGGCGCGCGGCCGTTCCGCGCTCCGCATCACACCGCTTCCCATCTCGCGCTCGTCGGCGGGGGCTCGCCGCCGCGGCCGGGCGAGGTCAGTCTCGCTCACGGCGGTGCGCTCTTCCTCGACGAGCTCACAGAGTTCTCGCCCTCCGTCCTCGACACGCTGCGCGAGCCGCTCGAGGAGGGCGCGGTGACGATCTCGCGCGCGGGCATGGCGGCCACGTACCCCGCCCGCTTCACGCTCGTCGCCGCCATGAATCCCTGTCCGTGCGGGCATGCCGGCGACCCGGCGGAGCAGTGCACCTGCCTGCCAGACGCCGTCGACCGCTATCACGCGCGTCTTTCGGGTCCGCTGCTCGATCGCATCGACCTGCGGGTGCACGTCCCGCGCATCGCGTACGAGGAGCTTCGGGAGGACGGGCGCGAGCCGTCGCGGGTGGTCCGGGAGCGCGTTGTCGCGGCGCGCGAACGCATGGGCGCGCGGCTCGCCGGAACGGGCCGCCGGTGCAACGCGGAGCTTTCCGCCGCCGAGGTCAGGCGCCACTGCCGTCTCGCGAGCGAGGCCGAGACGCTCGCGGCGGAGGCCATGCGCAGCCGGCACCTCTCGGCGCGCGGGTTCCACCGCTTGCTCCGGGTCGCGCGGACGGTCGCGGACCTCGCGGGCAGCGACGACATCCGCACCGCCGACCTCGCCTTCGCGCTGCTCATCCGCGCGCAGGCGTGATCGCGGTGGGCCCGCGCGACGCCGGGTATCCGCCGCGGGTCCTCGACCTGGAGCATCCGCCCGATCCGCTGTGGATCGACGGCGACCCGGGTTCTCTCGCCGCGCCCGCGGTCGCCATTGTCGGGACGCGGCGCATGACGGCGTACGGCGAGCGCGTCTCCCGCGAGCTCGCCGCAGCGTGCGCCGGCGCGGGCGTGGTCGTCGTGTCGGGTCTCGCGCAGGGCATCGACAGCGCGGCGCACCGTGGGGCGCTGGACGCCGGCGGTCGCACCGTGGCCGTGCTCGGCGAGGGGATCGCGCTGTTCGTTGCTACCGTCCGCGGCCGGCGGCGACCGCTCGTGCAGCGCATCCGGGCGAGCGGCGCGCTGGTCTCTCAGTACGCGCCCGGGTTCTGCGCGCAGCCGTGGACGTTCGCCAAACGTAACGCGACGATCGCGTCACTGGCCGAGGCGGTGGTCGTGGTCGAGGCCGGGGAGCGGTCCGGCGCGCTCATCACCGCGCACGACGCGCGTCGGCTGCGGCGGCGGGTCTTCGCGGTCCCTGGCCCGCTCGGGTCCGCGGCGTCCGTCGGCACGAACGAGCTGATCGCGTCCGGAGCGGCCCGGGCGCTGGTGAGCGCGACGGCCCTGATCGAGGCACTTGGGAGAGTGGCTTCCGACCCGGGGGTGCCGCCGGCGGATCCCGTCCTCGCGGCGCTGGCGGTCGAGCCCCTCGATGCCGACGCGCTACGACGACGGGTGAACATTACGGAGGGCGAATTTGCCGAGCATCTGCTGCGGCTGACCCTTGCGGGCCGGATCGCACAGACACCGGATGGACGCTACCGCGGCCGCTAGCTGATACCCCGCCGCGACACGGAACGAGGCCGTTGGATGGAGTCTCTCGCTGGGGGTGCGGGATGGGTGTGATCCCAGTTCAGTTTGCGCATGCTTCGGCGAAAGACGCCGACGACTGTCGTCTGTGCGCCGACACGAGTGCGGCCGAAGCCGGCGCCTCGGCGACCCGTCTGCTGGGCCACCTGGCCCCGCTCGTCCTTGCCGCTAGCGTCGGTCTCTTCCTCGCGGCTGGCGACCGCGGACCCGCGGGGTGGCTCGGAGCCGGCGTCGCAATCGGCATCGCCGCCTGCGCGTTCTACGTCTGGTCCGCCCGCCGGAGCCTGCTACTGGGCGCGCACGAGGCGCACGTGCGGGATCTCGAGGCGATCGTGCAGGATGCCGACAGCCGCGTCGAGCTCGTGGTCAAGCAGTTCGAGTGGACGGTCGGCGACTTCGCCAAGCTCAAGAGAAGGCTCGACGAGTCCGAGGCCTCCGTGCGAGCGCTCACCGAGCGTGGTCGCGAGCGCGAGCACCAGAACGAGCAGCTCGTGCGGCAGATCTCCCGGCTGCGCGAGCGCCTCGCCGAGATCGCGATGGCCGCGTCGCTGACCCAGGCCGGCAAGAGCGTTCCGCCGCCGCCGCTGTTCGAGGCGATCTACTTCACCTGGGGGCTCCACCTCGACGGTCCGCGCGCCCGTCTCGAGCTTCAGACCGCCGCGAACGGAGAGAGCCCGACGCGGCTGCGTGTCATGGATCGTGACGGTCAGGTCGTCGCGGTGAGCGGCACGGCGGTCGTGTCGCTGGACGGCAACCTGGAGTTCCAGCTCGAGCCGCCCCTTGACCTCGTCGCCGATCTCGACGAGGGGCGGGAGATCGACTACGCGATCGAGGCGCTCGTCGAGGACGAGTGGAAGCCCGTCCGCCTCAAGGACAGCGGTCGCCGGACCAGGAGCGTGGTCGACGTGCAGGGCCGTCTGTCACGCGTGCCCGAGGCCTCGGACGCAACGGGGCTCGCCGAGTCCGCGCATGGACGTCGTTCCACGCTGAACTGATCGCGGGCCGCCCGTAACACCGTCGCCCGCGCGAGTCGGTAGGCTGTCCCCATCGGCCGCGCACGGCGTAGGTCGGGAGGAGGGAACCATGGACCAACTGCTCAATCCGTCATTCCTGAAGGATCCGCCGGTCAAGCTGGACATTCCCGCGAAGACGCTTGGCCTCGTGTGCGCGATCCTCGCTGGCATCAGCACGTTCTTCGGCGTGATCGGCCTGCTCGGAGTGTCCGTGCTCGCCGCTGCCGCAGGCACGGGCGCGCTGTTCCTCGTAGGCACGGTGATCAACCTCGTCGGCTCGGCGCTCGTGGCTTGGGGCGGCTACCGGATGTACCAGAGCGATCGCGATGGAAAGAGGCTCGTGATCTACGGGCTCGTCGCGAGCGCCATCGGCAGTCTCATCGCCGCGCTCGGGAACCTCGCTCTGGCCGGCTGGATCGTCAACGTGGTGATCCTGTTCATCGTTTACTACCTGGTGGTCATCAGCCGGTTCGAAGGTGATCCGAAGCTCGTCAGCGCTCCGGCGCGGCCACCGGTCGACAAGCGCGAGGGCCCGCCAGCCCCCTGATCCCAGCGTTGGCCGCTGATCGGAACGACGCGGCGGGAGCTTGGTCGGATCCGCTCGCAGCGGACTGAGTGGGATCGTGGGCGCTCTCCGCGGCTTCCCGCGACACTCTCCGGCGTGCGGGAGCAAGCACAGCGGATCGACGGGCGCCTCGAGGGGACGCTGCGCGTGCCGGACGTCGCGGCTCGGGCCGTCGTCGTCATCGCCCACCCGTTACCCACGCACGGCGGCGAGATGCGCAACCCGCTCGTGGCCGGCATCGCGCGCGCCTGCGCCGAGCGCGGCTGGTACGCGCTGCGCTTTAACTTCCGCGGCGTGGGCGCGAGCGAGGGGGCGTGGAGCGACGGGCGCGAGGAGGCGGATGACGTTGGCGCGGCGGTGGCGCACGCGCGCGCACTCGCGCCGAGGCTGCCGCTCGGCCTGGTCGGTTACAGCTTCGGCGCGCTCATGGCTCTCCGCTGGCTGTCGCGCGGTGGACGGGCGGATGCGCTCGCGCTCGTCGGTCTGCCGCTGCGGTCGGTCAGCGGACGCGACAACGATCTGCCACCCGTGCCCGATGGGACGTCCATCGTCGCAGCCGAGCGGGACCAGTTCGGCAGCGCCGCCGAGCTGCGCGAGCGCTTGCCGCGCGCGCGCATCGCCGAGGTGCGCGGGGTCGATCACTTCTTCGTGGGACATCGCCCTGAGATGGCGCGACTGGTGACCGAGGAGCTGGCGCGGACGTTAGGATGACGGTCCCGTGACCGCGGAGGTGAGCGTTCCGATGACCGCGCCTGCGGCCAGGCAGACGCGTAAACGCATCCTGACGGGCGACCGCCCGACGGGCCGTCTGCACCTCGGCAACTACGTGGGCACGCTCGCGAACCGCGTGAAGCTGCAGGACTCGTACGAGACGTTCCTGCTCGTCGCGGACCACCACATGCTCACCACGAAGCTCGAGGGGCTCGGGGAGATCGAGCAGAACATCCGCGAGGACG
>DATKCP010000201.1:0-4163 GCA_035513115.1 Candidatus Limnocylindria bacterium | reverse complement strand
GGCGCCGCCTCCGCGGCCGCGTCGATCGCGGCGTCGATGGACGGGACGCGGTAAAGGCCGATCGCGCCCGGAGGCGCCTCGATCCCGCCGATGGCCAGACCTACCGCGGAGAGGACAGCATCGTCGTCGCACAGCAGCGCTGCGAACGCGCCCGCGCCGTGCTCCGCCTGGGCCCCGAGGTCGAGCGCGATGGCCGCAGCGTCGGCGTCGGCCGAGGCGACGATGACGAGCTCGCTCGGCCCGGCGAGCGAGTCGATGCCGACGTCGGCGGAGACGAGCCACTTCGCAGCCGCCGTGTGCGCGTTGCCGGGACCGACGATCTTGTCTACGCGTACGACGGTCTGGGTCCCATAGGCAAGCGCCGCAACCGCCGCGGCGCCTCCCGCGCGGTACAGACCGATCGCGCCGACCTTCGTCGCCGCGTACGCGAGTGCCGGATCGAGGGAGCCGGCGCGTGGCATGGGCGAAGCGAGCACGAGCTCGCGCACGCCCGCGAGGCTCGCCGGCACTCCGACCATCAGCACGGTCGAGGGGTACGACGCAGCGCCCCGCGGCACGCATCCCCCGACACGTGCGAGCGGCTGCGGCACGAGAGAGGTCCGGAAGCCGCGCCCGTTCCAGGTGACCGCGCGCGGGCGCTGCCGGCGGTGGAACGCGGCGATGCTCGTGTACGCGTGGTCGATCGCCTCCCTGAGCGCGCGAGGGCAGCGGCGGGCGGCCGCCCGCAGCGCCCGCGCGTCGACCCATAGGTCGGCCACACGCGCCTCGCGACGGTCGAAGCGGCGCACCTCGCCGAGCACGGCAGCATCGCCCCGGCGGCGGACTGCCGCGATCGTCGCCCGCGAGTGATCGAGGACAGCAGGATCGAGGGTGACGCCGCTCTGCCGCAGCGCTCGCCGCCGGAACGCCGCGAGATCCCCGACCTGCACGGTCACGGGAAAGTCCCGGTCGCGGCGAGGCTCGGCGCGGATGCATCGGGCACCCGGGACCAAGCCTCGAAACGTTCCGCGAGCGCGACGATGCGCTCGCGGTCCCGCGCGTACGAGACCCGGTTGGCGACGAGCCGCGCGCTGCACGTCGCGATCTCCTCGACGACCGCGAGGCCGTTCTCGCGGAGCGTCCGGCCGGTGCTCACAAGATCGACGATCCAGTCGGAGAGACCGACCTGCGGCGCGAGCTCGACCGCTCCGGACAGCCGGATGATCTCGACGGGCAGAGCCCGACGTGCGAAGTGGCGCTCCGCAACACCGACGTACTTGGTAGCGACGCCGACGGCGCGCTCGGATATCCATTCGACCCGCCCAGCGGCCTCGGCTGGTCCGGCGACTACGAAGCGGCAGACGCCGTAGCCGAGGTCGACCAGATCGAGGAGGTCGGCCCCTGACTCGAGCAGGACATCCCGGCCGACGATCCCGAGGTCCGCTGCACCGCGCGCGACGTACGTGGGCACATCACCGGGTCGCGCGAGCATGTACTCGACGCCGGCCTCGCGCACGAGCAGGCGCCGGTGCCCGGTCAGGCCCCGAGTGGGTAGCCCGACCGCCGCGAGAGCCAGGCACGTCTCTTCGAAGAGCGTGCCCTGAGCGAGGGCGATCCGTAGCCGGGCCGTCGTTGTCTGCGCCGTGGCCGTTCTCCCTGTCGCGGAAATAGAAAGAGGCCTCCCCGTCCAAGTGGAACTGGGAGGCCTTGAGGATCCAGCGTGACAAGCTACGCCGCTACGCGCCTCCCATGACGTGACCATGCACGTGATGCGTGTGGGCGTGGGCGTGCGCGTGGCGCGTCATGAGGAGGCCACGCTATCAGCCGGGACTGCGTCTACAAGGCATCCGTACCTCCGAGCGGCAAAGTCGGTGCAGGGTGCACATCGAGAAGCTCCTCGGCCGGAAAGCCCTGCTCTCGTACGAGACGGAGCACGGAGCTCGCGTGAGCGCGGTCGCGGGTGTCAACGATCACATCGAGGCCGACGCGCCCCAGCGACGTGTGCGGGCCGAGCCGGTGGATCCCGATGTGGAGGATGTTGATGTGCGCGGCGGATAGGACGCCTGTCAGATCGTGGAGTCGACCCGGCTGATCGTCGAGCCATGTCCGGAAGGCGAGGTAGCGGCCCGCGGACGCCAGGCCCTGCTGGATGACCTTGCCGAGCAGGTTCGGGTCGACGTTGCCACCGCTGATGACGATCCCGACGCGGTCTCCGAGCCGGACGCCGCTTTCGAGGACGACCGCGAGCGCCGCCGCGCCGGCGGCTTCGCTGAGCAGCTTGTGCCGCTCCAGGAGCACGACCATGGCCCGAGCGATCGCCTCGTCCGGGACGGTCCTCACCGCGTCCACGGATCCGAGCGCCAGCCTGAGCGTGAGCTCGGACGGGCGCCGGACCGCGATCCCGTCGGCGATCGTGTGGGCAGGGACCTCGACCACGCTCCGCGCTTCGAACGACCGCGCGAACGCTGGAGCGCCCTCCGCCTGAGCACCGACGAGCCGCACGCGGCGCGGGCCGGTGACCTGTGCGCATCCCGCGAGTAGCCCGCCGCCGCCGACGGGCACGACGATGGTGTCGAGCGTCGGCATCTGGTCGAGCATCTCCAGCGCGACGGTCCCCTGCCCGGCGATGACGTCGGGATCGTCGAACGCGTGGACGTATGTGGCCGCATGCTCGGCCGCAAGCCGCAGCGCCTCGGCGTGCGCCTCGTCGTAGTCAGAGCCGGACAAGGTCACCTCGGCGCCGGTGCGCTGGATCGCGGTCAGCTTCGCGAGGGGCACGCCGAGCGGCAAAACGACCCAGGCGGGAATGCCCAGCAGGCGTGCCGCATGTGCTAGCCCCTGCCCGTGATTCCCCGCAGAGGCCGTAAGCACACCGCGCGCACGGACGGCCGGATCCATACGCAGGAGCTTGTGGAGCGCGCCCCGGAGCTTGAACGCGCCGGTGGTCTGCAAGGCCTCGACCTTGAGGAAGACCTCACTGCCGGTCAGGCTCGAAAAAGCCTCGGAGCGGAGCAGGGGCGTTCGCTCGACGTAAGGCGCGATGAGCGCGGCCGCCTCCGCGACGGAGCGGGCCGGAGGGGATGCGACCGTCGTCATCACGCGGGTGCCACGGTCCGCGGAAGCCAGTCGGGTCGCGCCGCTTCATACGCGTCGATCGCCGCGGCCTGCGCGAGCGTCAGGCCGATCTCATCCAGACCTTCGACGAGCTGCTTGCGGGCGTGGTCGTCGAGCTCGAACGGCTCCTCCAGACCCGGTGCCACCAGCAGCCCGGCAGCTACGTCGATCGCGATCGAGACTCGGGGCTCCTCCGCGATCGCCCGTAGCAGACGTCCAACGGCCTGCGCCGGAAGCGTCACGGGCACCACGCCGCTCCGAACGCAGTTCTGCTTGAAGATGTCGGCCAGCTTCGACGAGACGACGGCCTCGAAGCCGGCATCGCGGAGCGCCCAGGCGGCGTGCTCGCGGGAGGAGCCGCATCCGAAGTTGGGACCGGCGACGAGGATCTTGGCCCCCTTGTAGCGCTCGTCGTTCAGGACGAAGCCCGGGTCGAGGCGCCAGGCGCCGAAGAGGGCGTCGCCGTAGCCGCTGCTGTCCACCCGCTTCAAGTGCGACGCGGGGATGATCTGGTCGGTGTCGACGTCAGCCCGCGGCAGCGGCAGGCCGCGCCCCCCGACACGCGTAACGGCCCTCAATTGAGGTCGGCCGGCGTGGCGAAGTGCCCCAGGACGGCCGTTGCCGCGGCCACCACTGGCGAGACCAGGTGCGTGCGCCCCCCCGGCCCCTGGCGTCCCTCGAAGTTGCGGTTCGACGTGGAGGCGCAGCGCTGACCCGGGCCGAGCACGTCCGGGTTCATGCCCAGGCACATCGAGCAGCCCGCCGTTCGCCACTCGAAGCCGGCCTGGCGAAACACGCGGTCAAGCCCCTCGCTCTCGGCGGCGGCGCGCACCGCCATGGAGCCGGGGACCACGAGTGCGCGGACGCGGGAGTGCGCGTGCCGTCCCGCCACGACCCCGGCGGCAGCCCGGAGATCCTCGAGCCGGCCGTTCGTGCAGGAGCCGATGAACACGACGTCCACCGGGATGTCGCGCGCAGCCGTGCCCGGCCGGAGATCCTGATAAGCGAGTGCCCGTGCGGCCGCCTCGCGCTCGCGCTCGTCGGCGAACGCGCTCGGCTCCGGGACGCGC
>DATKCP010000200.1:0-19498 GCA_035513115.1 Candidatus Limnocylindria bacterium | reverse complement strand
CGCAGCGAGATCCGTACGAATGGACGCATCCGCATCTCGCGAAGGAGATCATGGCGCTCGGCATCGTCGCCTTCGGGGACGACCGCGTCGTGGGTCGCGAGCCGCTTCCGGCTCCCAGCGTCGTCGCGTTCGCGGTCGGCGCCGACGGTACCCGTGCGTTCGCGACCTCGAATGGCGACATCACCCTGCGCTCGCGTGACGCTGCCGTGGATCGCAGTGCCGTGATCGGCGCGACCGGCGTTCGCGCGCTGCTTCTCGACGGGGCGCGGATCCTCTGGGTCACCGACCGCGAGCTCTTCGAGAAACCGGTCATGGAGCAGCCGAGCAACGCGCAGATCGCGCGCGCGACGCTGCCCACGAGCGGGCGGGTCACGTCGCTGCTGACGTCCGGCGATCGCGTCGTCGTCGCGACGGAATCGGGGCTCGCGATCTACACGGCGATCGACGCGCCGCCGGTCACGTCGGACGTCGGAGCCGTCGCCGTGACGACGAACAAGGACGGGACAGAGCTCTACGTGCTCGACGCGCGCGGCGACGTCCGCGTCGTGGACCCCGCCACCGGCCGAGAGACGCGGCAGCTGCCGGGCGGCGGGCCGGCTGGCGCCGTCGCGTACGCGCAGGCGCCGAATCGATTGTTCGTGGCGCGCACCGATGCGCCGTCGCTGGATGTGTACGAGCTGCCCGGCGGGCAGCGCCAGTCGGTGCCGCTCGCGGGCGCGCGCACCGGCGCGTTCTCGTCCGGCGCCACCGCCCTCGTGCTGGTCCCGCGCACGCAGTTCCTCTACGCGCTCGCCGAAGGTCGACTCGTTGTCGTCGAGGTACACGGCGCGTCGGCGTACACCGCGATACCCGTGTCGGGTTCGCTCCTCGGCATCGACAACGATGAGGACAAGCTCCTCGTCGCCGGCTCCGCGGGAGTCGAGCGCGTCGAGACCGGACGTCATGCTCTCGCCTGGCGCCTGCCCGGTGTCGTTCTCGGCGCGATCCTCGCGTTCTTCCTCGTCCTGCTCTCGCGCCGGCTGTTCGCCTCGGCGGTCGTCACGTGGCTGGTCGGCGCCGCGGTGCTGCTGGACGGATCGATGTTCGCGCAGGCGCGCATCGGAATGAACGACATCTACGTGACGACTTTCATCGTCGCCGCGTGGTACTTCATCGTCGCCGCCCATCGACCGCGTCGGTCGTCCGCGGTGGACCTCCTCATCGCCGGCGTGCTCATCGGGCTGGGCGTCGCCTCGAAGTGGGCCGCTGCCTACACGCTGGGCGGCGTCTTCGTCCTGTCCGTCGGCGTGACCGCGTTCGCGTACGAACGAGGCCGGCCGGGTTCAGGCGGGCCGCTCGATCTCCTGGCCGGCCGCGGTCGCAACGCGGCGCTCCTCTTCGCCGCTTTCGCCGTGATCCCGCTGCTCATCTACCTCGCGAGCTACGTCCGCTGGTTCGGCGGTGCGACGGCGCCGTACGGATGGAACCTGTGGGAGCTCACGCAACAGATGTTCTGGTACCACAGCTCGCTCACCGCGCCGCACTGCGCGGGATCGCCGTGGTGGAGCTGGCCGCTCAATCTCAAACCGGTCTACTGGTACTTCAGCCAGAGCGCCGGGGGCGCGAACAGCTACATCTACGACGCCGGCAACATCGCGCTGTATTGGGCGGCGCTTCCGGCGGCCGCGCTCACCATCGCGCTCGCGATCCGCACGCGGTCATGGTCGCTCGCCGTGCTGTCGCTCGCGATGCTCGCGCAATACGTCGCGTGGATCCCCATTTCACGGGTGCTCTTCTTCTACCATTTCTTCACGGCGCTGCCGTTCTACCTGCTGTGCCTGGCCGCGATGCTCGCCGTGCTGTTCGAGCGCCGCCGGAAGGCCGTTCTCACGTTCGTCGGACTGTCCGCCGCGGTGTTCGTCATCTTCTATCCGTACGTCTCGGGGGTGCCGATCCCGGGCGAGCTCGGCAGCATCTACGAGATCCTGCCGACCTGGCACTACGACCCGACCTTCTACCCGACGGAGTCGTGTCCGACGCCGGTGGGCGCGAATCCGCTCGCGGCGGCGACGGTGGGCGCGGCCTGGGTCATCGAGGGCGCGGTCTTGATCGGCGCGGTCGCGGTCGCGATCGGCGCGCCGGTCGCGCGACGGCTCTTGGACCGCCTCGGGCTCTAGGGACTGGCGGTCGGCGACGGCTCGGGCGTGGGTGACGGCGTCGCGGTCGGTGTGGGCGTCGCGGACGCGCTCGGCGTCGCCGCCGGCGGAGGCGCGGAGCTCACCGCGAAGAGGACGGCGACCGCGCCGCCGACCGTGACCAGGATGAGGAGCGCGAAGACGACGAACGCGGCCGCGCGGCCGGCGGTCCGCGCGAGCGCGGCCGGCTGACCCGGCGCGTGAAGCACGACCGTGATGTTGTCCTCTCCGCCGCGCGCGTTCGCGAGGTCGACCAGCGCGCCGGCGGCGACGTGCACGTCCTCGCCGCCGGCGGTGCTGGCGATCTCCTCCGGCGTGACATGCCGCGTCAGGCCGTCGCTGCAGAGGAGAAGCCGGTCCTCCGCGCGAAGGGTCTCGACGTAGATGTCGGGCTGAATGCCGCGCGGATCGCCGGCGAAGCGCGTGATCGCGTGCTCCATCGCGCCCGAGTGGTCCTCGGTGAGCTGACGGCAGATCCCGTCGCGGATGAGATAGGCGCGGCTGTCACCGAGGTTGCCGATGATGGCCTCGTTCCCCCGCACCGCCGCCGCGACGATCGTCGTCGCAGCGTCGCGGTGGCCGGAGGAGTCCGCGGCGCGCAGCACCGCGGCGTTCGCGTCGCGCATCGCCTCCGCGAGCGAGTCGCTGGTCGGGCGATCCGCCGGAGCGCCGAAGAAGCGGGCTTCGAGCTCGACGAGCGCGGCATCCGCCGCGATCTCCCCCCCGCTCGAACCGCCCACGCCGTCCGCGACGGCGAGGAGCGTCAGGCCCTGCTCCTCCCGCGCGAGGTAGCGGTCTTCGTTGCCTTCGCGCACGCGACCGGTATCGCTGCGCGCTCCGGTCGTCCGCAGGCGGCTAATCGTCGTCCCTCTCGTCCCTCTCGACCTTCCTCGTGCAGTTGTTGCCGGGGATGTACCAGACCTGCGCCTGGTCGCCGCGACGGAACGCCGCACCGGCCGCGGGCTCCTGGCGGACCACCGCGCACGCCGCGCCGCGCTGGGTGACGTCCACGTCCCAGCTCACGCGGCGGAAGCCGGCGGCCAGGAGCGCGGACGTCGCCTCGCTCAGCCGCGTGCCGACGACGTTCGGCGCGCCCGCCGCGGCCGCGGTCGCGCCTGCGCTCGGCGGTGGACGCACCTCCGGCGTGCGACCCTGTAACGACGCGAAGATCGCGAGCGTGGCGATGAGGACGGCGACGATGGCCATCAGCGCGATCGTCGTGTCGACGCGGAACTCGCGCCGGCCGCCGCCGGGCAGTGGCCGCGCCACGGGTGGCAGCACGCCCGTAGCGTCGTCGCGTTGCGACGCCGCGAGCAGATCTCGCGCGAACGATCCCGCGCTCGCGTAGCGATCCTGCGGATCGCGCGCCAGCGCCTTCGCCACGACGCCGTCCAGCTCGTCGTTGATGCCGACGCGCGCCGAGCGCAGCGACGGCGCCCGTCCGGCGAGCCGCACCCGGAGCAGGTCCTCGGTCTCCATCTCCGCGTTCGGCGGTCGTCCGGCGATCAGCTCGTACGCGACGAGGCCCAGGCTGTAGACGTCGCTCCGCTCCGTCGGCGCCTTGCCCTCGATCCGCTCCGGCGCGATGTACCGCGCCGTGCCGATGAGCTCGTGTTCGCGCGGACCGCGCGCCGCGCGCGCGATGCCGAAGTCCGTGAGCTTCGCGGTGCCCTGCTGGTCCACGATGACATTCGCCGGCTTCACATCGCAGTGGATGACGCCGGCTTCGTGCGCCGCGTCCAGCGCCGCCGCGATCTGCGCGACGACGCGCGCGGCCTCGTGGGGACGCAGCGGACCGCGGTCGGCGACCACGTCGCGGAGCGTCCGCCCACGCACGAGCTCCATGACCATGAACGCGTCGGTGCCGTCACGGCCCTCGTCGAAGACCGTCACGATGTTCGGGTGCAGGACGGCGGCCGCCCGCCGCGCCTCGTCCGCGAAGCGCTCCCGGAACGCGTCGTCGGCGTTCGGGCCCAGGATCTTGATCGCGACGTCGCGATCCAGGCGCTCGTCGCGCGCTCGCCACACCTCGCCGGCCCCGCCCTCGTCGATGCGCTCGTTCATGCGGTAGCGGCCGGCCAGGAGCCGACCCTCCCTGAGGTCCGCCGGCTGGACGGGGGCACGCTCGTCTGATGGCACGTCGGTCAAGGCCGCAAGGCTCAGGCCAGGCCCATCAGGGCGCCGAGCGCGTCTTCGTATACGCGGTCGTTGCCCGTGATCGTCAGCTCCTCGCCGAGCAGCTCGCGGATGCCGAGCGCCGAAAGGACCACGACGCGTTCGACGCGAAGGGTGCCGTCGACGATCGCGGTCGCCGTCCCGTGGCGCCGGTCGGGCGCGCGCTTGACGACGAACTCCGCGGTGTGCTCGCCGAGGGCCGCCTGGATGCGTACGCCCGACAGATCGCCGGCGTCCAGTCCACGCTCGAAACGCGGCCGGAGCCGCACCATGACGGTGGCACCGTCCGCGCGCCGCATCCGGAAGAGGAGGCCGCCGGCCTCCGACGCGGCGAGCGCCTCGACCGGCCGCCACCCGAGACGCGACGCGAGCCATCCGAGCAGGAGCAGCGCCTGTGAGGGATGGATCTCGCGGCCGTCCATGTCGACGGCGAAGCCCGCGCGCATGCCGACGACGCCGGCCAGGAACGGCCGCAGCGCGGGACCGTCGAAGAACTGCGCGATGAGCTCCCGCCAGTGCGTGAGCCTGGCCCAGTTGAGATCGGTGATGCCGCCGCGAAGACGCATGAGGCGCGCGATCTCCGGGAGCGTCCGGTCCGCCCGCGCGAAGTCGGCGGAGTCGACGATGAACCGGTCGGCGAGGCTCAGGAGATCGTCGAAGTGCCGCGCGTCGCTCGGTGGCGTCCCGGTCCACCACAGGAAGACCGGCAGATCAGGCACCAGCAGCGGGATGACAACGCTGGCGACGCGCTCGTCGTAGTTGCCTCGGAGGCGCGCGAGGATCTGCTCGTACAGGACAGGCTGCGCGCCTTCGGCATGGGGAACTTGACAGTGCAGCCGCACCGACGCGATCACGCCCTCGCGGTGGTGGTCCCCCAGCAGCACGATCGCCCGAGACGGATGCCGGAGCGCGAGTTCCCCGATGGTGCGGGCGGCACGCCGCGCGTGGACTTCGCGCTCCGCGTACACGACGAGGTTCAGCACCGAGGCCCTCGCGAGCGTATGGCCGCGCCCCTTCGCGTCTTCGACCGCCGCCCGCCGCAACCGCGCCAGCTCCCGCTCGAGCGCATCGACGCTCGTCGCCTGGGCGCCCCAGAACGTCTCGTCCATCACCGTCATGGGCGTCGCCAGGTCCGGCCGTCGCGCGCGATGAGCGCGTCGGCCTGGGCAGGTCCCCACGTACCGGCGGCGTACGTCGCGAGCTCCTGCCGGTTCTCTTGCCAGCCGGCCAGGATGGGGTCGACGAACGCCCACTGCTGCTCGACCTCGTCACGGCGCGTGAAGAGCGTGCCGTCACCGCGCAGCGCGTCCAGGATCAGCGTCTCGTACGAATCGGGCGCATCGACCATGAACGACTCGCCATATCCGAAATCCATGTTGACCGAGCGGATGCGCAGGCCCTGGATCGGCACCTTCGCACCGAAGATGAGCGAGATGCCCTCATCGGGTTGTATCCGGATCACCAGCTCGTTCGCCTCGAGTCCCGCCGACGCCTCGCGGGTGAAGATGCGGTGTGGCGCGACGCGGAAGCGGATCGCGATCTCCGTGGCGCGCTTCGGCAACCGCTTCCCCGTCCGGATGTAAAAGGGCGTGCCCTCCCAGCGCCAATTGTCGATGGCGCATTTCAGCGCGACGAACGTTTCGGTCTGCGAGTCGGGCGCGACGCCGGCCTCGTCGTGGTAACCGGGCACGCGCTCGCCACCGACGAAGCCCGGTCCGTACTGACCGCGGACGGTGAGCGAGCCCACGTCTTCCGGTGAGATCCGCCGGAGAGCGCGCAGTACCTTCACCTTCTCGTCACGGACCGAGCGGTCGTCGAACGCCGCGGGCGGTTCCATGCCCACGAGCGCGAGGAGCTGCAGGAGGTGGTTCTGCACGAGGTCACGCATCGCGCCGGAGCTGTCGTAGTAGCCCGCACGCTCCTCGATCCCGATCGATTCTGCCGCGGTGATCTGCACGTGATCGACGTGCTGGCGCGTCCAGATCGGCTCGAAGATGCTGTTCGCGAAGCGCAGCACTAGGATGTTCTGGACCGTCTCCTTGCCCAAATAGTGGTCGATGCGGAAGATCTCGTCCTCGCGGAAGACCTCCTGGACGGCGCTCGTGAGCCGCATCGCACTCTGCAGGTCGCGTCCGTACGGCTTCTCCACCACGACGCGCGACCATCCGCTCTCTCCACGCAGGCCGTGCGCGCCGATCGCGCGGACGATCGGCTCGTAGGCGGCGGGCGGCGTCGCGAGATAGAAGAGTCGGTTGCCGTCGGCGCCGATCGCCGTGTCGAAGCGGGCGAGCGCCTCCCGCAGCCGGTCGTAGCCGCTGTCGTCCGGCGTCGCGACATAGTCGATGGAGCGCGCGAACGCCGCCCAGACCTCTTCGTCGATCGGCCTGGTGCGGCTGAATTCCGCCACCGCCTCGTGGAGCTCCGCGCGGAAGGCGTCCGCGGTCATTCGACTGCGCGCGGACCCGATCACGGCGAAGCTCGTGGGCAACAGGTGCTGGAGCGCGAGGTTGTACAGCGCCGGCATGAGCTTGCGCTTGGTCAGGTCGCCCGAGGCGCCGAAGATCACCAGACACGCGGGCTCGGGCGTGCGCTCCAGCCGCAGGCCATCGCGGAGAGGGTTCGCGAGAGTGACGGTCACCGCGGGCGAGTTTCGAGCGAGCGAGGACCCCGAGCCGCGGCAGGGCCCGCGCCCGTAGAGCGCGGTCTCGATGACGAGCTCACTTCTTGACCGCGTGACCCCCGAACTGATTGCGCAGCGCCGCCGCGACCTTCATCGCGTAGGAGTCGTCCTGTCGTGAGGTGAAGCGCGCGAACAGCGAGTGCGCGAGGACGGTCGCCGGCACCTCGTGCGCGATCGCCTCCTGGATCGTCCAGCGCCCCTCGCCGGAGTCGGCGACCCAGCCTTTGATGTTCGCGAGATCGGGGCCCTCCTGCTCGAACGCGCGCTCGGCGAGCTCGAGGAGCCAGGAGCGCACCACGCTCCCCTGCAGCCAGACACTCGCAACTCGCTTCATGTCGATCTCGAACTCGCTCGCGTGAATGAGCTCGAAACCCTCGCCGTAGGCCTGCATCATCCCGTACTCGATGCCGTTGTGGACCATCTTGACGAAGTGACCCGCCCCGCTTCTCCCGAAGTGCGCCCAGCCGTTCGGGGGCGCGAGCGTGTCGAGGACCGGCCTGACGCGCTCGATGGCGCGTGCCTCACCGCCGACCATCATGCAGTAGCCGTTCTCGAGTCCCCACACTCCGCCGGAGACGCCGACGTCGAGGTAGTCGAAGCCCAGGGCGCGGTACTTCTCCGCGCGCCGCATCGAGTCGCGGAAGTACGAGTTGGCGCCGTCGACGAGGACGTCGCCCGCACTCGCGTACTTCGCGAACTCGTCGAGCGTGTGGTCGGTCGCCTCGCCCGCCGGAACCATCGACCACAGGACACGCGGAGGCCGTAGCTGCTTCGCCATCTCCTCGATCGAGTAGGCACCGAGAGCGCCGCCGCTCTTCGCCTCGTCGACCGGACCGGGACTTCGATTGCCCGCGGCGACGCGGTGCCCGCCGCGGACCAGACGCGTGACCATATTGCCGCCCATCCGGCCGAGGCCGTAGAGCCCGATCTCCATGCCGTCACCCCCGTGGTGCGACCGAGGATATTCGGTCCGGGGACTGTCACTGCGGTACCGTGGGGGTCGTGGCGACGATGAGCGGGGCCGCGACGCGCCTCGATCTGTACCGCTCGCTGGCGCGTCAGCTGCGCGCGGACAGCATCCGGTGTTCGACCGCGGCCGGTTCCGGGCACCCGACGTCGTCGCTGTCCGCGGCCGACCTCATGGCGGTGCTGCTGGCGGGCCATCTCCGCTACGACTTCGCGCGGCCGGACTCGCTCGCGAACGACCACCTCATCTTCTCCAAAGGCCATGCGTCGCCGCTCGTCTACGCGATGTTCAAAGCCGCGGGCGCGATCGACGACGCGGAGCTCCTCACGTTCCGCAAGTTCGGCTCGCGCCTCGAGGGCCATCCGACGCCGGTCCTTCCGTGGGTCGACGTCGCGACCGGTTCGCTGGGTCAGGGTCTGCCGATCGCCGTGGGCGTCGCTCTCGCCGGCAAGCGGCTCCTGAACGCGCCGTTCCACGTGTGGGTGGTCGTCGGCGACAGCGAGACCGCGGAGGGATCGGTCTGGGAGGGATTCGATCTCGCGGGCCACGAGCGTCTGGAGAACGTCACCGCGATAGTCGACGTCAATCGTCTCGGCCAGCGCGGGCCGACCGAGCTCGAGTGGGATACCGACACCTACAGCGCGCG
Organism: Candidatus Limnocylindria bacterium; assembly: GCA_035513115.1. Lineage (GTDB taxonomy): Bacteria > Chloroflexota > Limnocylindria > P2-11E > P2-11E > CF-39. The sequence goes on along the minus strand of DATKCP010000200.1, from coordinate 10,856 downwards.
CGTCCGGGCGTTCGGCTGGGATGCGATCGTGATCGACGGCCACGACCTCGCGCAGATCGAGGACGCGCTCGGCCGCGCGCGGTCGGCCTCCCGTCCCACGGCGATCGTCGCTCGCACGGTGAAGGGCAAGGGCGTCTCCTTCCTCGAGGACAAGCCCGGATGGCACGGCAAGGCGCTCGACGCCGAGCAGGCGAAGCAGGCGCTCGCGGAGATCGGCGACGGGCCGTCCCGGGTATTCGAGGTGGCGAGCCCGCCGGCGTGGCGGCCCGCGCCACTTCCGCCACCGAGGACGCCGGACCTCCGGCGCTACACCGAGCCCGTCGCGACGCGCAAGGCGTACGGCGAGGCGCTCGCGGCGCTCGGCGCCGCCCGCGCGGACGTCGTCGTGCTCGACGCCGAGGTGAGCAACTCGACGCACGCCGAGGATTTCAAGAAGGTCGCCGCCGATCGCTTCTTCGAGATGTACATCGCCGAGCAGCGGATGGTCGCGGTCGCGGTGGGGATGCAGGTGGTCGGCCTCGTGCCGTTCGCGTCCACGTTCGCGGCGTTCCTCACCCGTGCGTACGACTTCATCCGCATGGCCGCGATCTCGCGCGCGGACATCCGTCTCTCCGGTTCTCACGCTGGAGTCTCGATCGGCGAGGACGGTCCGTCGCAGATGGCGCTCGAGGATCTTGCGATGATGCGCGCCGTCCACGGCAGCACCGTGTTGTATCCCTGCGACGCGAATCAGACCGCGAAGCTCGTCGCGGCCATGGCCGGTCTGCGCGGCATCTCGTACATCCGGACGACGCGGGAGAAGACCGCGATCCTCTACGGGCCGGAGGACGAGTTCCCGATCGGTGGCAGCCGCGTGGTGCGCGGCGGCGAGAGCGACGATCGCGTGACGGTCGTCGCCGCGGGCATCACCGTGCACGAGGGGATCAAGGCCGCCGACGAGCTCGCGAGAGGCGGCGTGAAGATCCGGCTCATCGACGCGTACTCGGTGAAGCCACTCGACGCGCAGGGCATCGCGAAGGCGGTGCGGGACACCGGTGGCCGTCTCGTCATCGTCGAGGACCACTGGCCCGAAGGCGGGTTGGGCGACGCGGTGGTCTCCGGCCTCTCCCTCCTCGGCGTGAAGGACCTCGCTCTGCGCCATCTCGCGGTGCGCGAGATGCCCGGTTCGGGGAAGCCCGCGGAGCTCCTGGAGTCGGCCGGGATCGCGGCTCGGGGCATCGTCGCCGCCGTACGCGCTCTGCTCGCTCGATCCCGCTGATGTCATGATTGACCGCGCCGTGAGGTAGGGGAGGACGCCGTGGAGATCCTGATCGTGCTCGCCGTCATCGCGCTGATCGTCGTATTCGTCGTTGGTCTGTACAACCGCCTGGTCACGCTCCGCCAGCGTGTCCGTGAGGCGTGGGCGGACATCGACGTCCAGCTGAAGCGGCGATGGGATCTGATCCCGAACCTCATCGAGACGGTGAAGGGATACGCCGCGCACGAGCGCCAGACGTTCGAGCGCGTGACCGAGGCGCGGGCCGGCGCGATGTCCGCCGCGCAGTCCGGCTCGCCGGAGCAGCGGGCGCAGGCGGAAAGCGCCCTCGGGGCCGCGCTCCTGAATCTGCGCGCGGTGGCGGAGGCGTACCCGCAGCTGCAGGCCGTGCAGGAGTTCAAGGACCTTTCGGAGAACCTCACCGCGACCGAGGACAAGATCGCGTTCGCGCGGCGCTTCTACAACGGGAACGTCCGCGACTACAACACCGCGATCCAGACCGTGCCGACCAACATCATCGCCGGGATGTTCGCTTTCACGGCCGAGCAGTACTTCGAGCTGGCCGACGCGGCTCAGCGTGAAGTGCCGAAGGTGTCATTCTCCTAGCGGGAGTGGCCTCTCCGCCTTCCCGGCTCAACATCTACGACGCCGTCGCCGCGAATCGCTGGCGCACCATCCTGCTGCTCGCGGTGTTCACGGGCCTGCTCACGGCCCTGGGGTTCGCCGCCGGCGAGGTGTTCGCGCCCGGGGCCGGGGTCGCGATGGTACCCGCGGCGCTCAGCCTGTCCGGTGTGTCCGCCGCCGCGTCGTACTTCGCCGGCGACAAGCTCGTCCTCGCGCAGAGCCAGGCGCGCGAGCTCGCGCCCGGGCAGGAGCCGCAGCTGCGGAACATCGTCGAGACCCTTTCCATCGGTCTCGGCATCGATCCACCGCGCATCCATCTGATCGATGACTCCGCGCCGAACGCCTTCGCCACGGGCCGGGACCCGAGGCACGCCTCGATCGCCGTGACGCGAGGCCTGATCGACAAGCTGGACCGGACCGAGCTCGAGGGCGTGATCGCGCACGAGCTCTCCCACGTCGTCAACCGCGACATCCGCGTCATGCTCCTCGTGACGGTGCTCGTCGGAACGGTCGCGCTCCTCTCCGACTGGGGCATGCGTTCGCTGTTCTGGGGCCGCGGCCGGCGCGGTCGTGGCGGCGGCAACGCGGGGGTCATCGTGCTCGTCGGCGCCCTCGCGCTCGCGATCCTCACGCCGATCATCGCGCAGCTGATCCGGCTCGCGGTCTCGCGCCAGCGCGAGTACCTCGCCGACGCATCGGGCGCGCTTCTCACACGTTTCCCTCCTGGTCTGGCGAGCGCGCTTCGTAAGATCGCCGCGGACAAGGAGGCGCTCGAGGTGGCCAACAAGGCGACGGCATCGCTGTACTTCGCGAACCCGCTCAAGGACGCGCCGCACGCGATGGACGGGCTGTTCGACACGCACCCGCCGATCGCCGAGCGCATCCGCCGCCTCGAAGCGATGGGTCGGTGACCACGCCCCCGCCAGCCGACGGACCTCCCCCCGGGAAGGCGCAGCTGCCGCCCCTGCCGCTCGGCTACGCCGGCATGCTCGCCGCCCTTCTCGTCGTCGCCGCGATCGGCGCGGGTCTCGCGATCGGGACCGTCGCGCGGCCGAGCCCGACGCCGCCTCCCACGCCGTCGCCGGTGGCGCCCACGCGCACACCGGAGCCCACGACCGATCCGCAGGTCTTCCGGCAGTCGCTGACCGGCGCCTGCGCGACCGGGCAGGGCCTGTGGGTCGTGACCAACGGCGGCGGGCTGCTCCGATACGACGGCCAGGACTGGACGCAGGTCGACGGCACGCTCAGGACGCTGACTCATGCTTCCTGCGACGAGGGAACGCTCTACGCGGTGGGTCCGGTCGGCGCCGTGCTGATCCTCGACGACCGGGCGCGTTCGATCAGCTCGTTCGACGTCACGCTCGCGGATCTGCGCGGCATCGCTTCGATGCCGGAGGGCGCGATGGCCGTGGGCACCGATGGCACGGTCATGCTCCTGTCCGGCGGATCGTGGCAGCGGTACGCGCGCGGCCTCGACGAGGACCTGAACGCCGTCGTCGCCTTCGGCCCGCAGTCCGCCTGGGTGGTGGGGGACCTGGGCGCCAGCTATCGCCTCGAGTCGGCCGGTTGGCGTCCGGTGCCGACCGGCGTCACCGTCGCACTGCGAGCCGTATGGGCAATGGGTCCGCAGAGCGCCGTCGCCGCCGGTGACGGCGGGACGTTGCTCGTCTTCGACGGCACGTGGAAGCCGATCGAGACAGGCGTGACCACGAACCTCCGCGCGATCGCACGTCTTGGCGGCGCGCTGTGGATCGTCGGCGATGCGGGGACCGCTCTCATCCTGGATGCCGCCGGTGGAGATCACACGCAGCCGCGCACGGTCCCAGCGACGAAGCTCGATCTCGGGACGCAGTGCGATCTGAAGAGCGTGTTCGTGGATGGACAGGACGTGTGGGTCATCGGATCGACCGGATCGCGGGGCGGCGTGTGGCGCATCCGCGGAGGTACGGTCGCCGAGCGATGGGGAGAGTGCTGAACACAAGCGCTGCGGGGAGTCGGCAGAGAGGGACGGTAGAGCGGCCTCCGTAGACTCCGCGCATGGCCCAACCGCCGCTCGCCGGGCTCCGCGTACTCGAGGTCGGCAACTATATGGCGGGTCCGTTCTGCGGCATGCAGCTCGCCGATCTGGGTGCCGACGTCGTCAAGATCGAGGACCCGCGCGGCGGGGACCTGTCGCGGCGCCTTGAGCCGTTCGTCGACGGCGAAAGCGGCAACTTCGTTCGGCTCAATCGCGGCAAGCGCAGCGTGGCGCTCGACCTGAAGCAGGAGGCGGGCGTGGAGATCTTCCGCCGCCTCGCCGCGCGCGCCGACGTCGTCGTCGAGAACCTCCGGCCTGGCACGATGCGCGACCTTGGCCTCGAGCCGCAGTCCCTGCTCGACGCGAACCCGCGCCTCGTCTATGCCGCGGTCACCGGCTGGGGCCTCGACGGGCCCTACGCCGACCGGCCGGCGCTCGACATCATCGTCCAGGCGATGAGCGGGCTCATGAGCGTCACGGGCGAGGAGGGTGGCGAGCCGGTGAAGGTCGGCGTGTCGATCTCCGACCTCGCGGCGGGCCTGTACGCGACGATCGGCATCCTCGCGGCGCTCAGCGTCCGCCAGCGCGAGGGCCGCGGGCAGCTCGTCGACATCTCGATGTACGAGTCGTCGGTCTCCCTCGCGGTCTGGGAGGCCGGACAGTTCTTCACGACCGGCGAGATCCCGCGGGCGGCCGGATCGGCACACAAGCTCGTCGGTCCCTATCAGGCGGTCCGCGCCGCGGACGCGCACTTCGTCCTCGGCGCGACCACCGTGCCGACCTGGCGAGCGTTCTGCGCCGCGATCGGGCTCGAGCGCCTCGAGCGCGACCCGCGCTTCGCCGACGGCACGCTTCGCCGTCGGAACAAGGTCGAGCTCATCTCGCTCATCGAGGAGGTGACCGCGACGCGCCCGGCGGCGCACTGGCTCGCGGTGCTGCGAGAGGCGGGCGTGCCGTGCGGCGAGATCCAGGATTACGGACAGGTCTTCTCCGATCCGCACCTGCGAGAGCGCGGCTTCTTCGTCGATCTGCCGCACGCGCGGCTCGGGAGCGTGCGCGCGCTCGGCACGCCGCTGCGGATGCGCTCGTCGCCAGCGCGGATCGAACGCGCCGGTCCGCTCCTGGGCGAGCACTCGGCCGAGGTGCTGCGAGAGATGGGGCATTCCGAGGACGAGGTCCGCGCGTTCGTCGAGCGCGGCACGGTGGCGGCCGCATGAACGAGGTGCAGGTCGAGCGCCGAGGCGACGTCGTGTGGCTCACGTTCAACCGGCCCGAAGCCCGCAACGCGATGACCTTCGCGATGTACGAGCGCATGGCCGAGGTGGCCGGCGAGGTGGACGCCGATCGTGGCGTGCGCGCGCTGGTCCTCACCGGCGCCGGCGGAGCGTTCGTCGCGGGCACCGACATCTCCCAGTTCGCCGGATTCTCCAGGGAGCAGGACGCGCTGGAGTACGAGGCGCGCATGGACGCGTGGATGACCACGCTGGAGCGCGTGCGGGTGCCGACCATCGCCGCCCTGCGCGGCCCGGTCGTCGGCGGTGGCGCCGCCATCGCCGCGGCCTGCGATCTTCGCATCGCCGCGCCGTCGGCACGCTTTGGCGTCCCCGTCGCGCGCACGCTCGGCAACTGCTTCTCCATGGCCAATCTCGTGCGCCTGTCGTCGCTCGTCGGCGTGGCGCGCGTGAAGGAGATCGTCTTCACCGCGCGGCTGGTGGATGCGGACGAGGCGCTGCGCATCGGTCTGTACCACGAGGTCACCAGTGACGAGGACGCGCTCGTGCCGCGCGTCGACGAGCTCGCGCGATCGATCGCGTCGCACGCGCCGCTCACGCTTCAGGCGACGAAGGAGGCGCTACGGCGCGTTCGCGACCGCATGCTTCCGGAGGAGAGCGCCGACCTCATCCTTCTCTGCTACATGAGCCGTGACTTCCGCGAGGGGGTGCAGGCCTTCATGGAGAAGCGGAAGCCGCGGTGGAAGGGCGAGTGAGAGGTACCACGGCGGTCTCAGGCCGGGTGCGGCGCCCCGACGCCGCATCAACGCTCCGGGTGCGTTTCCGTTGCGGGTTACTTTTGGGGTCTTGACGCGGACGAGCATCCGAAATTGAATGCCACCTCATGAAGAACCCCACGTGGCCCAAGGTATTCGCGTTCATCGGTCTGACCGTCATGGGACTCGCGCTCGCGTACTACTCGACCGCGATCGCGACCGCCGGCGTCGCCGGCCTGCAGCTGGGCACCGATCCGTCGGGGGACGTGCTCAGCATCGGAAGCGCGTTCGTCATGGTCGGCGTCGCCATGGCGGCGGTGTTCGCTTTCCTCGCGCTGACGTCGATCCGCGCGCTCAGCCGTAAGGCCTAGCCGCCCTCCGCGTTCCCACCCCGGATCTCGCGCGCGTCCGCGATGGCGGGCGTCAGGCTTCACGCTGCCAGAACCGCCAGCGTGCGCGGCATGGTCAGGCTGTGCGCAGACGAGGATCGAGCGCGTCGCGCAGCGAGTCGCCGAACAGGTTGAAGCCGAAGACGGCGAGGCTGATCGCGAGACCGGGTGCGATCGCGAGCCAGGGTGCCTGGTCAAGGAACGCCATGCCCTGGCCGCGCAGCATCAGCCCCCAGGACGGCTCCGGCTCCACGACTCCGAGGCCCAGGAACGACAGCGACGCCTCGAGCAGGATCGCCTGACCGAGGAACGCGGTCAGCAGGATCAGGAATGGAGCGAACACGTTCGGCACCATATGGCGGAACATGATCCGCGGCGCCTTCGCCCCGATCGAGCGTGCGGCCTCGATGTACGGCATCTGCACGACCGCAAGGCCGCTCGCTCGGACGACTCGTGCCACGCGGGGTATGACCGGCAGCGTGACCGCCACGATGACGTTCCCAGTGCCCGGTCCCAGCGCGGCGACGACGGCGATGGCGATGACGATGAGCGGGAATGAGATGAGCACGTCCATGAAGCGCTGGATGGCCTCGTCGATCTTTCCACCGAAGTACGCGCCCATCACGCCCAGCACCAAACCGAGCGTGGAGCCGACGAGTGAGGATACGAATCCAACGAGCAGCGCCGTACGCGCGCCGTACAGGAGGCGCGAGAAGACGTCTCGGCCGAACGGATCGGTCCCGAGGAGGTGCTCGAGGCTTGGGGCCGTCGGAAGTCCGGTGAAGACGCCCTCGTCCGGGCCATATGGCGCCACGATGTCGGCGAACGCCGCGGCGAAGATCATCACGACGATGATCGCGGCGCCGATCGCGCCCAGCGGCCGCCGCTGCATGAAGTGGCGGACAGCGCGCCGGAAGCGTGACCAGCCCTGGTCCTCAAGATAGCGTCGGCGCGCGAGCTCCTCGGCGTCGTGCGTGACGATCGTGGCGCTCATGTGTATCGGATCCGCGGGTCGAGCACGCCGTATAGCAGGTCGACCACGAAGTTCACGAACACGAACACGAACGCGAAGATGAGGACCAGCGCCTGCACGAGCGGGTAGTCACGGTGGGCGACGGCGTCGACGATGAGCTTGCCGAGTCCGTTCACGTTGAAGACCTGTTCCGTGACCACGAGCCCTCCGAACAGGAACGCGAACTCGAGACTGATGACCGTGATGACCGGTAGGAGCGAGTTGCGCAGGGCGTGCCGGACGATCACGAGCGTCTCGCGCAGGCCCTTGGCCCGCGCGGTCCGTACGTAGTCCTCGCGCAACACCTCGAGCACCGAGGAACGCGTCATCCGCGTCGCGACGGCCGAATAGCGGTAACCGACCGCGAGCGCCGGCCAGATGAGCTGGCCCAGGTTCGCGGCGGGGTCCTCCCAGATCGGCCGGAAGATGAGCGGCGGTGCCCATCGGAACACCACGACGAGGAAGAGGATCATCATGATCCCGAGCCAGAACGACGGCATGGCGAGGCCGCCGATGCTGAACACACGAATGACGTAGTCGACCCAGGTGTCCTGTTTCACCGCGGCGATCACGCCAAGCGGAACGGCCAGCGCCGTGGCGATGAGCGCCGCGATCACCGCGAGCTCGAGACTGATCCCCAGACGCGAGCCGATCTCGGCCGCCACGGGCTGATCGGTCCACAGCGACCGGCCGAAGTCGAGGCGGAGCATGCCGGTCATGAAGTCGAGGTACTGCTCGTGCAGCGGCCGGTCGAGGCCGAGCAGCGCTCGCTCGCGGTCGATGACCTCCTGCGGCGCTGACCCGGACTGCGAGTACCGCAGGGCCACGACATCGCCGGGAACGACTCGCATGATCACGAAGGTCAGGCTGGCGACCCCGAGGAGGGTCGGGATCATCAGTAGGAGCCGGCCGATGACGTAGGCGGTCACGTCTGCTTACGCCCCGGCCGGCTCCCCATCATTCAGAGCCTAGCCAGTTATCAGTCCGCTATCCAGATGTTGGCCATGTCCATGGTCGTGTAGTGATTCGACCCGATCCGGTAGCCGCGGACCTTGCTGAGGTACGGGAGGATCCGGTACCACCAGATCACCGGGAACATCCAGGCCTTCTCGCCCATGGCGTAGCGTTCGATCTCCGCGACGAGGGTCTTGCGCTTGGCGGGATCGGTCTCGCGGCTCTGTGCCACGATCATCTCGTCGAGCTTCTCGTCGTTGTAGTGCGACTCGTTGAATGCCGCGCCCACCTTGCTCACCGACACGAACTTCGCGAGCTGCAGGTCCGGCTCGTCGAAGAAGTCGCAGTTGAAGGACAGGCCGACGTCGAAGGCCTTGTTGCGCAGGTCGGCCTGGTACGCCGCCGTCTCCTTCACGGTGTGCGTGGCGGTCACGCCGATCTTCTTCCACTCGTTGATCAGGAAGATCGCGACCGGCTCGTACGGCGTTGGGATGTTGCGGTTGTGGAAGTTGAACGCGAGGTTGCTGACGCCGGCGTCGGCGAGGAGCTTCTTCGCGTCCTCGACGGCCTTCGCGTTGTCGCGGGAGAAGCCCGGGATCTTCTCGAGCTCGGCGTCGGGCATCGCGAACGGACCCTTCGGCCGCATCAGGCCGCCGACGTCCTTCACGATCGTCTGCCGTGAGAGGGCTTCGCCACCGGCCCAGCGGTCGACGGCCATGGTGAGCGCGCGGCGCACGCGCTCGTCATCGAAGGGCTTCTTCGTCGTGTTGAAGACCACGTAGTTCACGCAGACCCACGGCGATTCCTGGATCGCGAGGTCGTTCGGGAGGGCGCGAGACAGCGTGTCGCGCTGCTGTGGCGTGAAGCCGCGGAACTCGATCATGGCCTGCTGGCTCTGGATCGCGGAGGTCTGCCTTGCGGGATCGCTGATGATGATGGCCTTGTAGCTGTCGAGGTACGGCTTGCCTTTGATGAAGTAGTTCGGGTTCTTCTTTCCGGCCCAGTGCGAGCCTCGCTGGTACTCGACGTAGGTGAACGGGCCGGTTCCCATGATGTTCTTCTCGTAGAACTTCGGGTCGGCCTTCAGCTTCGCGGCGCTGTAGATGTAATTCCACGGAGAGGCAAGGCTCGCGAGGAATGACGCCGTCGCGTACTTGAGCTTGAAGACCAGGGTCGTCGCATCTGGCGCGGTGATCGACTCGACCGCCGCGTAGGCCGCGGCACGCGGGCTCGTCACGCCCGTCGAGGGCTTGACGATCTTGTCGTACGTGGCCTTGACGTCTTCGCTCGTCAGCTTGGTCCCGTCATGGAACGTCACGTCGGTCCGGATCTTTACCGTCCACGTCAGCTTGTCGGTAGAGATCTGCGGCATACCGTCGGCGACGTCCGGGATGATCTTGTTGACGTTGTCGGCCGGATCGAGGCGGTACAGCAGGCTGTAGAACGGCGAGATCGGCATCAGGGTCGCGAACGTCGTCGATTGATGGCCGTCGAACGTCGGCGCCTCGGCGCTGACGATGTAGATGAGCTCGCCCCCCACCTTCGGCGTTTCGCCGACCGCAGAGGTCGCCCCGGGCGACGTTGGTGACGCGGCCGGCCCGGGCTGCGTGGTGCAGGCGGCGAGTAGGACCGCGAGGACGAGAAGGTACGCGATACGGGTACGAAGCACGGCGACCACCCCCTTGGCGCGCAATGTAGTGCGTGGCGGAACGACCTTACCGCGAAGCGGCAAGGTCTACGAGTGTGCTACCGCGCCGGAGCGTCGCTGGATCACTTCCTCATAGACGCCCACGAGCTGGGTGGAGACGTGCGACCAGTCGAACTCGGGCACTCGCCGGGCGCCCGACCCACCAAGCCTTTGCCGCAGCTCCGGGTCCTGGATGAGCCGCTCGAGCGCCGCCGCGAGGGCCTCGGGCTCGCGCGGTTCGACCAGGAGCCCAGAGACATTTCGCTGTACGACACGCTTGTAGCCGTGGATGTCGCTGGCGACCACCGGAACACCCGCCGCCATGGCCTCGAGGAGCACGATCCCGAACGACTCCTGCCCGGTCGACGGGGCGCAGAAGATGTCCGCGGTCTTGTAGAAGCGCGCTTTGTCGATATCGTCGACGCGGCCCGCGAAGAGGACGTCCTGCAGCCGGTTCGCCTGGACGAATCGCCGCAGCTTGCCGAGCTGCGGTCCCCAGTTGCAGATGATGAGCCGCGTGTCCGGATACTTCGGCTTCAGCTTCGCGTACGCCTGCAGCAGGTACAACGCGCCCTTGCGAGGCTCGAGCCGCCCTACGAAGAGGATGTTCGTCTTCCCGTCCCTGAACTCCGGGAACGGCCGCGCGTTCGCGTAGAACTGCACGTCGACCCCGTTCGGGATGATGCGGTAGTCGCCCGGGAAATACCGCGAGATGAAATGCCGTGCGGCGCTGGACACGCAGATCTTCTCGTCCAGCTTGTTCATGTATCGATCGAGCGCGATGCGGCCGGCCCAGTACGAGACGGAGAAGCCGCCAAAGGCGTGGAAGGTGGCGACGTGCGGGCACTTCGCGGAGTCGAGGATCTGGAACGAGAGGAACGGAACGAACGGCTCGTGGTGGTGGATGATGTCGAACTTCTCTCGCTCGAGC
>DATKCP010000199.1:0-3109 GCA_035513115.1 Candidatus Limnocylindria bacterium | reverse complement strand
GCTCGCCGCCGTCATGGGCTCGTGCACCGCCGGAGGCGCCTACGTGCCGGCGATGAGCGACGAGGTCGTCATCGTGAAGGGCCAGGGCACGATCTTCCTCGGCGGTCCGCCCCTCGTGAAGGCCGCTACCGGCGAAGAGGTCACGGCCGAGGAGCTGGGCGGCGCGGACGTGCACGCGCGCGTCAGCGGCGTCGCGGACCACTACGCCGTGGACGACGCGCACGCGCTCGCCACCACGCGCGCGATGGTCGCGCAGCTCGACCGCCCGACCTACTGGGGCGAGGACGTCGCCGATCCCGAGCCGCCCGCGCTCGACCCGAACGACCTCTACGCGCTCGTCCCGGTCGACGTCCGCCAGCCCTACGACGTCCAAGAGGTCATCGCGCGCATCGTGGACGGCTCGCGGTTCCAGGAGTTCAAGGCGCTCTACGGCACGACGGTCGTGTGCGGCTTCGCCCGGATCATGGGGTTCCGCGTCGGCATCATCGCGAACAACGGGATCCTCTTCAGCGAGAGCGCCCTCAAGGCCACGCACTTCATCGAGCTCTGCGAACAGCGCGGCATCCCGCTCGTCTTCCTGCAGAACATCGCCGGCTTCATGGTCGGCAAGGAGTACGAGGCCGGCGGGATCGCGAAGGACGGGGCCAAGATGGTCATGGCCGTCGCGTGCGCGACCGTGCCCAAGTTCACGGTGATCATCGGCGGGAGCTTCGGCGCCGGGAACTACGGCATGGCCGGCCGCGCCTACCAGCCGCGGCAGCTGTGGATGTGGCCGAACGCGCGCATCAGCGTGATGGGCGGCGAGCAAGCCGCGACCGTCCTCAGCATGGTCGGCACGTTCAAGACCGACGCCGAGCGCGAGTCGTTCCAGAAGCAGATCCGCGACCAGTACGAGACGCAGGGCTCGCCCTACTACTCGACCGCGCGCCTGTGGGACGACGGCATCATCGATCCGCTGGACACGCGCAACGTGCTGGCGCTCGGCATCGCGGCCGCGCGCCACTCCCCTATCGAGCGCCCGCCCCGCTACGGCGTCTTCCGTATGTGATGTCAGTCGCTCCGGCTAGCCCGTCGGCCCCCACCGCAGTCGCGCGGTCACTGGATCTGGAGCGGGATCTCGACCTTGTTCACATCGGAACCGTCGCGCGCGCTCGCCTGGAACACCTCGAGGGTCACGTTCCCGCTGACGGTCGCCGGCAGCTGCGTACGGAAGGCGAACGTGCCCCAGACCGCGCTCGTACCAACGCTCGTAGTAAAGATGCCCTTCGCGACCTCGCGACCGCTCGAGTCACGAACGCGCCAGCTGCCCGTCGCTTCGAAGGCACGGGCGACGCCGATGACGTTCAGGTCGCGCGAAACGGTGGCTCCCGGACGCGGCGAGTAGACCGCGGTGCCGTTCGCGACCGCCTGCGGATGACCGCCGATGTCCACCAGCACGCGCATCGTCCCAGTGGCGGACCCGGGCTCGACCGATACGCGCCACGGCCGTGCATCGCTGAGGGAGATCGAGTAGGCGACGCCATCCGGTTGCGCGGCCGTGCGGACCTCGAGGATGGGCGTGCCTTCGGCCTCCTGCCTTGAGCCCGCCGCTGCATCCGTGACGCTAGGCAGCGTGATCTGGAGGATCCACTTGCCGGGCACCGCCGGATCGTCGTTGAGGCGCAGGTCCGCGGTGAAGCGCGGCGACCAGTAGCCGCCGCTGGGGGCCGGCGCACCGCGCAGCTCGATGGCGAGGCGGCCCAGCGCGGGCGCGATCGTGTCATTGGAGACAGTGGTCGTCGCCGTCGCCGGGACTTCCTCGTCCACCGCGACGAGGCGCCCGTCGGTCGTCGCTTCGTAGCCGTTCACGTCCTCGCGGGTGAGGGCGTCCTTGAGGATCTCGTTGCCGATCACCGCGTGGTCCTTTCCCGGCTCGCGCAGCGCGGCGCGGCGGATGCCGGGCTCCTCCGTGATCAGGTACACGAGCTGGTCGATGAGCCCCGCGCCCTCGGCCGAGCTCAGTGACTCCCAGGTCCCGGCGTCGATCACGACCGTCGCCGTGTCGCCGCTGACGGACGTGATCACGTTCGCCAGCGATGTGCCGCCCGTGTGCGGACGGAAGAAGTTGCCTGCATCCCCTGGCGCGCGCGCGTCCCAGAGCGCGCGTACGCGTGCGGAGATGCGATCGGCTGAGGTGTTGCCGGACGGCGGAGCCGCGGAGACCCCGACCGGCGGCAGGCTGTCACGCGCGAAGTACACGAGCTGGATCGGTGCCCGCCCCGCTCGATCCAGCGCGGCCTGCATCCCGGCGGTGGACGCTCGGAAGTCGGCGACCGTCAGTCTGGCTCGCGAGTCGCGCTCGATGAGGTTCAGAGCCCACTGGCCGAGGTCCGCTGACCCGATGTAGTCGCCGGGGCTCATGGCGTTGACGCGCTGCCAGAACTGCGCGATGCGCTGCTCAACATTGCCCTCGTCCGCAACGCTTACCCGATCCGCATGGACGAACACCGTGAGTGCCACGATGAGGACCGCCACTTCAAGCACTCGCGATCTCACGGCAACCCCCTCACCTGCTTTACCCGTTCACCTGGCTACAGCACCGGACAGTACCTGCATGACGTCCCCTCAGAACGTCGAGCGCGGCGAATGTCTTCGGGGATGTTGTGACGGTTACGGCCGGTATGGTAGGGCGACGCCGCGATGATGCTGGTCCTGCAGAGGACTGAGGCACACTCCGCGCGTGACGACGCTCCTCATAGCAAACCGCGCGGAGATCGCGCGCCGCGTCATCAGGACCGCGAGGCGGATGGGCATCGCGACCGTGGCCGTGTACTCCGATGCCGACGCCGCGGCGCCGCACGTCCGCGAAGCCGACAAGGCCGTGCACATCGGACCGGCCCCGGCGCGCGACTCGTACCTCTCGATCCCGCGGATCCTCGACGCCGCGCGTGAGTCCGGCGCCGACCTGATCCACCCCGGCTACGGCTTTCTCGCCGAGGACCCGGCCTTCGCGCGCGCCGTGACGGAGGCGGGACTGACGTTCGTCGGTCCGCCGGCCGACGTGCTGGCCACGCTCGGGTCGAAGTCGGAAGCCAAGGCGGTCGCGCGGCGCGCGGGACTCGCGGTGCTC
>DATKCP010000198.1:0-4073 GCA_035513115.1 Candidatus Limnocylindria bacterium | reverse complement strand
ACGCCTCCTGGAGACCTACCCGCAGATGGAGCGCATCCGCGCGACCGCGCACGAGATCCCGCTCGACCCGGCGCAAGGGAGCGACGTCGTCTTCCGGCTCACCCGCGGCGACGCAGCGATGTCCCAGGCCGACTTCGAGCGCCGCGACGACGCGATCCTCGTGACGGCGGCGCGAAGTGGCATCGAGGGGATGCGCCTGCTCAAGACGACGGGTAGCTCGTTCGCCTCATTCGCGCGGGATCGGTACACGAGCCTGCCGGACCTCAGCGACCGGCCGCTCACGATCCGCATGGACGTGCACTGGCGCTACGACGATCCGCAGCGGGATGGGAACCGCGTCGGGAGCGATCGCGTGCGCCGCTCCCTCGAGCAGACGTTCAACGAGTTCGACAGCCGCTCGATCCAGCACCTGGTGCACGTCATGGGAACGCGTCTCCTGGCCGACTTTCCAGCGCTCGGCGAGGTCGAGTTCGCCGCCGAGAACCACACGCCCGACGCGGTGGCCGAGGGGAAGGGCGACGTCAGGGTGTTCGCGGAGCCCCGCCAGACCTTCGGAAAGATCGGGCTGGTGCTACGCCGCTAGGTCCAGGTGGACCGTTAAGAGAGACCGCCGAGGCCGACGAGCGCGCGGCCGTGCTCGAGCTCACCGAGATGGCGGACCGCATGCTGGAACAGGTACGCCTCGCATACATCGCTGATCCGAGGATCGCCCTCGGGCACGATGAGACCGAGGAACGAACCCTTCAGCGTGGCGGCCGGTGGCCGGTCCATCGCCTTCTCCGCGAGGCGGCCGAGGGGCAGCGTGGCGAGCGCGCTCTCGGTCCGCGCGAACACCGCGGTCTGATAGATGCGCCAGGCATCGACGTCGCCGAGCCGGATCCGCTCGGCGTCGGCCATCGGCGTGCCGCGCATCGGCGGATCGCCGACCAGACCCACGCGCTCGGACCAGCCCTGCTCGTCCCACAGAAGTGCGCCGGCGCCCAGATACCTCGCCGCGTTGCGATCCTCGCCGACGACGAGGTGCGTGAGCGTGAACGAGAGCGGGAGCACTCCTGCTCGCTCGAAGTGGTTCACCTGGGCGAGCGTCAGATCGGCCACACCCAGCTGCCAGAGCGCATGCACTGCGCGCATGCGGCTCACGATGGACGCGCGCCACTCTTCGGAGGTCACCGAAGGATGTGCGGCACTCGTCTGCACGCGCCCGAGTCTAGTCGGGGCGAAAGTCGGGCCAGCGCGACTCGTCGTTCGCGAGCCCCGACGCGATGAGCACCGCCAGCGCTTCGATCACCGGTCCGCGCGCGAGCCCCGTGAGCTCGGTGAGCCGCGTCACATCGTTGTGGCCATCGATGGCCGGAATGAGCGCGGCGACGCGCTGGGACACCACGGCGCGGTTGTGGCGGTCACGCACGAGCGCACCGCCAAGACGAGAGTCGTTGACGATCACAAGGTTCGGGCTGAGTTTCACGCGCGTTCGATCGTCGAGCGTGTCCGTGATCTCGCGGAGACGCGACTGGTATTGCACGATCTCGCGCGCGACGTCCTGCAGGCGCAGCTCATACAGCCACGTTTCGCCGACCGCGGCATAGCCGATCCCGCGCTGCCGCTGCATGAAGTCTCCCGGCTCGGTCCGCTCGCCTCCGTCGACCGGCTCGAGCGCGCCGCGCCGTACGAGATACCAGTCGTCATCGCTCCCCGTGACCAGCTGGTCTTTCGCGAGCATCCGCGGCCGCAACTGTGATGCGAGCGACGCCACGATGTCCGAGGGAAGATCGCGGAGGGGACTCTGTCGCTTGAGGAAGACATCCGCGAGCCACATGTCGGTCCGCTCGCGCATCGCTACGGCGAAGATGGGCTGCTCGTCCATGAGGCGCCGCAGCTCCTTGCCGGGCAGAACATAGGCGGTGCACGGCGTGTCGGCCACGATCGAAGCCGCCATCTCCTGCTCGTTGAAGAACACGAGCTCGCCGACGAGCGAGGGGGCGCTCACGATGGCGAGCGTGCGCAGCTCCATCGTGCCGACCACACGCATCGTTCCGTCCACGATCACGTATGCCTCATCGAGGGGATGACGCTCCTCGATGAGCATCTCGCCAACGTCGAGCTGGCGCTTCGAGGCGAGCTTCTTCAGACGTTCGCGCGAGTTTTTCTCGAGGAGCGCGAGCGGCCCGAAGGCGAAAGGGTCGGGCGGCTTGCTCATTCGGCGCGCGGCAGCGCGACGCCGACAACGTCCCGGATCGACGCGAGGCCCTGCGTGCGGACGTATTCGGCCAGTCCCTCGATCACCCTCAGCGGCGCGGTCGGGTCGGCGAACGTCGCGGTACCGACCTGGACCGCCGAGGCGCCGGCCATGAGGAACTCGAGCGCGTCGCTCGCGTTCGTCACACCGCCGGCGCCGATGATCGGGATCGAGACGGCCTGGGCGGCTTGATAGGTGAGGTGCACCGCGATGGGACGGATCGCCGGCCCGGAGAGGCCGCCGCTGCCGGTGCCGAGCATGGGCCGCTTCTTCGCGACATCGATCCGCATGCCAAGGACGGTGTTGATCGTCGTGAGCCCGTCCGCTCCCGCCTCCTCGCACGCGCGAGCGACGGCCACCACATCGTTCGGCGCATTCGGCGTGAGCTTCACGATGACGGGCTTGTCGGTCGCGTCCTTCACCGCCCGCGTCACCTCCGCGGCGAGCCGCGGATCCGAACCGAACAGCATCCCGCCCTCGACGTTCGGGCACGAGACGTTGAGCTCGAAGGCGATCACTCCCGGCGTGCCGTCCAGGACGTCGACGACGAAGACGTAATCCTCGACGCTGTACCCCGCGACGTTGACGATCACGGGCACGCCGAGCTTCGCCCACAGCTTGCCGTATTTTCGCGCGACCTCCTCCGCGCCGGGGTTCTCGAGGCCGATCGAATTGAGGATGCCCGCCGGGGTCTCGGCGATGCGGTACTGCGGATTGCCCGGACGAGCGTGAGGCGTGGTGCCCTTGTTCACGATCGCGCCCAGCCGCGCGACGTCGATGAGCTCCGCGTACTCGATGCCCTGTCCGAACGTCCCCGACGCGGTGAGCACGGGGTTCTTGAGCCACAGGCCGCGCGCGGCCTCGACCGAGAGATCGACCCCGTGCTCCGGCAACGTCTCCGGGGGCGCGTGCGGGACGGCGCGCACGTCGGTGATCACGGCGCCCGCGAGGCTCTGGCGCAGCTTGTCGGCGATCTCGGTGGGCGTCCGCTCGGCGTCAGCATCACCCGTCGCGGCCTCCGTGCTGGATGCGCCATCGAGATCCACCAGCTCGACGAGATCCTCTTCCTCCTCGCCCTCCGCGGCGGTCTCGAGAGACTCCTCGAGCGAGCGGCGGACATCGATCGGCCGCTCGACCTGCTTCCTCGGCCGCCGCCACGGCACTAGTGGACTCCGACGGTCGCGGGCTCGCCGGCCTCGAATGGGACATCGCCGAGCGCGAACACCGGACCCTCGCGGCAGACGCGCGCGTTGCCCTCAGACGTGACGACCACGCACGCGCGGCAGACACCCATCGCGCAGCCCATGTGCTGCTCGACCGCGATCTGCGCCTCGAGAAGCGTGCGCCGGCCCGGGAACGTCGCGGCGGCGCGCTCCGCGCCGTCGCGCAGGCGACCGAGCGCGGCGAGCATCGGCCACGGCCCGCAGGCCAGGAGCTGATCGGCCCACGCGAGAAGCGACGGCAGCACGTCGGTGACGCGGCCACGCGTCCCGAAGCTGCCGTCGTCGGTCGTCGTCACGTACTCGACCCCCGCCGGTAACCGATCGGACGGCCAGAGGTACGCGACCGACCGGCCACCCATCACCAGCGTCACGTTACGGCGTGGCGCCTCCTGCTCCGCGATCACTCGCATGGGTGCGATGCCCGTGCCCCCCGCGACGAGGAGCAGGTTTCGCGTGTCGCGTCGCACGACGAAGGAGGTACCCAGCGGCCCCAGGAGATCGAGCGCGTCGCCCACACGCCGTTCCGCGATCCACGCGCCGCCGCTGCCGAGCGGCTTCACGATCAGCTCGATCTCGCCGGCGCGGCGGTCGATCCCGCAGAACGAATAGGGCCG
>DATKCP010000197.1:0-6506 GCA_035513115.1 Candidatus Limnocylindria bacterium | reverse complement strand
GTAAGTGCTGTGGGGGAGCATCCGCAGAGCGTGCTCCGGCGCGTGGTGCCGGATCCCGTGCAGGTCCAGGTCATCCTCGGCTCGCTGCTCGGCGACGGCCGCCTTGAAGGCGCTGCGGGAGAGCGGCGACTCCGGATCGCGCACCACCGCGATCGTGCCGAGTACGTGTGGTGGAAGTACGAGCGACTCGGAGCGTTCGCGGCGCACACGCCACTGCTGACCGGAGACCGCCTCGAGTTCCGCACGATCGCGCACCCAGTGTTCGACGACCTCGCTCCGCTGTTCGCGGGAACTGACCGCCGACGCGTGCGCGAGCTACTCGCGCCACTCGGTCTCGCGGTGTGGATGACGGACGTCGGTCGGCTGCGCCTCCGGGCCGAGGTGTTCCTTCCGAAGCAGCGCGCGGCCGCGCTGGCGGCGAGTTAAGCCGCGATGGGCTGGGCGACGCGAGCGGGCGCGGCGGTGAGCTGCACGGAGAGCTCGCGCCGGAGGTTCTGGATCGCGCGGCCGTGCAGCTGGCACGCACGCGCCTCGCTGACGCCCATCTTCGCCCCCGCCTCGCGCAGCGTGAGCTCGTCGCCGTAGTAGCGGGCGATGACCTCACGCTGGCGAGCCGGTAGCCTCCCCAACGCGTCGTGAATACGTGTCTTGAGATCCTCGTTCTCGTAGCGCTCGGTGAAACCGTCGTCGACGACCGGACCCTGATGCGCCCCGCTCTCCAGGAGCACGTCGAGCGACACCGCGAGCTCGGCGCCCTCGGGGCGACGGTCGGCCCGGCCGCGCTCGTCGACACGACGGAGCTCGTCGACCACCGCGCCGCGGATGCGCAGCGATGCATACGCCTCGAAGGGGACGCCGCGGCGCGGATCGAAGCGATCCACCGCCGCGATCAGGCCGATCATCGCCGCCGACGCCACATCGTCACGGTCGGCGAGCGAGCTCGGCGGAATGCGCATGCAGCGAGAAATGCCGATGGCGAGGTCCGAGTAGCGCTCGATGAGCGCTCCGCGCGACCCCGCGTCGCCCGCGCGACAACTCGCCCACAACTGGGCTAGGTCCACGCCAGTCCCCCTCCGTCGCAGCCGCGTTCCCACTCCACGGCCCGATACCGGGCCGGCCCCTGGAGCGCGCCAGCCGCGTGACTCTGAGGTGGGCCCATGCCTGCGGTTAATCCCCGTTCAGGCACATTTCGAATACCCATTCGGGTTCTCGATGTTTAACGGGTTTGGTCGGGTATAGGAACGCTAGTCGCGTAGTCCGAATACCCGTTCGGGGCCAGAAAACCTATTCGATTAGATGGTTCCTTAGGGCTAGTACGACCGCATGGGTCCGATCCGCTGCACCCAGCTTCGCGATCAGCATCTGCACGCCCTTTTTCACTGTGTCTTCCGCCAGGACCATCGCGCGGGCGACCTCCTTGTTGGTGTAGCCCTCCGCCATGTACCGCAGAAGCTCGAGCTCGCGCGGCGTGAGCGGGTCGTGTGGGGCGCTGTTCTCGCCCGGTCCATTTGGGGTGGCCCCATTCGGCACCGCTGCCGCACCGATCCTGTTCGCGCGCTCAGCGTCCCTCGGCTCGGTGTGCGGCGTTTCGCCCGCCTCCTCTTTGGCGATCGATGTCGCAGCCTCGCGTCCGAGCGCGACGAGGCCCTCGACCGCCGCGTGAAGGGCCGCGACGACCCGGCTGGCCGACGTGTCCTTGGACACATAGCCGTTGCCTCCGGCGCGGATCACGGCCCGGATCAGCTCCGGGCTGCGGTCGATGCTGAAGGCGACGATCGGCAGTGCGGGCGCCTCATGGCGCAGCCGCGCGACAGCCTCGGCCCCGGCAGCGTCCGGCAGGTGGAGGTCGCAGAGGACAACGTCGGGCTGCGCGTCGGCGAGGAGACCGATCGCTTCGCTGCAGGTGGACGTCAGCCCGACGACCTCAAAACCCTCGCGCTCGAGCAGCGCTCGAACGCCGAGCTGCATGACCGGATGGTCTTCGACCGCGAGCACGCGCAGGACCCTTCCGTGATCGCGTTTGGTATCGGCGCGTCCGAGGAGCGCCAGGGTGTGGGCGGCGCGCTGCGCGAGCGCGGCCTCATCGGGCTCGTACGGCGGATCGTGGCGGGCGAAGCCGACACCTGTGGCACCGGAGACATCGGCGCCTTCGACCGATCCACTCGCTGAAAGCGCGGCGGCCCGGCACTCGGGGTCATCGCTGCCGGTGTAGACCGCGAGCACCCTGCCAGACGGATCCCGCAGCGCCACGGCATGATGGCCGAACGACTGCGCCGCCGCCCGCGCCGCGCCGTGCGCGTCGCCAGCCGCGACCGCCAGCGCAACGTCGGCGAAGCCTTCGGCGTGCTCGCGCTGCCGCTGCAGCGCCGAGATGACGTTCGTCGCGTGAAGGGCCCGTGACAGGTCGGCGGCGATGCCGTCGAGGAGGGTCTGGCGTCCGGCGAAGCCCTCGGCCTCCTGCGGGCGCTTCACGCTCAGCACCCCGAGGACGTCGTCGCCGACTCGCAGTGGTACCGAGATGGACTCGCGGGCATCCGGATCGACGCCGCGAAAGCGCTCGTCGGTGACGCGTCCGCTGAGCACGACCTTCTCGCCACTCGTCGCGACCCAGCCGGCGATGCCCTCGCTCAGACGCTGACCGCGACCCAGGCGGACGTCCGTCGGGAGCCCGACGGAGGCCCGCAGGCGCAGCTCGTCGCCTTCCACCAGCATGATCGAGCTGGCGCCGGCCCCCATGCGGCGCGCCACCTCCGCCGCGGCGCGCGCCAGCATGGCGCTGGCGTCGCGGGCGTCCACCAGCCCCTCCCCGATCCCGCCGAGCACGTTCAGGCGCTCGTCCAGCTCGGCGGCGCGGCGCTGCGCTCCGGCCAGGTCGCGGCCGTCGGCGGCCATGAGCGCGAGCAGCTGCGCCGCGGAGGTCGCCGCGACGACATCGAGCGCGTCGAACGGCATCTCCCGCCGCAGCGCGCAGAGCACCGCCGGACCGTTCCAGGTCTCGATGGGCGCAACAACGGCAAACGCGGCCTCTTCGCCCCACCGTCCGGATGGCACCGACACCGCGAAGGCGCCACCGGCGGCGCGGGCGAACGCATCCTCACCGAGGATGGCGTGCCAGTTCGCGGCATCGATGCGATGTGCAAAGACTGTGGAGGGCGGGTCAGCCGTGGCGACGACCACAGCGACCGCCTCCGCCCGGAGCAGCCAGGCCAAGTGCTCGAGACGTTGGGGCCAGCGCGCCGTCGAGTTGACGGGTGGGCCTCCTCGCCGCGGTTTGCGGGATTGTATGGCACGACCCTTGCCCGCTCGCCGAGCATGTCCATCGACCCCGTGACGATGGAGGAGCTGCTCGCCGCCGAGACTTCCCAGGGCTCGCTGCGACCACTGCGCGTGGGTGAGACCGTGGACGGGACCGTCGCCGCCGTCGCGGGAGACGAAGCGACCGTGGATCTCGGGGATCGACCCGCGGGCGTGATCCCGCTGCGCGAGGCCGACTCGGAGCAGCTGAAGGTCGGCGATCGCGTCATCGCCGTCGTCACCCAGCCCGAGGATCCTGAAGGCCGCGTCGTCCTCTCGCTCCGCCGCGCCCGCGACGGAAGGCAGTGGGCGCAGCTGGAGGAGATGCAGAGAAGCGGGAGCGTCATCGACGCTCCGGTGCTCGAGGCGAACCGCGGCGGCGTGGTCGTGGACGTCGGCCTGCGCGGTTTCGTGCCTCTCTCGCAGCTCGTATCGATCGGTGCGCTCGACACGCGCGGGGCGGGCGTACCCGAGGCGGTGAGGGCGCTGGTGGGGAAGCGTTTGCGGGTGCGCGTGCTCGAGGCGGACCCGAGGCGCGATCGCCTCATCCTGTCTGAGAAGTCCGCGACGCAGCAGCTGCGGCGCGACCGCAAGGCGCGCGGGACCGCACAGCTGTCCGAAGGCGACCTCCTCAACGGTACGGTCGTCGGCGTGACGTCGTACGGTGTGTTCGTGGACGTCGGAGTCGTGGACGGCCTGGTCCACCGGTCGGAGATCACCTGGGACAATGGCGTCAATCCGACGTCGCTGTACCGGTTGGGTGCTGCCGTACCGGTCGTCGTCGTCGCGATCGACCGCGACCGGCAGCGCATCTCGCTGTCGATCAAGCGCGTGGGCGCGGATCCGTGGGAGCGCTATGTGAACGGGCTCGAGGCGGGTCAGACGGTGGAGGCGACCGTCACGCGCGTGATGCCGTACGGCGCGTTCGCGCGCATCGCCAAGGGTGTAGAGGGACTGATCCACGTGAGCGAGCTCGCCAGGGAGCGGGTCGCCGCGACCGAGGCCATCCGGGTCGGCGAGGTGCTCGCGGTGCGGATCGTGGCGATCGACCGGGAGCGGCGGAGGCTGTCCCTGTCTGCTCGCTTCGCTGAACGCACATGAAACGCTGTTCGCAAGACGGACACCGCGGGCGCCGAACGTATAATCGGAACCCAATGACGCTTACACCGCTATACGGTCTAGAAGAGCTTTAGATGGGTCCGTTCGACCGCTTCAACGACCGCGCGAAGAGAGTGCTGGCGCTTGCCCAGGACGAGGCGATCCGTTTCAACCACAACTACATCGGAACGGAGCACCTCCTGCTCGGGCTCGTTCGTGAGGGCGAAGGCGTCGCCGCCCGCGTCCTGGACTCGCTCGGCGTCGAGCTCTCGAAGGTGCGGACCGCCGTCGAATTCATCATCGGCCGTGGCGACTCCACGACGTCGCCCAGCGAGATCACCCTTTCGCCACGCACGAAGAAGGTCATCGAGCTGGCGATCGACGAGGCCCGCAAGCTCGGCCACAGTCATGTCGGCACCGAGCACCTGCTTCTTGGTCTGGTGCGGGAGGGCGAGGGCATCGCCTCGGGCGTCCTCGAATCGCTCGGTGTGTCCCTCGAGAAGGTCCGCCACCAGGTCATCGCGACGCTCGGGCAGCAGCATCCCGCGACGGCCGAGACGGCCACCGCCGGCGGGAAGGCCAGCCAGTCGAAGACGCCAACGCTGGACCAGCTCGGCGTGAACCTGACGGCGATGGCCAAGGCGCAGCAGCTCGATCCCGTCATCGGCCGCGAGAAGGAGATCGAGCGCGTCATCCAGATCCTGAGCCGCCGGACGAAGAACAATCCCGCGCTCATCGGCGAGCCGGGCGTCGGCAAGACCGCGATCGCGGAGGGGCTGGCCCACCGCATCGTCAAGGGCGACGTGCCCGAGACGCTCCAGGGCAAGCGCGTGCTCACGCTCGACATCGGCTCGCTCGTCGCCGGGACGAAATACCGCGGCGAGTTCGAGGAGCGCCTCAAGAAGATCATCGAGGAGCTCCGTCACGCGCACGACGTCATCCTGTTCATCGACGAGCTGCACACGCTCGTAGGCGCCGGCGCCGCGGAGGGCGCGGTCGACGCCGCGAACATCCTCAAGCCGTCGCTCGCGCGCGGTGAGCTGCAGTGCATCGGCGCGACGACGCTCGACGAGTTCCGCAAGTACATCGAGCGCGACGCCGCGCTCGAGCGCCGCTTCCAGCCGGTCATGGTCGGCGAGCCGACGATCGAGGAGACCGTGGCGATCCTGATGGGGATCCGCTCCCGCTACGAGGACCATCACAAGGTCGCGATCACCGACGAAGCGGTGAAGGCGTCGGCCGAGCTCTCGGCGCGCTACATCACCGACCGCTTCCTGCCCGACAAGGCCATCGACCTGATGGACGAAGCCGCCAGCCGCGTACGGCTGCGCTACTCGACCCTTCCCACCGATGTGAAGGACGCGCAGAAGGAGCTCGACAAGCTCGTCACCGACAAGGATCAGGCGATGGAGGCTCAGCAGTACGAGCTCGCCTCGACGCTCCGCCAGAAGGAGCGCGCGCAGCAGGACAAGCTGCAGCAGGCGAAGGCCGACTGGCTGCTCGCGCAGTCGCAGAAGCGGCCCGAGGTGACCGACGAGGACATCGCCGAGGTCGTCTCGATGTGGACCGGCATCCCGGTGCGCCGCCTGGCGGAGGAGGAGACGCAGAAGCTGCTCCGCATGGAGGAAGTGCTGCACTCAAAGGTCATCGGCCAGGCGCCGGCGGTCACGATGGTGTCCCGCGCCGTGCGCCGAGCGCGCGCCGGTCTCAAGGACCCGCGCCGGCCGATCGGCGTGTTCTTCTTCGTCGGGCCGACCGGTACGGGGAAGACGCACCTCGCCAAGCAGCTCGCGGAGTTCATGTTCGGCAGCGAAGAGAACGTCGTGAAGATCGATATGTCCGATTACATGGAGCGGCACAACGTGTCGCGCCTGGTCGGATCGCCGCCCGGCTACGTCGGATACGAGGAGGGCGGACAGCTCACGGAGACCGTGCGCCGCAAGTCGTACTGCGTGATCCTCCTCGATGAGATTGAGAAGGCGCACCCTGAGGTCTTCAACATTCTGCTGCAGATCTTCGACGAAGGCCGTCTGGCGGACGCCAAGGGACGCACCGTCGACTTCCGCAACACGATCATCATCATGACCAGCAACCTCGCGCAGAAGATGCTCAAG
>DATKCP010000196.1:0-14872 GCA_035513115.1 Candidatus Limnocylindria bacterium | reverse complement strand
CGTCGCGGCCGCGACGAGCGCGGAGTCCTGGATGCGAACGCCGTGGTGCACCTCGTAACGCTCCCGCAGGCCACGCAGGATCGAGATCGTGTCCGGGATCGACGGCTCGCCGACGTAGACCGGCTGGAAGCGCCGCTCGAGGGCCGCGTCCTTCTCGATGTGCTTGCGGTACTCGTCGAGCGTCGTCGCGCCGATGGTGTGCAGCTCGCCGCGCGCCAGCATCGGCTTCAGCATGTTCGCGGCGTCGACCGCGCCCTCTGCCGCACCCGCGCCGACGACCGTGTGCAGCTCGTCGATGAACAGGACGATCTGCCCCTCGCTCGCGGAGATCTCCTTCAGGACGGCTTTGAGCCGCTCCTCGAACTCGCCGCGGTACTTCGCGCCCGCGAGCAGGGAGCCGATGTTCAGCTCGAAGATGCGCTTCTCCTTGAGACCCTCGGGCACGTCCCCGCGCACGATGCGCTGCGCGAGGCCCTCGACGATCGCCGTCTTGCCCACCCCCGGCTCGCCGATGAGCACGGGGTTGTTCTTC
The DNA here is from genome assembly GCA_035513115.1 of Candidatus Limnocylindria bacterium. Taxonomy (GTDB): domain Bacteria; phylum Chloroflexota; class Limnocylindria; order P2-11E; family P2-11E; genus CF-39. The sequence continues at coordinate 14,340 of DATKCP010000196.1, read as the reverse complement.
GTGCGGCGCGACAGGACCTGGATCACGCGCCGGATCTCCTCGTCGCGGCCGATCACCGGGTCGATCTTGCCCTTGCGCGCGAGCTCGGTGAGGTCGCGGCCGTACTTCTCGAGCGACTGGTACTTGCCCTCCGGGTTCGCGTCGGTCACGCGCTGGTTGCCGCGCACCTCTTTCAGCGCGTTCAGCACGCGCTCGTGCGTGACCCCCAGGCGCTTCAGCGCCTGACCGGTGTAGCCGTTGTCCGCGGTCATCGCGAGCAGCAGGTGCTCGGTGGAGACGTACTCGTCGCCGAGCGCCTCCGCTTCCTTCTGCGCGCTCTGGAGCACGCGACCCAGACGCGCCGACGCGCCGACCTGAACGTTCCCGGAGACTTTCGGCTGTCGCTCGAGCTCGGTGTTCAGCGCGCCGCCGAGCTGCGCGGGCTGCACGCCGAGCGCGGTGAAGACGCTCGGGACGACGCCGCCCTGCTGCTCGAGCAGCGCGGCGGCGAGATGCTCGACGTCGATCTGGCTGTGCCCGTTGTCGCGGGCGCGCTGCTGCGCGCTGACGATGGCTTCCTGTGATTTCTCGGTGAGCTTGTTGGGATCGATCATGACTGTCCTCCTCTCACAGCATCCCCGTGCGGGGATCCTCACCGGCGCGGGACGCCGCGAGCTCCTGCGCGAGCTCACGCTCTTTCTCGCTCAGCTTCGTCGGCAGCACCACCTTGACGGTCACGTAGAGATCGCCATGACCGCCGGTCGCGCGCGGCATCCCCTGCCCCGCGAGCCGGATGGTGCGGCCATTCTGCGTCTCAGGCGGGATGCGGAGCGACACGCGACCCTTGAGGGTCGGCACCGTCACCTCCGCACCCAGCAGCGCCTCGTGCAACGCGACCGGGAGCTCCATTCGCAGATCGTCGCCGTCGCGCTGGAACACCGGATGAGGGCGCACGCGCACGCGCAGGAAGAGGTCGCCCGACGGCCCGCCGCCGCCACCCGGCGCTCCCTGCCCCGCGAGTCGGATGCGCTGCCCGTCGCGGACACCCGCCGGGATCTTCACGCTGAGCCGACGCGTCGTCCCGTCGGGGAGGCGCATCTCGACCGACCGTTCGGTGCCCTTGTACGCCTCGGCGAGCGTGATCTCGACCTCGCTCTCGACGTCCGCGCCGGCGACCGACCGGCGCCGGCGAGTGCTCGGACGACCGAACAGCGGTCCGCTGTCGAAGTCCGCGGCCCCCTCACCGAACAGCGTGCGGAAGAAGTCCGAGAACCCACCGGCTTCGCCGTTGAACGGGTCCGCGCCGGGCTGGCCGGTGTAGACCCACTGGAACCCCGGCTGCTGTCCGCCGCCGTGCTGCTGTCCGCCGCCGTTCTGAAAGCGCGCCCACTCGGGTCCGACGGTGTCGTAGCGCTTGCGCTTCTCGGGATCGGAGAGGACCTCGTTGGCCTCGTTGATCTCCTTGAAACGCCTCTCCGCCTCCGGCTTCTTGTTGACGTCCGGGTGGTACTGACGTGCGAGCTTGCGGTAGGCCTTCTTGATCTCCTCGGCGCTCGATGCCTTCGAGACGCCGAGTGTCTTGTAGTAGTCCTTGTATTCGACCGGCATAGCCGTTTATCGCAGGGGGAGAACCGCCTGCAACCCCCTTCGCTAGTGCGCGGCCGGCGGGACGACGCCGGTGTGCGTGGCCGCCTCGATCTGGGCGGGACTCACGGTCGGCTGGCCCCCCTGGAGGGCGATCTTCAGGACCTGGTCGATGTACTCGACCGTCTTGATCTCCACCGTGTCGAGCACTTCCTGCGGGATGTCGATCAGGTCCTTCTTGTTCTTCTCGGGGAGGATGAAGGTCTTGATCCCGGCGCGGTGCGCCGCGAGCAGCTTCTCCTTCACGCCGCCGATCGGCAGGACGCGACCGCGGAGCGTGATCTCGCCGGTCATCGCGACGTCGCGTCGGACACGCCGCCCCGAGAGGGCCGACACGATGGCGGTCGCCATCGTCACGCCGGCGGACGGACCGTCCTTGGGGATGGCGCCCGCCGGGACGTGGATGTGCATCGCGTGATCCTCGAAGAATCCCTTGGGGATCCCGAAGTCGCGCTCGTGGGCTCGCACGTACGACAGCGCAGCGCGCGCCGACTCCTCCATCACCTTGCCGATCTGGCCGGTCAGCGTGAAGTCCTCGTCCTTGCCATCGATGACCGTCGCCTCGACGGTGAGCACGTCACCACCGGCCTCGGAGACCGAGACTCCGGTGGCGGCGCCGACCTGGTCCTCTTCTTCAGCGAGGCCATAGTCGAACCGCTGTGGCCCGAGGTACTCGGCCACGAGCTCGAGGGTGACCTCGACCTTGTCCGTCTTGCCCTCAGCGATCGCTCGCGCGACCTTGCGGCAGATGGTTCCGATCTCTCGCTCGAGGTTGCGGACGCCAGCTTCGCGCGTGTACCGGCGTACGAGCTCGCGGAGCACTTCGTCGCCGATGACGAGGCGCGTCTCGCCCGTCACTTCCTCGGCGTTCGGCCTCGGTTCGGTCGCCGCTTCAGCGTCGATCGTCTCCGCCGCGTCCTTCGGCCGATCGGCGGGCATCAGTCCGTGCTGCTTCAGCTGACGCGGAACGAGGTAACCCTTCGCGATGTGGAGCTTCTCCTCCTCGGTGTAGCCGGGCAGGCGAATGATCTCCATTCGGTCGCGGAGCGGCGCGATGATCGTGTCCTCGACGTTCGCCGTCGTGATGAAGATGACCTTCGAAAGATCGTACGGCACCTCGAGGTAGTGGTCTGAGAACGTGTTGTTCTGCTCCGGGTCGAGCACCTCGAGCAGCGCCGAGCTCGGGTCGCCGCGGAAGTCCGCGCCGACCTTGTCGATCTCGTCGAGCATGAACACGGGGTTCACTTCCGCGGCGGTCTTCATGTTCTGAAGGATCCGGCCGGGGAGAGCGCCCACGTAGGTGCGCCGGTGGCCGCGGATCTCGGCCTCGTCGCGGATGCCGCCGAGCGACATGCGGATGAACTTGCGGCCCATCGCGCGCGCGATCGACTTGCCAAGGCTCGTCTTGCCGACGCCGGGCGGGCCGACGAAGCACAGGATCGGCGCGCGCAGGTTCTGCGAGAGCTTGCGCACCGCCATGTACTCGATGATCCGGTCCTTCACCTTCGGTAGGCCGTAGTGATCCTCGTCGAGGATCTTCGCGGCCTCGGCGATGTCCCAGTCGTCGCTCGCGGAGACTTTCCACGGCAGCGATACGAGCCAATCGACGTAGGTGCGGATCACGCCGGTCTCGGGCGAGGCCTGCGGGATCTTCTCGAGACGGCCGAGCTCCTTGAGCGCCTTCTCCTTCACGGGATCGGGCATGCCGGCCTGTTCGATCTTCTCGCGCAGCTCGCGCATCTCGGAGCCCTGGTCGTCGTCGCCGAGCTCCTTCTGGATCGCCTTCATCTGCTCGCGCAGGATGTACTCGCGCTGCGTCTTGTCGAGCGTCTGCTGGACCTCGCTCTGGATCTTCTGCTTCAGCTCGAGGATCTCGTTCTGCTTCGCGAGGAAGACTCCGAGGAAGCGCAGCCGCTCGATGACGCTGCGCGTCTCGAGGAGCTGCTGGCGCTGCTCCAGCGTGAGGTCCGGGCTCGACGCGACCAGATCCGAGAAATGCGCCGGGTCGTCGGTGTTCTTCGCGGTCATGGCGAGCTCGGGCAGGATCGATCCGCCGTTGTCGACATAGCGCTCGAAGAGCGCCTTCACGTTACGCAGCTGTGCCTCGCGCTCGACCGGGTCACCGAGCTCCTCGACGATCGGCTCGAACGTGACGCGGAAGAAGCGCGACTCGGGCTGGTACCCGGTGATCTTCACGCGCTGCGCTCCCTGCACGATGATCTGCGCGCTGCCGTCCGGGATCCGGAGCAGGCGCACGATCTCGGCGACCGTGCCGACGTTGTAGATCTGCTCGGGCTGGACGTCGTCGATCTCGGCGTCGCGCTGGGCGACGAGCACGATGAGGTGCCGCTCCTCGGCCATCGCGGCGTTGATCGCGGCGACTGACTTCTCGCGGCCGACACCGAGGGGCACGACCAGCTTGGGGAAAACGACCGCCTCCCGCAGCGGCACCACGGGCAGATCGCTCGGGTACGCGCCCTCCGGTGTGGTCGTCTTCGTTTCGTCCGTCATTTCTTGTTCCTCGGTTTCTTTAGGCGGTTAGAAGCGCGTGCCTTCGTCGGGGCCGCGCTTCGATCTCATTTCGGCGGTATCCGCCGCGCCGTCAGCGTCATCGTCCTCCGCGCCGAGCTCCGCGAGCTCGCGCATCAGGTCCTCCATCAGGTCGCTGGCGTCGCGCATGTGAAGGAGTAGCTTGACGCCGGCGAGGTTCACGCCGCGAACCTGTGTGAGGTACCTGATCACCCGTACACGCCGCAGGTCGTCGTCAGAGTAAAGGCGGATGTTGGTCTCGGTCCTCACCGGCTCGAGCAGGCCTTCCTCCTCATAGATCCGCAGCGTGCGCGGGTGGCAGCCCGCGAGACCAGCCGCGATGGAGATGACGTAGACGGGTCGGTGACCACCTGCCATGTCATGTGTATAAAAGTTACCAATGCCGTTGTCAAGGTTCCTGCCAGAGCTGGAGGGAGGGGCGGTCGATGGGTGCGACAATCCCCCGCCCATGCGTTTCGGTCTCGACTTCGGCACCTCGAACACGTCGCTCGCCGTCTGGGATGGCGAGCGATCGACCGTGCTGCCGATCGATCCGATCGCGGGTGCGGCGATGCCCACGGTCCTGTACGTCCGGCGCGACGGCTCGAGCCTCGTGGGCCGGCCCGCGATCGACGCCTATCTCGACGACAACCGCCAGCGTGGCCCGGTCAAGCGCGAGTTCAGACCGCTGGGCGTCCGCATGGAGTCCTCGAACCCGCGGCAGAAGACCGTCGAGGCGCAGATCTACGCCGACACGTCGTCACCGGGCCGGCTGTTCCAGGCTCTGAAGACCTTCCTGGGCGACTCGTTCGAGGTGCAGACGAGCGTCTTCGGCGAAGCGCGCGGACTCGAGGACCTCATCGCGATCGTCCTCGCGCACGTGCGGCAGCGGGTCGGGGAGCTCGCCGGCGAGCTGCCGACGGAGATCACCATCGGCCGCCCGGTCGAGTACGCCGGCGGCGCGGCGGCGGAGGCGCGCGCGGTGTCGCGGATGCGTCGAGCGGCGGGGCTCGCCGGCTTCACGGAGGTGCGGTTCGCCTTCGAGCCGGTCGGCGCCGCGCACGCGGCCGAAGTCAGTGCGGGTCTGACGCTCGTATTCGACTTCGGCGGCGGCACGCTCGACCTGGCGATCGTGCGTCGCGAGCGCGGCATCCTGGAGGTCCTCGCCACAGCCGGCCGCAACATCGGCGGCGATCGCTGCACCGAGCGTCTGATCGACGACGTCATCGCGCCGCAGCTCGGCTCGCGCGCGAGCTGGGGTCCCAAACGGCTGCGGCTGCCCGCGTTCATCGTGAACGCGCTGCACGACTGGCACGCGCTATCGGCGCTGAACGAGAAGCCGCTGCTGGAGGCGCTGGATGATCTCGTCCGTCAAGGAGCTCCGAAGCGCGAGCTGGCGGCACTGCGCAGCGCGATCGAGCTGCAGCTCGGATATGAGATCTTCATGAACGCGGACGGCATCAAGTGCGCGCTCTCCGCCGCGCCCGCGGCGATCCTCTCCTATCACCACGCCGCGATCGACGTCGACGCACGCGTCACGCGCGGCCGCTTCGAACGCCTCATCGCCAGCCTGCTCACCGACGCGGACGCACTCATCACCGATGTGCTCGTCCGCGCGACGGTGAGCTCCGCCGACATCGCGGAGGTCGTGACGACCGGCGGATCGAGCGCGATCCCGGCGTTCCGCGCGCTGCTCGCGCGGCGGTTCCCGGGTGCGCGCGTGCGTGACGCCGCGGCGTTCACGAGCGTCGCCGCCGGTCTTGCGATGCCGGGCGTCGCGGAGGCCGCGCTCGCGAAGTAGGCGCGCGGCGGACGTATGCTCGACCACATGCAGCGCATCGCGTCCACGCGCGGCTATGTGGCCGCGCTGGCGGCTGTCGCCGTCGTCACCGCGGTCATCGGCGCGATCGAGGCCAGCACGGAGATAGCGAACGTCCCGATGCTGTATCTCATCGCCATCCTCGGAGCCGCGACGCTGGCAGGCCGCGGTCCCGCGATCCTCGCCTCCATCGCGTCGTTCCTGTCCTTCAACTGGTTCTTCCTGGAGCCCATCCACACGCTCACGATCGGCGACCGCAACGAGTGGTTCGCGCTCGCCCTGTTCATCTTCACGGCGCTCATCACGGGCCAGCTCGCGGCGGACCAGCGCACTCGCGCCGGTGAGACCGCGGCCCGCGCGCGTGAGGCCATGCTGATGTTCGACGTCGCGCGGATGCTCGGCGACCCCGACCTTGATTCGGCTCTCCGCGCCGTGACAGCGCGCCTCCGCGGTGCCCTCGCGGCGACCGCCGTGGTCGTGGAGCTCGATGGCGAAGGGCTGTCGCGGAGGATCGTCGCAGGGGACGCCGCTGCGCTCTCGGGCGCGGCGGTCGGGTCGCTCGCGGCCTGGATCACATCGGTGCAGCCAGAGGCGCGCGCATCCGCGCGATGGATCCGCGTCATGGACCCGCGCGGCGTCGGGACGCACCAGCGGGACGAGCGCGTCCACGCGGTGCCGCTGAGCTCGGAGGGGCGCCGCGTTGGCGCGCTCGCGATGCACGGCGAACGCCGCCCGAGTGCGGCCGACGACCGCATCCTGCGCGCCGTCGCGGCACAGGTGGCGAGCGCGATCGAACGGGCGCGTCTGCGTCAGCGCGCCACCGATGCCGAGATCCTCCGCCGCGCCGACACGCTGAAGAGCGCGCTCCTGAGCGCGGTCTCGCACGACCTTCGCACTCCGCTCGCCACCATCGTCGCTTCAGCGGGAAGCCTCCGTCAGACCGAGGTGCGCTGGACGGACGCCGAGCGCGAGACCTTTCTCGCTGACATCGAGCACGAAGCTCGCCGGCTCAGCCGCATCGTCGGCAACCTGCTCGACCTCTCGCGGGTGGAGTCGGGCACCCTCCGGCCCGCACGTGGCTGGTACGACCTGGAGGCGTTGATCGATGACGTGGTCGGGCGCCTGCGTCCGCTGACGCAGGGCCATCGGCTCGAGGTCCGCGTTCCGGACGATCTCCCGCCCGTGCCGCTGGACTACGTCGAGATCGACCAGGTCCTCTCGAATCTCATCGAGAACGCGGCAGGACACACGCCGCCCGGCAGCGCGATCGTGGTCGCGGCGCGAGTGGAAGGTGATGAGGCCGTCGTCGAGGTCGCCGACGATGGACCGGGCATCGGGATCGACGCGATGGATCGGCTCTTCAAGCCCTTCCTGCGTGGCGCGGGCCGGGAGGGCGCTCGGGGCTCGGGACTGGGCCTCGCCGTTGCACGCGGACTTGTGGAGGCGCACGGCGGTCGCATCGCGGTGCGAAATCGCCCGGAGGGCGGAGCGCTGTTCGCCTTCACCCTGCCCCTCGACCGGGAGGCGACGCCGGCCGCCGCGACGCCGCGATGAAGCAGGGATCGGGCGCTCGCATCCTCGTGGTCGACGACGAGCCCGCCATCGTGCGCGCCGTGCGCGCGAATCTCGGGAGCCGGGGCTTTCGGGTCGACGTCGCGGTGTCGGCCCGCGAGGCCCTGGAGCGCCTCGATGCGCACCCGGATCTGATCCTGCTCGACCTCGGGCTTCCCGACTCGGACGGGATCGATCTGATCCAAGCGCTTCGGGCCCGCGGCCGCGCGCCCATCATCGTCCTTTCCGCGCGCGAGGCGGAGCGCGACAAGGTCAAAGCCCTCGACCTTGGGGCGGACGACTATCTGACCAAGCCATTCGGGGTGGAGGAGCTGCTCGCGCGCATCCGGGTCGCGCTGCGGCGCACGCTCGATCCCGGAGCCAACACGCCGGTGTTCCGGACGCGCGGGCTCGTGGTGGACATTGAGCATCGCCGCGTGACGCTCGAGGGTGAGGAGCTCCATCTGACCCGGACCGAGTACGAGCTTCTGTGCGCGCTCGCGCGCAACGCGGACCGCGTCGTCACCGACGCGATGCTGTTGCGCGAGGTCTGGGGGCCCGCTTACGGCGACGAGGACCACTACCTGCACGTCTACGTCGCGCGCCTGCGCAAGAAACTCGAGCGCGGACCGCGGCGGCCGCGTTACATCGTGACCGAGCCGGGCGTCGGGTATCGGCTTGTCACGGAAGAGCCGGTGCTCCGCTAACCGAAGAGGGCCTGGCGCACCTTGGCCTCGTCCGCCGTGGGCGAGAGCACGATGATGCGGTCCCCCACCTCGAGCTTCGTGTCGAGATCGGCGTGCAGGACGACGCCCTTCCGCACCACCCCGCCGACCGCGGCGCCGCCGGGTAGACCGAGCGCGCCGATCGACTTGCCGGCCGACGGCGTCCCCGCGGCGATCTCGGCCTCGATGAGCTCGAGATGCGAGCCGGTCAGGGGCATCAGCGGGAGGAATCCACCGGTGGGAAGCTCCTGCTCGATGACACCCATCAGCACACGGGTCGATGAGATCGTCTCGTCGATGCCGAGGGCTTTGAAGACGATCTCGTTCTTGGGGTCGTTGACGCGCGCGATCACGCGCGGCGCATGGCACTTCCACTTTGCGAGCTGGCAGATGATGAGATTGGCCGGATCCTCTCCGGTGACGGCGATGACGGCGTCGGCGCGCTCGCACCCCGCCTCCATCTGATACCGACCCTCATCGGCCGGCGCGTTCATGACGACCGAGCCGAGGTGCTCCTGGATGACCTGCGCGCGACGACGGTCGCTCTCGAGCAGCATCACTTCGTGGTTCGCTTCGAGGAGTGCTTTGGCGAGGTGGTAGCCGACCTCGCCACCGCCGGCGATGACGAAGTACACCTACGCCGTCTCTCCGGCCATCTCGGCCTCGACCTGTTTCGACTTTTCGAGGAGGATCTTCCCGACCTCGGCATCCCCCATCAGCATCGCCTCGAGGAGCGTGCCGAGGATCGTCGTGCGCGAGATGGTGCTGATCCCGTGCGCGCGGTACAGGTTCGCGCGGATCGGATCGTTCACTTTCGCGATGACGCGCTTCACGCCGAAGATCTGGCGCGCGATCTGCGCCGACATCAGATTGCGATTGTCGCCCTGCGTGAGCGTGAGGACGGCGTCCGCCTTCTCGATGCCCGCACCACGCAGGATGTCCAGGTCGGTGCCGTTCCCGAGGAACGTCGTTCCGCCGAAGTCGCTCGGGAGATGGGCGAATGAAGCGCGGTCGAGGTCCACGACGGACACCGCATGGCCAGACCTGTCCAGCTGACCAGCAAGGAAGGCACCCACACGACCGCAGCCGACGATGACGACGTTCACCGTGTCTCTTCCTGACGATACGCGAGCACCGCGCAGTGCGCTCCGACGTAGACGCTCTGGATCGTCTTCCCCACGTAGGTCCTGCCGAGTCTCCTGCGATAGGGCATGCCAAGCACGATCAGATCCGCGCCGCGGTCGCGCGCGGTGTCGATGATCGCCGCCGACGCCTCGCGAGCCTGGACGAGCTCGCTCTCGACCTGTACGCCGGCCTGCTCCGCCAGCCGCGTCGCTTCGTCGAGGATCACCTCGCCGCGCTCGGTGTCCGCCTCGAGGACCGCGTCCAGCGGCATGTTCCACCGCACCTCGATGACGTGGATGAGCAGCACCTGCGCCTTCCACGCTTTCGCGAGCGTGGTCGCGACGCGGACGACGTCGGGGTCGACTGCCGTGCCCGCCAAGGGAGCGAGGACGAGCTTGACCTGCATCGCGTCGGCCGAGTCTAGCCCGGATCCTCGGTGCGAGGGGTGGCCGCGTCGCCCGCGACGTCGGCGGTGTCCCGGAAGTGATACGGGACGTTGATCACCACCGTATCCGGGCGAAAGAGCAAGCTCGCCTTCAGGCGGAATGCCGTCTGGCTGTGAAGGACGAACTCCCACCAGTGACGCGGCACGAACTCGGCAAGGACGATCGTGAGCGGTCGCGGGTCGCGTTCGTTGACGCGATCGATGTACCGGAGCAGCGGCTCGACCAGAGAGCGGTACGGCGACTCGATGATGTCGAGAGGCACGCGGCCGGCCCACCTCGCCCACCGCCTCTTGAACTCCTCCGCACTCTGCGGCGTCGTCGCGACGTGGACCGCCCGGACGTGCGGCGAGATCGACCGCGCGAACGCGATGGCCTGCAGGGCCGAGCGATCGAGCCGAGCGATCGGGACGATGACGGCCGGCGGCGTCGGCTCGGGCAGCGGCCGGTCGAGATCCGTCAGCGTCAGCGCGTCGTGGACGGCCACGTAATGGCGGTTGATCCCGTAGAGCATGAGGACGATCAGCGGCAGCAGGACGAGCACGAGCCACGCGCCCTCGAACAGACGCGTGATCGCGATGGTGACGACGAGTCCGGCCATGATCCCGGCGCCGACGGTGTTGACGGCCGCCCAGAGCCACCAGCGCGCTTCGCGTAGACGCAGCCACCTCCGCAGCAGTCCCGCCTGAGACAGGAAGAACGAGAGGAACACCGCGATCGTGTACAGCGGCACCAGCGCGTTCACCGATCCACCGAACATCGCGAGGATCGAGCCCGCGACGAGCGCGAGGGCGACGATCCCGAACGAGTTCGAGAGCCGGTCGCCCTGGTACGCGAACTGGCGCGGCATGAACCGGTCGTTCGCGAGCACGGCGGCGAGGCGCGGGAATCCGCTGAATCCGGTGTTCGCGGCAACGAGGAGGAAGATGGCCGTCGTCAGCTGGATCGCGAAGTAGGGCAGGCTCGCGTCGCCGAAGACGGAACGCGCGATCATGCTGTTCACGGACTCGATCTCGCCGGCATCGGGAACGATCCCGATACGCGTGGCGAGGAAGGTGAGTCCGACGAACAGCGTCGCGAGCGTCCCCGCCATCAGCAGCAGCGTCAGCATGGCGTTGCGCTTCTCCGGCGCTTTGAAGCCCTGGACGACGTTCGCCACGGCCTCGGTCCCGGTGATCGCGACCGCGCCCGCGGCGAACGCGCGCAGAAGCAGCAGTGCGGTCACCGTCGTGACGCCCGTCACCTCGGCCTCGTCGCGCGGCAGGACGGGGGCCGGCACGTCGCCGGTGGCGATCCGGTAGGTGCCGTAGGCGATCAGCAGGCCGACCGCCGCGATGTAGGAGTAGGTGGGGACCGCGAAGACCAGTCCGGCCTCGCGGATGCCTCGAAGATGGCCGAGGACCAGGAGCACGATCATCGCGATGCCGAGGCCGACGCGCGCGTCCCCGAGCTCGGGGACGACGCTCGAGATCGCGATGACCCCGGCGGCCGTCGACACGGCGACCGTGAGCACGTAGTCGACGAGGAGGGCGGCCGCCGCGACGAGCCCGGGGAAGATCCCGACGTTGTCGCGGGCGACGATGTAGCTGCCGCCGCCGCCCGGATACAGGCTGATGACGCGCATCTCGGACACGACGATGATCGCGAGCACCGCGACGATCGCGAACGCGATCGGCATCGCGAGCGTGAGTGCGGCAACGCCCGCGAGGGCTACGACCCGAAGCATCTCCTCGGTCGCGTATGCCGACGACGACACGTTGCTCGGCGCGAGCACGGCAAGGCCGGTGAGCTTGGAGACGCGCCGCTCCGCCTCCTCTTCCATCCCGAGCCGCTTGCCGAGGAAGAACCGGCGCAGCCGCTGGTAGGTCCGGCCGAACCGACTCTCCGGCACCAGCGAGCGCTCCGTCGCGACGTAATGTCCGCGCGACCGGCGGAAGTCGCCCGCGGCCGGCCGGATGATGCGCACGTATCGGTTGCCGGGGAGCCTGCCCGAGGCCGCGCGACGCTCCTCCTCGAGCGTCAGCGGCGGCGGCTCGCTCTCCCTGTCAGCTTTGGCTTCCCCAGGGTCCTTCACGGCCCCTAGGATGACTGCCCCCGTCCAGCCCCGTCGTTCGCGCTCCCATGGGCCGCGCCGCCCTCGGTGGGGCTGGACGAGTGATAGGGCACGTTGATCACGATCGTGTTCGGCCGGAACAGGAAAGACAGCTTGAGCCGCAGGGCGGTCTGGCTGTGAAGGATCCACTCCCACCAGTTGCGCGGAACGAACTCGGCGAGCACCACGGTGATCGGCCGGTCGTCGCGCTCGTCGATGCGCTCCACGTAGCGGAGCAGCGGCGCGAGCAGGGAACGATACGGAGACTCGATCACGTCGAGCGGGATCTCGCTCGTCCAGCGCTGCCAGCGGCGCTTGAAGTCCTCCGCGCTCTGCGCCGTCGTCGCGATGTGCACGGCGCGAACGGTCGGCGAGATCGACCGTGCGAACGCCACGGCCTGCAGGGTCGCGCGGTCGAGCCGCGCGACGGGGACGATGACGACCGGCGGCCTGAGCACCGGGATCGGCTCGTCGGGCCGCTCCAGCGTGAGCGCGTCCTGTACGGAGCGGTAATGACGGTTGATCGCGTACAGGACGCCGACGATGAGCGGCATCACCACGAGCACGATCCACGCTCCGAGCGCGAACTTCGTGATGGCGACGACGACGAGTACCGTGCCGGTCACCACCGTGCCGAACGCGTTGATCGCGATGCTGAGCCGCCAGCCAGGGTCGCGCAGACGCCACCACCGGCGCACCAGGCCGCTCTGCGAGAGCGTGAACGCGACGAAGACGCCGATGGTGTACAGGGGGACGAGGTGCGTGACGCTTCCGCCGAAGGCGGCGAGCACCGCGACAGACGCGATCGCCAGGGCAACGATCCCGATCGAGAACGCGAGCCGCTCGCCGCGGAACGCGAACTGTCGCGGCATGAAGCGGTCGTCGGCGAGTACCGAGGCAAGCCGCGGAAATCCGGTGAAGCCCGTATTCGCGGCCAGAAGCAGGATCATCGTGGTCGTGATCTGCACGACGTAATAGAAGGGTGTGCCATCTCCGACGATCGAACGCGTGAGCAGGCTGTTGACCGTCTCGACCTCGTGCTCGTCGGGAACGATGCCGATGGTGGTGGCCAGGTAGGTGATCCCGAGGAAGAGCACGGCGAAGATGCTTCCCATCCACACCAGCGTGATGACGGCGTTGCGTGTCTCGGGTGGCTTGAAGTTGGGCACGCCGTTGGCGATCGCTTCGCTCCCTGTCAGCCCGACCGAAGCCGACGCGAAAGCGCGAAGCACCAGCAGCGGAGCGAGAGCGACGAGGCTCTCGGCCTCGAACGGGTCCGGTGGCCGCGCAGGACTGATGACCTCGCCACTGAACACGCGAACAAGGCCGAACCCGATCAGTCCCAGCATCGCGACGACGTAGAGGTATGTCGGCGTCGCGAAGAGAACGCCGGCCTCACGGATGCCGCGGAGGTTTCCCAGCGTCAGAAAGGCGATCATCGCGACCGCCCACAGCACGCGGTGATCGTGAACCTCGGGTATGAAGCTCGAGATGGCCGCGATGCCGGCGGCGGTGGAAACGGCCACCGTGAGGACGTAATCGATCAGCAGGGCCGCGGCGGCGACGAGGCCGGCGACAACACCGTGGTTGTCCTTCGCGACGACGTAGCTGCCACCACCGTTCGGATATGCGCGGATGACGCGGGACTCTGAGAGGACGACGACGGCGAGGACCACACAGACGCCGATCGCGATCGGCATCGTGAGGGCGAGCGCCGCGGTCCCGGCGACCGCGAGGACGCGCATCGCCTCTTCCGTCGCGTACGCCGACGACGAGATGTTGTCGGACGCCATGACCGCGAGCCCCGTCTTCTTGGAGAGACGTTCGCTCGCGTCATCCTCGGACGTGAGCCGGGCCCCGAAGAGGAACCTGCGGGCCGACTCATACACGCGGCCGAGAGCCGTGTGCGGAGCAAAGACTCGCTGCGTCGCGACGTAATGACCTGCGTGCCGCCGGAAATCGCTCGCCGCCGGGCGCACGATCCGTACGTACCGGTCGCCGACCTTTGAGCCGGCCTTGGTGGCTCGCTCCTCCAGCGAGGGCGTCTTGTCGGTCTGATCGCCTCTGCCGCGATCGTCGGTCAAGGACCCGATGGTAGGCGCGAAATCCGATCGGACCCCGGCGATCGGGCGAATGTTTAGGACTTGTTTAGGTGAGGGTCGCCTTCGCTCGCTCCGCGCCGCTGCTGTCCAGCAGCACGGCGTCCTTCAGGTCCTTCGCGTCGGCGGCGGCGATCGACACGACGTGGACCGGCGAGGTGAGCGCCATGGTGTTCATCGATCCGGGCGCGGGCTCGCTGAACTTCGCGTGCACCACCAGGCGGTCGCCGCTGCGCTCGATCCGTTCGATGCGGATGGAGAATCCGCCGGAGATCTGCTCTCCCTGGAACGCCGCCACGGCCACGCGCCCGTCCGGGACGGTCGCGCCGTCGAC
>DATKCP010000195.1:0-3188 GCA_035513115.1 Candidatus Limnocylindria bacterium | reverse complement strand
CGGTCGGCGGCAATGGCACTGACGAACGCGGTGCGCGACGCGAGGAGGCGCTCGATGCGCGGGGCGCGCGGGAGGCGGCCAGGGTCGTCCACGGCACGCGCGTCGCCGCCCTGCGCCGCCACCAGCTCGCGTAGCTTGGCCAGCCCGCTGCCATCGGTCAGGGCGCGGTCGATGGCCGCGAGCGCGCGCTTGGTGTCGCGCGCCTTCCTTCCGCGGACGAGCATCTCCGCGCCGACGACGCGTGCGAGCCGCACCAGATCCGCTGGACCGCGGCCACGCAGGGTCTCGACCGCCTCCGCGACCTCCAGCGCGTTGCCCACCGCACGCCCCAGCGGCTGGTCCATGTCGGTGAGCTCGCACGTCACCGCGAGTCCGTGTGCCTCTCCGATCGCGACCATCGCGCGGGCGAGCACGCGCGCCGAGGGGAGATCCTTCATGAACGCGCCGCTGCCCACCTTCACGTCGAGCACGACGGCGTGAGCGCCCGCCGCGATCTTCTTGGACATGATGCTCGACGCGATGAGCGGCATAGCGGGCACGGTGCCCGTGGCGTCGCGCAGCGCGTACAGCAGCCCGTCCGCGGGCGCGAGCTCCTTCGTCTGACCCGTCACGACGATGCCGATGCGCTCGAGCTGTGCGAGGAACTCAGCCACGGTGAGGTCGACACGGTAGCCCTCGAACGACTCGAGCTTGTCGAGCGTCCCGCCCGAGAAGCCCAGACCGCGACCGCTCATCTTCGCCACCGGTAGGCCGCACGCCGCCACGAGCGGCGCCACGACGAGTGTCGTCTTGTCTCCCACCCCGCCGGTCGAGTGCTTGTCCACGACGCGACCGAAGCGCGAGAGGTCCAGACGCTCGCCGGACGCGACCATGCTCGCGGTCAGCGCCGCGGTCTCCCGCGCGTCCATCCCGCGCCACACCACCGCCATGCAGAGCGCGGCCATCTGGAAATCGGGGACCTCGCCCCTGGTGTAGCCCTGGATCAGGTGGTCGATCTCTTCGGCGGTGAGCTTCCCGCCGTCGCGCTTGCGCTCGATCAGGTCGGCGACTCTCAAAGCCGCGCGACGACACCCTTCACGACGGTCGCGAGACGCGCGCCGGCCTTGTTCGCGACCGCGAGGACTTCCTCGTGCGTCACGTGCTGGATGAGGCCCGGTATTCCGGTCGCCATGTCGGTCACGGTCGAGATCGCGAGGATGCGCATCCCCATGTGGCGCGCGACCAGCACCTCGGGCACGGTGCTCATGCCGACCGCGTCGGCGCCGAAGCCGCGCAGCATGCGCAGCTCCGCCGGCGTCTCGAAGTTCGGGCCGGCGACCGCGACATACACGCCTTCCTTCAGCTTCGGGTCGACCGAGTGGGCCAGCTCGCGCAGCTCTTCGGTGTACGTACCGACCATGTCCGGAAAGCGCGGCCCGAGCGAATCGTCGTTCGGTCCGCGCAGCGGGTTCGTCCCCATGAAGTTGATGTGGTCGCTCATGACCATGAGGTCGCCGCTCTGGTACGAGGGGTTCAGCCCGCCGCAGGCGTTCGTCAAGATGATCGTGTCGATCCCCCAGGCCTTGAAGACCCGCACCGGGAACGCGACGTCCTGGATGTCGTAGCCCTCGTAGTAGTGGAGCCGTCCCTTCATCACCGCGACCGGTCTCCCTTCGAGCGTGCCCACCACGAGCTCGCCGGCGTGGCCCGGCGCCGTGCTGCGGTGCCAGCCGGGGATCGTCTCATAGGGGATGCGGTCCGCAGCGCGAACGTCGTCGGCGAGGGCACCGAGACCGCTGCCGAGGACGATCGCCACCATCGGCTGGTGCTTCGTCTTCGCTCGGATCGCGGCGACGGCGGCAGCGACTGCCCCTGGGGTTCTCGGGGGGCGCCCCCCGGTGGTCGTCATGTGCCTGGCTCCTTCAGGATCTTCTCGCGCAGCAGCGAGAGGAACGGACGCGCGTGCGAGGTCCGAACGAACTTCGCGACGGTCTCCGAGCGGCGGACGGTGATCCGGTCTCCGGCACGCAGGTCGTGCTCCTCCTGGCCGTCGATCGAGATCCGTGCCTCGTCCTGGGCCTCGAGCTCGATCCGCTGATCGGGGTCGAATACGACGGCGTTCCCGAACGAGAGGTGCGGGGCGATGGGCACCAGCATGATCGCGCGCGAGCTCGGCAGGATGAGTGGTCCGCCGACGGAGAAGCCGTACGCGGTGCTGCCCGTCGCCGTCGCGACGATCACGCCGTCGGCCCAGTACACGATGAGGGGCTCGCCGTCGACGCGCACCGCGACGTGGATCGAGCGCACCGCCGTTCCGCGCGCGACCACGACGTCGTTGAGCGCGAGGAAGCGCATCTCCCGGCCGTCGCTCGAGAGCCGCGCGTCGAGCAGCGTTCGTTCTTCGACGGTGTGCCGACCTGCCGCGACGTCGGCGATGGCCGAATCGAGGTCGTCGATCGTGATCGTCGTGAGGAACCCGAGGCGGCCCAGGTTCACACCGAGCATCGGGATGCCGAGCGGCGACATCGCGCGCGCCGCGCGCAGCATCGTGCCGTCGCCCCCGAGGATGCACGCGATCGTCGCGCCCTTCGCGCCCTCGGCCCTCGTCGTGTCGAGGTGCACGTCCACGACATCGTGTCCGCCCTTGCGCATGCGCTCGGCGGCGTCGCGCGCGGCACGCACCGCGTCGGGCCGGTCCGGTCGGACGCAGAGGGCGACCTTCATGCGGCGGCCCGCTCCGCGGCGATCCGCAGCTCGGCGGTCCCCAGGCCGGTCTCACCTTTCACCGCGTGAACGAAGATCTCGCGATTTCCCTCGCGGCCCGCGATCTGCGATGCCGCGACGGCGATGACTCCGGCGCCCTCGCGGGCGAAGTGCTCGGCGACGGCGACGACCGACGAGGCGCGGACGGCACTGTCGCGAACGATCCCGCCCTTCTCGACTGCCTCACGTCCAGCCTCGAACTGCGGCTTCACCAGCGCGACGACGGCGCCGCGCTCCCGCAGGTGGCGAAAGGAGGGCGGCAGCGCGAGCCGCAGGGAGATGAAGGAGAGGTCCGCCACCACGAGGTCGACGGGCTCGGGCAGGTCGAAGCCCTCACGGGCGTTGATGCCCTCCATGACGTGCACGCGATCGTCGTTGCGCAGTTTCCAGTCCAGCTGGCCCTTACCCACGTCGACCGCATAGACGCGCGCTGCCCCGCGCTGCAG
>DATKCP010000194.1:0-11117 GCA_035513115.1 Candidatus Limnocylindria bacterium | reverse complement strand
GAGCAGGCGCTGCTGTACCTGCTCGCCGCGAACGCCGGCAGCGTGCTCACACGTGAGCAGATCCTCGACGCACTGTGGGGCACCGACTTCGTCATCGAGAGCAACGTGGTCGACCGGCACGTACGCGCCCTCCGCGCGAAGCTTCAGAACGACTGGCACAAGCCGCGGTACATCGAGACCGTCCCTGGTAGCGGCTATCGATTCGTCCCCGGCGCCGACGCGGAGGAGACCCACAACACGGTGTAGTCCGGCTGTCCTGGTCATCAGTAGGTGACCGATGACGACGTTACGAAACGGTCATGCGGTCCCGCGCCCCTCGCGCGACTGTTGACACGCCTCGTCGATCGTGCTCGGCGACGCCGGTGCACGTGGGGGATCACGACGGGACGCGGAGGAAGCAATGAATGCTCAGAATGTTCTTCTCGTCGAAGACGACGTCGCCCTCAGCACGCTCGTGGCGACCCTCCTGACGCAAGCCGGATACCACGCCGTCACGATCGCCGACCACGCGCACATCAACTCGGCCCTCCGAAAGTGGGAGCCACGCTGCGTGATCCTCGACGGCGAGGTGGGATCGACCGGCAAGAGTCGCACCTGGGGAGACGCGGCCGCGATCCGTCGAGCGCATCCGGAGATCCCCGTCGTCATGTTCACGGCGGACAGCGCGGCGTTGGCCGAGGCCGACGCCGGCACATCGCGGCGCAGCCGAGCCGCCGGCTTTGCCGGGATCGTGCCCAAGCCCTTCGTCGTGGAGGAATTCCTGGCGACGGTCAAGAGCGCCGTAGACGGAGCGTCTGAAGCCATCAGCGTCTTCCCGGATGTCGGGCAGCTTGTCGCGGATTGGCCCACGACCGATCTCTTCGAGATGATCGTCCACGAGCTGCGTGCCCCGCTCACCGTGATCAGGGGCCAGGCGCAGCTCGCGCGGAGGCATGTCGGGCGTGACCCGGTGAAGGAGCTCGCTGCCCTTGACAGCGCGATCGAGCAGGCGGACCGCATGACCAAGATGGTCTCGGAGCTCCTGGATCAGGTGCGGCTCGCTTCGAACGGCCTCAGGCTGCGGGTCGTCGAGTTCGACCTGGTCGGCGCGGTCGTGGCGGCCATCGCCAGGCACGAGTACGGCGCGACGCCGCGGATCACCTTGAAGGAGGCCGCCGGAACTCTGTGTGTGCGCGCCGACGCCGACCGCATCGCACAGATCCTCGACAACCTCCTGAACAACGCCGTCAAGTACAGCGCACCGAGCGACCCGATCGAGGTCTCGGTCAAGGTGGAAGGATCCGACGCGCACGTCCGCATCGCCGACCGGGGCGTCGGCGTTCCGGAAGGCGAACGAGCCCTCCTGTTCACGCCCTTCTACCGCACCTCGAGGACGCGCGATCTGCCCGGCACCGGGCTCGGCCTGCACATCAGCAAGCGGCTCGCGGAGTGTCACCGCGGGCGACTCTGGCTGGAAGACACATCCACCGAAGGCAGCGTGTTCGCGCTCGCGCTTCCCATCGCGACGTAGTCGGCAGCGCAGGACGGCCCGCGAATCCGAAGATCGGCGGCTGGGCGAGAATGTGCGCCGCAGACATGGGAGTGACGGCGACGCCACGAGAAGCCGGCCGGGATGCCCTCGAGCGGCATGCCTGGCCTGAGGCGCTGACCCTGCTCAAGCAGGCCGACGCGGCGAAGGAGCTCGATGCCGAAGGGCTAGAGATGCTCGCCGATGCCGCGTGGTGGATGGCGCAGCCTGCGGAATCGCTCGCCGCGCGCGAGCGCGCATTCGCGGCGTTCGTCGCGGCGGGCAGCACGAGGCGTGCGACCCGTGTCGCGATCCGGCTGGCACTCGACAACGCCAACAAACAAGCGGTCGCGATCGCCCAGGCCTGGTTCGCGCGTGCACAGAAGCTTGTCGAGGGCGATCAGGATTCCGCCGAGTTTGGTCATGTGCTGTTCGTCAGCGTCCTCATGGGCGCGGGATCGGGGAACCTCGAGGAGGCGCTGGCGCTCGCCCGCCGCATCGCCCTCATCGGCGAGCGCACCGGCGATCGTGATCTTCAGGCGTTCGCGGCCATGGCCCTGGGTTTCGCGCTGCTCGCGAGTGGGGATGTCAAAGGCGGCTTCGCGCAGTTCGACGCCGCGACGCTCGCCGCCGCGGCGGGCGAGCTGAGCGTCTGGCCGACCGGGTGGGTCTACTGCGCAACGATCAGTGCGTGCCGCGACACGGCCGATTACCGGCGAGCCAGCGAATGGACCGACGCCACGACGCGCTGGTGCGAACGGCAGTCGATAACGGGCTTTCCCGGAATCTGCCGAGTGCATCGCGCCGAGATCGTCGCCCTGCGCGGGGCATGGGCGCAGGCCGAGCAGGAGGCCAGGCGCGCCTGCGAGGAGCTCCAGCGCTTCCAGATCACGGTGGTGGCGGCGATCGGGTTCTACGAGATCGGCGAGATCCGCCTGCGCATGGGCGATCTTCCCGCCGCGCTGGACGCGTTCCGCCATGCGCACGAGCTGGGAATGGTGCCCGAGCCGGGTATGTCCCTCGTGCGTCTCGCCGAGGGCGACGCCCAGAGCGCCGGGTCATCGTTGCACCGCGCCCTTGCCAACGAGCAGGAGCCGTTCACGCGCGCCCGACTTCTGCCGGCTGAGGTCGAGGTGGCGCTCGCGCTCGGTGATCGCGAGCGCGCGCGCACGGCCTCGACCGAGCTGGACGGGATCGCGAAACGGTTCGGCACACCGGCGATGGCGGCGATCGCGGGGTCGGCGCGCGCCTCGCTGCAGCTCGCCGACGGAGAGCACGCTCAGGCGGAGGCCGCGCTGCAGTCGATCCTGCGGCTCTGGGTCGAGCTCGACTTCCCGTACGAGATCGCTCGGACGCGAGTGCTGCTGGCCGCCGCGCACCGCGCGCAGGGCGACGCCGCAGCGGCCACGCTCGAGCTGCAGGCAGCCCGCTCGACGTTCGAGCGACTCGGTGCGCGTCGCGAGGAGCGTCGTGTCGAGGAGCTGTTGGGCGATAAGGCTCTCGCGCGCGGAGCTGAGGTGTCACCGGACACCGTCGAGCGCACGTTCCTGTTCACGGACATCGTTCGCTCGACCAAGCTCGTTGATGCCCTCGGTGATGCGGCATGGGAGGAACTGATCCGCTGGCACGATCAGACGCTGCGCGCGCTGATCGCGGAACGTCGCGGTGAGGAGATCCGTCATCAGGGAGACGGATTCTTCGTCGCGTTCGCGCGTCCCTCCGACGCGATCGAGTGTGCGGTCACGATCCAGCGTCGCCTGGCGGAGCAGCGGCGGCTCCAGGGTTTCGCGCTGCAGATCCGGATCGGGATTCACGCGGCCGCCGCGCATCGTCGCGGGCTCGACTATGCGGGCCTGGGCGTACACGAGGCCGCGCGGATCGGCGGTGTCGCGGAGGCAGGCGAGATCCTCGTCAGTGCCGCAACGCTTGAAGGCGCGAACACGACGTATCCCAGCCGGCGGCGAAGCGTCACGCTCAAGGACATCGCCGATCCGATGGAGGTCGCCTCGATCGACTGGCGCTGAGCAAGAGAACGGATGGAGCCCCGCGCCGTTCAGCACAATGATGGTCAGGGTGCGGACCCCTCGGTGCCCCCGCTGGATCGTGACCGTGGCCTGCGCCGCGTTGCTCCTGGCGGCGTGCAGCGCCACGAGCAACGCGCCGATCGCGTCGACCGCGGCTTCACCCACGCCGTCGGCGGTCGTGCCGGCGAGCGTTGCCCCGCCGACGCCGACCGCCAGTCCACAGCCGACTCCCACACCCCGCGAGGAGCCGCCGCCCGTGGCCACGGATCCGGTCGCGATCGCGGTGCAGCTCGCGGCCGCCGAACGCGCGGTGCGCGCCGCGAGCACCACCGGCGCGGAGCTGGCGTGGATGGGTCACCTGCAGCAGCGCATCTACCGCACGCTCGCGGCGCGGCCGGAGCTGCGCGATGGGGTCCTCACGGCGCTGCCGCCCACCGTTCGCGCGGCCGCCACTGCGAATCTCAGCGCAACGGCCGACCTGCGCTCGACGGTCGTTCCGCGTCCGGACCTGCCGACCGCCTGGCGCATCGTCGAACCCGCTCCACTGGACGAGCTCCTTGGCTACTACCGCGAGGCGGAGGCGGAATTCGGCGTTCACTGGTCGTACCTCGCGGCCATCCATCTGGTCGAGACACGCATGGGTCGGATCCGCGGTGTCTCGGTCGCCGGCGCGCAGGGTCCGATGCAGTTCATGCCCGGCACCTGGGCCGCGTATGGCGAGGGCGACGTGAACTCGAATCGCGACGCGATCCGGGCCGCGGCGCGTTATCTGCGCGCGAATCGAGCGCCGGCGGACATGCCGAACGCGCTGTTCCGCTACAACAACTCCCAGCCCTACGTGCGCGCCGTCACCGCGTACGCGCAGGTCATGCGCGCGGAGCCCGACGCCTACCGCGGCTACTACCAGTGGCAGGTGTACTACCTGACGACCCGGGGCGACATCCTGCTGCCGGTCGGCTACGGGCCGCCGCCCCAGTAGCGCTCCCGTGTCGCGAGCCTAGAGGCCGATCAGGACTCCAAGCCACACGATCAGCGCCAGGCGCACGAGCCGCCCGGCGAACACCGCGACGAAGAAGACGCGGTAACGCATTCCGACAGCCCCGGCCGCTAGGCCGGCGACATCGAACAGCGGGTTGAGTGGAACGGCGAGCGCGAACAGCAGAAGTCCGCTGAGCCACTTTCGCTCGGCGAGGCGATGCAGCCGCCGGTAGATCGGACGCTCCGAGATGAGGCCCTCCTCAGCGCGGCCGATGAGGAAGGCAACGGACTCGCCGAGCACCGAGCCGAGTGCCGCGAGCGCGACGACGATCGCGGCGCTGTCCGCGGTCGCGCCGATATGCGCGATGATCGGGATGTAGGGGATGGGTACGGCGACGAGCGCGTTCGCGAGCAGGCACACCAGGAACGCACCGACGTAGGCGTACGACGTGAGCGCCTCGTAGTCGATCGGGGCCAGGTACACCGCGATGTTGAGAGCGATGAGCAGCGCGATGCCGCCCACGGCGAGCACGACGTGATGACGGTGTGTCGCCGCCGGCCCGCGCGGCGTGGCCGCGACCATCGCAACCCTTCGCAGGCTCCCCACATCCACCGCGGCGCAGCGTATGAGATGCCGCATCAGGCGTCATCCCCCGCGGCCGTCGAGCGCGTCTCGGAGCCGTTCGCGCGTTGTGCGCTCCGTCCATCCTGGCGCCCGGTCGAGGCGATTTCATTGACTCTCACTAAAGTCCGGCTTGACCGCTGCCGGCCTGAGGCAGGACAGTCCCGCGGTGAAGGATCAGGCGAACCGTATCGACGGGCACGTAGCCACGGTGCTCGTGGCTGACGATGACCGCGCTGTTCGCGCGCTGGTCCGCGTCACCCTCATGGCCCAGGGCTGGCGCGTCCTGGAAGCGACGACCCCGGAGGAGACGCTGACCGTCGCCCGGCGAGAACGCCCCGAGATCGTCCTCCTCGACGTCCTCTTCGAGGGCACCCCGCGTGACGGCTTCGTGGTGTGTCGCGAGCTTCGAAGCTCGGGAGCGACACGCGGCGTGCGAGTCGTGATGCTGACCGCGCGCGACGATCCGGAGAGCCGAGCGTTCGCGAGCGCTGTCGGAGCGACCGCGTACATCGTGAAGCCGTTCGGTCCGCTCGATCTCGTGCGGATGCTGCAGCTCGTTCTCGACCAGCCCACGCCCGAGCCCGGCGTTGGACTATTCCTCGTCGACGCGGGGGTGATCCAGCCGCAACAGCTCGAGCGCGCCCTCGCCGAGCAGCGTCTTCGTCAGGGGAAGCGCGTGCCACTGGGCTCCATCCTCATCGAGCTGGGCTTCGCGGATCGCCAGGACATCGATCGTGCCGTCGCGCGCCAGGAGCGTGCGCGCGAGGTTCCCTCCGAGGCCGCACCGGCGCGAGGTCAGATCCGTCTCGTCATCGCGGACGACAACCCGATGGTCCGTGAGGGGCTTCGGAGCGCGATCACGCCGAGCGACGATCTCGTCATCGTCGGGATGGCGGCCGACGGCACCGAAGCGCTACGCCTCGCTCGCGATCTGATGCCGGATGTTCTGATCCTCGATCACCGCATGCCCGGTCAGCGCGGACTCGAGGTGGCGGCGCGGCTCCGCGCGGACGCGCCCGAGATCGCCGTCGTCATGTTCACTCTCGACGAAAGCATCCGCGAACATGCCATCGCGGCGGGCATCGCCGCCTTCGTCCCCAAGGACACACCGCTCGGGACGCTCATCGCGGAGATCCGCCGCGTCGCCAAGCCGCAAGCACGCTTGACGGAGCCGCGAGGATCCGCGCGCATCGTGGTGACGGCGCGAGATGTGTCGCTCGGCGCGTTCGTTGCGTTGGCGCGACGTCGCCGGGCGATCGTGACGCTGGCCATGCTGCTCGTCGCCTACGCCGGCGCGTTCCTCGTCCTCGAGCCCGCGTTCGGGGCCTCGGCCGCGATCCTGTCGATCCTCCCCGTTGCCGTCGCCGGTGCGCTCTTCGGCCCCGAGCTGGGAGTGGTCGCCGGGATCCTCGCCGTCGCGGCCAACTTCGCGCTCTGGGCCGGAACGGGACACGCGATGGGCGAGCCGGTCTTCCGCATCGGTGCCAACGGCCTCGGCGCAATGGCACTCATGGGCATCGGCGCGGGTTTCGGTGCGATGCGGCTCTTTCGTGGCCGATTCGACCCCCACGGGCGGCGCCTGGGAGCGCTGGCCGAGGTGGCCCTGGCCCTGGCGGCGGGACCGACACCCGACGTGCTGCGGCTGCTCGCCGAGGGCGCGCTCGAGGTCGTGCCGGGAGATGCCGCGCTCCTCTACGTACCGGTGCCCACCGGCGGCCTCGAGCTTGTCGCCGCCACCGGCGCGGCGCGGACGTCCGTCGGTCAGCGTGAGACCGACGGGATTCTCGCGCAGGCGCAGGTGCAGCGCCAAGCGTCGATCTCCCACGACGTGGCGAACTCCGCGGTCGGACGCGCGATCCCCGGCGCGATGGGCGCGATCATCGTGCCCATACCGGGGGGCGCTGACGCGATCTCGGGGATCCTCCTCGTCGTGACGACGCGTCGTCGCACCTACGGCGAAGCCCATGTCCAGGTGCTCCGCAGCTACGCGACCTTCGTTGGTGCTGCGCTGAACACTCCGAGCATCGCCCTCGAGAGCGACCCGCTCGTCTGGAGGGCGGCGATCACCCGCTAGCGCGGGGAATATCCTCAACCTATGACGACGGCGCCGGCGCTCCCCGGCGGATTCGAGCTTCCGCTTGAACCACGACTCCCACGACTCGGCTCGGTGGATGCCGTGGCGCTCGAGGAGCGCGCGGACGTTCTCTCGAAGCGCTCGATCAAACGCGAGTCCAAGCTCTTCGCGCTCGATCTGGCGATCAGGATGATGGATCTGACCACCCTCGAGGGCGCCGATACGCCGGGGAAGGTCACCGCGCTCAGCTCGAAGGGCATCCGGCCAGACCCGACCGATCCAAGTGTCCCATCGGTCGCGGCGATCTGCATCTATCCGAACCTCGTGCCGTACGCGATCGAGCGCACCCGCGGGACCGACGTGAAGGTGGCGGCGGTCGCGACGGCGTTCCCGTCGGGCCAGTCGCCGCTCGAGATCAAGCTCGATGAGGCGCGCTGGGTCGTCGAGGCCGGCGCGCACGAGGTCGACATGGTCATCGACCGCGGCGCCTTCCTCTCGGGTCGCTACGCGCAGGTCTACGACGAGATCGTGCGCGTGAAGGAGATCTGCGGAGATCGCGCGCATCTGAAGGTCATCATCGAGACGGGCGAGCTGGGCACCTACGACAACGTCCGCCGCGCGTCGCTGCTGGCGATCGCGGGCGGCGCGGACTTCATCAAGACGTCGACCGGAAAGGCCGCGACGAACGCGACGCTTCCCGTCGCGCTGTGCATGCTCGAGGTCATCCGCGACGTGCACGAGGAGACCGGGCGGGTCGTGGGCATGAAGGTCGCGGGCGGCATCCGGCAATCCAAGCAGGCGGTGCAGTTCCTCGTGCAGGTGCACGAGACGCTGGGTCTCGCCTGGCTCACACCCGATCGCTACCGGATCGGGGCGTCCACTCTCCTCAACGACGTGCTCATGCAGATCCGGAAGGAGCGCACCGGCCGTTACCAGAGCCCGGACTATTTCACCGTTGACTGAGCGCAGGCAGGGCGTCGCGCGACGAACGGACAAGGCGCCGATGGCGACGGCGTGGGACTACGCGCCAGCGCCCGAGGCCCGCGACATCGTTCGTATCCAGGAGCGCTACGGGCTGTTCATCGGCGGTAAGTTCGTCGAGCCGTTCTCGGGCGAGCGTTACACGACGATCGATCCGGCGCGCGAGGCGCCGTTGTCGGAGGTCGCGCAGGCCAACAAGGCGGACGTCGATCGCGCGGTGAAGGCCGCGCGCGGCGCGTTCGAGGGGACGTGGTCGAAGCTCCGCCCGAGCGAGCGGGCGAAGTACCTCTTCCGCATCGCGCGGCTCCTCCAGGAGCGTTCGCGCGAGTTCGCCGTTCTCGAGTCGCTCAACGGCGGCAAGCCGATCCGCGAGTCGCGTGACGTCGACGTGCCGCTCGCCGCCGCGCACTTCTTCTACTACGCCGGCTGGGCGGACAAGCTCGAGTACGCCTTCCCGAACCGCAGGCCGCGGCCCATCGGCGTCGCGGGCCAGATCATCCCGTGGAACTTTCCGTTGCTGATGCTCGCGTGGAAGATCGCGCCCGCGCTCGCCGCCGGGAACACCGTGATCCTCAAGCCCGCGGAGACGACACCGCTCTCCGCCCTGCTGTTCTGCGACGTGCTGCGACAAGCGGAGCTCCCGCCGGGCGTCGTGAACATCGTCACCGGCGACGGCCGCACCGGCGCGGAGATCGTCGCCCATCCCGGCGTCGACAAGATCGCGTTCACCGGCTCGACCGAGGTGGGGAAGGCCATCCAGCGAACGCTTGCCGGCACCGGCAAGCGTCTCACGCTCGAGCTGGGCGGGAAGGCGGCGAACATCGTCTTCGACGACGCGCCACTCGACCAGGCCGTCGAGGGGATCATCAACGGCATCTACTTCAACCAGGGCCACGTGTGCTGCGCGGGGTCGCGCCTTTTCGTGCAGGAGTCCATCTACGAAGCCACGATCGCGAAGCTGAAGCGGCGCATGCGCACGCTCCGCGTCGGGGACCCGCTGGACAAGAACACGGACGTGGGCGCGATCAACTCGAAGCAGCAGCTGGAGAAGATCGCGTCGCTGGTGCAGTCCGGCGTCGACGAAGGCGCCGAGATATACCAACCGCCCTGCAAGCTGCCGGAGCGCGGCTACTGGTTCGTCCCGACCGTGTTCACGAACGTCGCTCAGTCGTACCGCATCGCGCAGGAGGAGATCTTCGGCCCGGTGCTCTCCGTGCTCACCTTCCGCACGCCGGATGAGGCGATCGAGAAGGCCAACAACACGCCCTACGGGCTGTCGGCCGGTGTGTGGACCGAGAAGGGCTCGCGCATTCTCGCGATGGCGCAGCGGCTTCGCGCCGGTGTCATCTGGGCGAACACCTACAACCGCTTCGATCCCGCGTCGCCGTTCGGTGGATATAAGGAGTCGGGCTTCGGGCGCGAGGGCGGCCGGCATGGGCTCGAGGCGTACGTCGCTCTGGACGACGCATGAGCCGGCTGCCGGTCCAGAAGACGTACAAGCTGTTCATCGGCGGCGCGTTCCCCCGTTCCGAGTCGGGACGCACGCTGGTCGCCGAGGGCGCGAACGTCGCCCGCGCGTCTCGAAAGGATCTCCGCGACGCGGTACGTATCGCGCGGCAGGCCGGCGTAAGTTGGGCGAAGGCGACCGCGTACAACCGCGGGCAGGTGCTCTATCGCGTCGCCGAGATGATGGAGGCGCGACGGAGCGAGCTCGCGGCGCTCGCGCCCCGAAAGAACGAGGTCGACCGCGCGATCGATCGCGTCGTCTGGTACGCGGGCTGGGCCGACAAGATCGCGCAGATCGTCGGCGGCGCGAATCCCGTCGCGGGTCCGTACTTCAACTTCACGGTGCCCGAGCCGACCGGCGTGACCGGGATCCTCGCACCCGAGCCTCCGCTCCTCGGACTCGTCTCGCGTCTCGCGCCGGTGATCGTGGGCGGCAACACCGCGGTAGTCATCGCATCCGAGGCGCATCCCCTCGTCGCGATCGAGCTCGCCGAGTGTCTCGCCACCGCCGACGTGCCGCCCGGCGTGGTCAACATCCTCACCGGACTTCGCAAGGAGCTCGCGCCGGTCCTCGCGTCACACATGGATGTGTCAGCGCTCGATCTCACCGGTGGCGACGGCGACGTCGCCGAGCTCGAGCGGCTCGCTGCCGAGAACGTAAAGCGCGTCGTGCGTGGCAGAGCGGACGGCCAGAGCCCGTACGACATCGCCGCGTTCCTTGAGCTCAAGACCGTCTGGCATCCCATCGGGATGTGAGCCTCCGCTGCTCGGCTGGGGCTCGCACGTAGCCGCGAGCCTCAGGGCGGGCGTGCGTGGAGCGTGTCGACAATGCTTGACCACCCGGTGCGTGAGGACTAGCCTGACGCCGCCTTTCCGCAGCCGGGGAGCATCAAGGGGGCGGCGATGACCTTGGGTCTGCTGCGTGCGCACGGTCCACCCTAGCGCTGGCTTCGTATGCCGCCGCGCACGATTTTGGGGAGGTGTGGCGTGAGCAAGATCACGATCACGGTCAATCGTACCGAGCAGGTCTTAGAGATCGAGCCGTCGCTGCTCTTGGTGGAGCTGCTCCGCGACAAGCTCAGGCTCACCGGCACGCACGTCGGCTGTGACACGAGTCAGTGCGGCGCGTGCACCGTGCTCATCGATGGCAGCGCGGTGAAGTCGTGCACAGTGCTCGCGGCGCAGGCGGACGGATCAGAGGTCGTGACCGTCGAGGGCCTCGCGAAGAATGGCGAGCTCCATCCGATCCAGCGCGCGTTCAGCGCCGAGCACGCGCTGCAATGCGGTTTCTGCACCCCCGGCCTGATGATCACGGCGATCGACCTCCTGGAGCGGAACGCCGCCCCGACCGACGAGGAGATCCGCCACGCGATCAAGGGGAACCTCTGTCGCTGCACCGGGTACCACAACATCGTCAATGCG
>DATKCP010000193.1:0-5503 GCA_035513115.1 Candidatus Limnocylindria bacterium | reverse complement strand
CGGCGTCGGTCGTCGCGAGCCAGTAGAAACGCCCGCCCTGGAGGATCCTCTGGGCATCCGCCCACTCGAGCATGCCCTTCGCGGCACGCGTGATGTAGCCCTCTGGCAGCTGCGGGCGGTCGCGCCGCGGCGCTATGCCTTGTCCTCCGTCATCCAGCGCTCCACGTCACGCGTGTACTCGACGACACCGTCGGCGAACCACAGCGCGATCTCGCTCTTCGCGGTCTCCGGCGCGTCGCTCGCATGGACGAGGTTGCGCAGCCCCACCAGCGCGTAGTCGCCGCGGATCGTCCCCGGCGCCGCCTCGTGCGGACGCGTCGCGCCGACCATCGCGCGAACGACCGCGATCGCGTTCGGACCCTCGAGCACCATCGCGACGACGGGCGACGAGCTGATGACCTTGACCAGGTCGTCGTAGAAGAACTTCCCCTTGTGCACCGCGTAGTGCTTCTCGGCCATCGCGCGATCGACGCGCAGCAGGCGCAGCGCCGCCATGCGCAGCCCGCGGCGCTCGAAGCGCGCCAGGATCTCGCCCGAGATACCGCGCTGGACGGCGTCCGGCTTGAGCACGACGAGGGTGCGCTCGACGGTCTGCTCGGGGCTCACGACGCGATCTCCATGACAACCTCGGCGCCCTCCGGTGCGCGGACGGTGGCGACCGCGGCGCGCGGGCCCACCGCCGCGACATAGGAGAGCTCGGGTCGCAGGTACTGCTGCGCCACGCGCTGGACGTCCTCCGCGCTGACGCCGTCGATGATCTCGCAGACCTCCTCGACGGAGCGGACGCGATCCAGGAACAGCTCCTGCCCGGCAAGCCAGTTCGAAACGCCCCGCGTGTCCTCCAGCCGCAGCTCGAGACGGCCCTTGTTGAAGTCGCGCACGCGCTCGAGCTCGTCGGCGGGCACGATCTCGTCGCGGAGGCGCGCGACCTGCGCGAGCGCCGCATCCACGACATCGCCGATGCGATCCGGCGCGACTCCGGCATAGATGACCTCGTGGCCCGCGTCGACGTAGTTCGACGAGAAGGAATGCACGTCGTACGCGAGCGCGCGCTTCTCGCGAAGCTCCAGGAAGAGCCGGCTCGACATGCCCTCGCCGAGGATCGCGTTGAGCATGTCGAGCTTGTACTTGTCCGGGTGCACCTGCGGCACGCCGCGCCAGCCGATGCAGACGTGCGCCTGTTCCGTCCGCTTTCCCAGAAGCTTCACGCGCGTCTTCGATGGCTTCGGCGCCGGCTTCAGGCGCGGTGCCGCTCGGTCGGCGACGGGGGCGAACAGCTCGCCTATCGCGTCCGCCGCCTCGTTCGCGTCCACCTTGCCCGCAAGCGCGACGACGATCTTGTGCGGCGCGTAGCCGCGATCCATGAAGCCACGGAGCTCGCTCGCCGCCATGCCCAGAACGACCTGCTCGCGGCCCGCGACCTCCCAGCCGAGTGGATGGTTCGGGTACAGGAGCCCGTCGACGAGCGTGTGCACGCGGTCCTGCGGTTGGTCCCGGTACATCCGGAGCTCCTCGACGATGACCTTCTTCTCCGACTCGACATCGGTCTCGCGCAGCATCGGGGCAAGGATCATGTCCGCGACGACGTCAAGCGCGATGCGCCAGTGCCGCGCCGGCAGGCGCGTCCAGAAGACGGTGACCTCTTTGTCGGTCGCGGCGTTGACGACACCGCCGCGGCTCTCGATCTCCATGCTGATGTCCGGCGCCGTCGGACGCTTCGCGGTCCCCTTGAACACCATGTGCTCGAGGAAGTGGCTGGTGCCGGCGTCGCTCCGGCTCTCCATGCGCGATCCGGCTCCGACGAATACGGCGAGCGAAGCCGAGCGGGTCTCGGGCATCTCCGCGACGAGGACGCGCACGCCGTTCGGGAGGGTGCGCTTCAGGTACTCCACCGCGCCGAACGCTAGCATTGCGAGCGGTCCGCCGTGACGCGAGCGTGAGGAGGGAATCGGCTGTGACTGGCCGGTCTGACGCGCTCATCCACTTCCTCTGCGTGCTGCCCGATCACCTGCGCGACCCGCAGCTGGACAGCGACCACATCACGGTGGTCGATGGCCGCTGGGCGTTCTGCGCCGCGAACGTGCGCGAAGAGTCGCACGACTGGCAGACGACGGGCGGGATCACGCGCGGGGAGGTCGGGCGCCAGCTCGCGCAGCGCCGCGCTCAGAAGACTTAGCGGCAGAACGCCACGGTGATGTAGATCGCGTCGGGCCCCTGGACCGCGCCGATACCGGCGCGACGGAAGTTCGGATCCATGATGTTCGTCCGGTGGTTGATGGGCTCCCACGGCTCGGCCATGAACTCGCGGTGCAGCACGTCCACCCCACCGCCCCACACCTTGCCGGTGTTCTCGCCGTACCAGCCGGTGCCGCAGACGGGCACGTAGCGCGACTTCGCGGTCCCGTCGGGGCCGTCGTGATAAACGTAGCGGTACCGCGCCTCCACCGCGCTGTGGCGGCGCGCCGCGTCGGACACCACGACGTCCAATGCGAGCGTGGCCAGGCCTCCCTGCATTCGCGACGTGTTCATCAGGGCGAGCATTCGCAGTTCGGCCTGCTGCGTCGCCGGAGAGGTCGTGAAGCTCGGCGGCGCGGGCGGCGGCGTCGGAGCTGGCGTCGGGTCGGGCGTCGGCTGTGGGGTGGGCTCCACCGCCGGCGGCGGGTCAGGCGCCGGAAACGGCTCGGGCGGCAACTCCGCTGCCAGCGCGATGGCCAGATCCGCGGTCGGCTCGGGCGAGCTGTCCGCGCTCGGTGCCGGCGTCGCTTCGAGGGTCACGTCGACCGTGTAGCTCTCGATCATGAGCCGCTCGCCACGCGCGAATGGCGCGACGCGCGCGACCGGGTCACGCGGCGGCGGCAGGACGGCGTCGGAGCCGCGCGCGACGGCGAACACATCGCCGACCACGGCGATGGCGACGACCTGCATCGCGACCGCGACGAGCACCGCGACGTATCGCTCGACCGCGGCCGGCGCGCGCGCGCCGCTCACTCGGACGTCGCGCTCCGCGCGCCGTAGCTGATGAGCAGATCCGCACCGGCGCGGCGCGCGGCCTCGAACGTCTCGCGCTCCGCGGTCACGAGGTCGCGCGGGTCGTCGGACGTGAAGAACGCGTGCTCGTCTGCGGTGAAGAACGAGATCACCGGTCGATCGACGGTCTCCGAGATGCGTGTGAGGAGATCGAGCGTCACCAGGCCCGGCTTCAGCACGACGGCGTCCGCGCCCGCGGCAACCTCGCGCGCGGCACGCGTCCGCGCTCCGTCGCGGTCGTCGACCGCGATCAGCGGCACGGCGCGGTCTGTGACGGGCATCGCCTCGACGGCCATCCGGTGCGCCGCATACAGGGCGCTCTCGAGCTTGACCATCGCCACGATCGGCAGGTCCGGCCGGCTGGCCGACGAGGCCGCCGCGCGCAGCGCGCGCACGCTGCCTTCGAGCATCCCGGACGGGATCAGCAGGTCCGCGCCGGCATCCGCGTGCACCGCGGCGATCTCGGCGAGCCGCTCGAGCGTTCCTGCGACGTTCGCCTGACCTTCGGCGAACAGGACGCACTGCCCGTGAGGCGTGTAGGCGCAGACACAGACGTCGGTCGCGACCGCGAGGTCGGGCGCGGCGTCCTTCACGGCGTGGATCGCGCGGGCGACGATGTGATCTCGCTCGCTCGCCAGGAGGGCAAGCTCGTCCTTGCGGTCCGACGCCGCGAAGATCAGAAATCCCGCAAGGCCCGTCGATGCGGCCTCACGCGCGTCGCGCACGAGCTCTGTCAGCGAGATGCGCTCGAGGTAAGGGGCATCCGGCACCTTCTCGCGGTCCTCGACCCGGGCCGAAACGATGACCGGCTGGATGAGCCGCCCGGCGGTCTCGGGCGCGACCAAGGCTCGGGACCACAGCGGGTGGTCACGGAGCCGGCCGCGGACCAGCGTCGTGGGGCTCACGTCGGGATGGTACGTGCCTGGGACGCTTCTCGACTCGTCCGGAAGTGGCGGGAGGTCTACCCTGTATGACAGATATGAGACACCCCGGGCTCTCTCTGGCTGCCCTTGGCCTGACCGCGGGCATCGTCCTCACCGGGGGCGTGGCTTTGAACCCGGTCGAGCCCGCCAGGAGCGCCGCTGTCGTTGATACGGCACCGATCGAAGAAACCGTCACCAGGGTCACCGACACGCAGCCGGCCTCCGCGGTCGGCGCTCCCGCGACCGTGCTCGCCGAGGTGCTCCCCACGCCGGTCGAGGCGCCGGCGCGCGTCGTCGTCCCGGAGATGAAGCACGTGTGGCAGTCGCTCAACAACTGCGGTCCCGCCGCGGTGGTCATGGCGCTCTCGACCCTCGGCGTCGACGTCAACCAGGAGACCGCGCGCCTCGCCCTTCGCGGCACCGACGTGCGGCGCGGCATGGGACCGCAGGGCGTCGGGCCGTGGGTGAGTCAGAACTTCGACCTGCGCTCGAAGTGGCGCAGCAACGGCACGAACCAGGTCCTGAAGACGCTCGTCGCGAACGGCTTCGCGCCGATGGTGACGCAGTGGATGCAGGACCCCTGGGTCTCTCGCGTCTCGCATTGGCGCACCGTCCGTGGATACGACGACGCGAAGAGCACCTTCTACGTCAACGACTCGATGCTGGGTAACAACGTCGCGCTGTCCTACGACTTCTTCGCGCGCAACTGGCAGTCGTTCGCCTACCGCTACATGGTCATCTACAAGCCCGAGGACGAGAAGCTCCTGAGGGCGATCGTGGGCGACCAGTGGAACGACATGATCATGCGGCGCTCCCTCTACGAGCGCACCAAGGCCGAGGCGCACGCCTGGAACACGAACTTTGCCTGGCTCGCCTACGGCGAGGCCTCGTACTCATACGGCATGTTCGAGGAAGCGGTCGCCGCGTTCGAGAAGGGGCTCGCCATGGGATCGGCGCAGGGCGTGTTCGGGCTTCGCAACTCGTACCCGCAGGCGCTCCGCGCGCTGGGGCGCCAGCAGGACGCCGACCAGGCCGCGCGGATCGTGGGCAACGTCAGCTCGGTCCCATCATCGGCGGTCGCCGCGCCACCGGACCCGTACGCCGTGTACCTCGCGATGCTGCGCACCATTCCGTTCGAGCGCATGCCGACCGAGTGACGCGCGTCCGCTTCATCGGAAGCGGAGACTCATTCGGCAGCGGCGGACGCTTTCAGACCTGCATCCTCGTCGACGCGGACGGCTACCGCTTCCTCATCGACTGCGGCGCCACGTCGCTCGTCGCGCTGAAGCGTTCCGGCGTCGATCCGGGCTCCATCGATGCGGTCCTGCTGACTCACTTCCACGGCGATCACAGCGGCGGTGTCCCCTACCTCATCCTCGACGGCCAGTTCGGCAAACGCGAGCGGCCGCTCCTGATCGCCGGCCCGCCGGGCGTGCGCGAACGGATGACGGCCGTGTTCGAGGCGGCGCTGCCGACGTCGTCGCGTACGAAGCAGCGCTTTGGCGTCTCCTACCTCGAGCTCGGCGAGAAGGAAACGCAGATCGGGCCGCTCG
>DATKCP010000192.1:0-4916 GCA_035513115.1 Candidatus Limnocylindria bacterium | reverse complement strand
CGTAGACCTGCGAGCCGCGCGCGACCGAGGCCCCCTGCGAGCGCGGGCCCGGCATCGCGGCGATCTCGCGCCAGGCGGTCGCGTCCGGCGCGAGGCGGAAGCTGCGCGCCGTGGGCCCGCCGGCGTTCCCACCGAAGACGTACACGCCGGCGCCGGCGGCCTCGGACACGGACGCGGCCATCGGATGATCGACCCCGAGCGGAAGGTCCGGTCCGCGCCGCCACCGCTGCCCGTCGAAGATCTCGACCACGCGCGTGCCACCGAAACCGCCGATGACGTAGACCTCGTTCCGGAACACCGTCGCGGCAACCTCGCTGCGTCCCGTGGGGATGTCGGGTATCCGGCGCCACGCGAGCGCACCGGGTGACCGCGTGGTCGCCGCAGACGCTGCGGGTGCGGGCGAGCTCGTGCCAAGGGTGTACGTGGTCTCCGAGGGCGCGCCCTCACCCGGCGCGATGCACGCGCCGAGAAGAAGCGCGAGCAGGACGAGACGCATCACCATCTATATAAAGGACCGCGCATGCCGACGGCATACGAGACCGAGATCCTCACGGCGCTGTCGGCACTCGTCGCGTCATTCCTCTCCGGCCTCCTCGGTATCGGCGGCGGCGTGGTGCTCACACCGTTGCTCCTCTATCTACCGCCGGCGCTCGGGATCGGTGCGCTTCCGGTGAAGATCATCACCGGGCTCACGATCGTGCAGGCGATCTCGGGCAGCCTGCTGGGCACGTTCCGCCACCGCCAATACGGCAACGTCTCGACGCGCCTGGTCCTGCTCATGGGGCCGACCGGCGCCGCGGCGTCGCTCGCGGGCGCGCTCATCTCGCGCGACGTCAGCGATCGCGTGCTGCTCGGCGTCTTCGCGGTGCTCGCGCTCGCGAGCGCGGCGATGCTGCTCCTGCCAGCGGAAGCGCAGGAGGGCGGGACCGGCGATCTCCGGCTCAACGTGCCTCTCGCGGTGGGCATCTCGGTCGTGCTCGGCTTCTTCGGCGGCATGGTCGGCATCGGCGCGATCGCGACCATCATCGGCGCGCTCGTGTATCTCCTCCGCGTCCCGGCGCGCATCGCGATCGGCACGTCGCTCGGCATCGGCATGTTCGCCGCGGTCGCGGCGCTGATCGGAAAGGCCGCGACCGCGCAGATCGATCCCCCGCTCGCGACGATCGTCGCGGTCACCGCGCTCGTCACCTCGCCGATCGGCGCATGGCTGTCCATCCGAACGCGTCCGCAGCTGCTCCTCAAGATCCTCGCCGTCGTCGTCGTCGTGGCGGCGCTGCGCATGGCGGCGACCGCGGTGTTCGGCTGAACTTGCGCGACCGCGCAGGTACGGAGGTCATCGCGCGCGCGTTCGACGCCCTCGCCCGCTAGGGCTGGCTCGCCGTCGCCTCTCCGCCGCCGCTGGGGATCGCGATGCGCACCGTCGGCAGCGTCACGGTGAAGCTGCTGCCGCGGTCGATGCCCGCGCTCTCGACCGAGATGTGGCCGCCCTGACCCTCGACGATCTGCCGGCACACCGCGAGACCAAGTCCCTCGCCCTGCGTCCGCCCGGCGAGGCGCGGAGAGCGGAAACCGCGCTCGAAGACGTGCTCGAACTCGTCCGGTGCTATGCCCGCCCCCTCGTCCTGGACCACGAACCGCACCTCGTCCTCGCCCGGCGTGATCTGCAGCGTGATGGCACCGGTCTCCGGCGAGTACTTCGCCGCGTTGCGCAGGAGGTTGTCGAAGACCTGCGCAAGACGTACGGGGTCGATGCGCGCGAGCGCCGGCTGATCAGGCTCGACGAGCCAGGCGTCGCGGCCGGTGAGGGCGCGCAGACGGCCGACGGCCTCCGTCGCGACCTTCACGACGTCCGCGACGTCCTTCTCCAGCGCCGTGCGCCCGAGGAGGTCGGCGATGATCCGGTCGAGGCGCGTGAGCTGATCCTGCACCGCGCCGAGGTTGCGTGAGATGAGCGTCGCGTACCCGTGCACGGAGGTGAGCGGATTGCGCAGCTCGTGGGCCGCCATCGCGACGGCGTCCTCACGCGCCTGCAGCACGACGCCGAGGCGCTCGGACTCCACCCGCAGCTGCTGGGCGTCGCCACGCTGGCGATCGCGCTCGCGCACCAGGTCGGCGACCGCGCCCGCCACGTGCGCGAGGCGCTGGACCAGCGCGAACTCGGGCTCCGAGAGCACGCGGTCGCTCGAGAGAGCGATGAGCCCGCGACCCTGCCCGGCGGTGACGACGATCGCCGAGCGCGCGTCGAGCTTCGCGAGCACCGGGCGCGACCAGTGCGTGTTCCTACCGACCAGGAGCGCGGCGGCTCCCCCGCCCC
Organism: Candidatus Limnocylindria bacterium; assembly: GCA_035513115.1. Lineage (GTDB taxonomy): Bacteria > Chloroflexota > Limnocylindria > P2-11E > P2-11E > CF-39. Next base: position 2,602 of record DATKCP010000192.1, on the reverse strand, counting down.
GCGCGAGCTCGATCGCCGGGTCCTTGGGAAGGTCGCCGGTCAGGATCACGCCATCCGCCAGGCGCACGATCGCGGCACGACCCGCGACGGCAGCCGCCGCCACCGTGAGCGCGGCGAGCGTTCCCGCCTCGGTCGTCTCGCGCGGCGTCTCGGCCAGCGCGTCGAGGGCCCGAGCGGTCGCGTCGCGTAGCCTCTCGGCGTGCTCGGCACGCTCATTCGAGGCGACGAGCGGTGCGATGTCGGCGATGAGGTCGTGGGCGATGGTCTCGAGCTGGGGATTGGCGACGTCCGCGGGAAGGATGACCGCGATGTAGCGCGGCTCGCGCGTGGGAAGGCGCTCGACGAACCCCGGGCGGCCGCCGAGCGATTCCTTCAGCGCGGTCTCGTCGCCGCCGATCCGGACGTGGACCGCGCCCAGCGCGAGGATCTGCGCTCGCAGCGTGTCGAGCAGGGCGGCGCTGCCGCGCGCCTCGGCGAACGCGCGCAGCGCGTGTCCGTGCCGGCGCATCCGCTCGCGGTCCGCGGTCGCGCGGACGGAGCTGTATACGAGCTCGGCGCTGATGAGGCCTATCGCGATGAGCGCCTGCACCACCCAGAGCGAGGTGGCGGGGACTTCGCCGCCCCGGAAGGCGAGCGTGACGTCGTAGGCGAGGATCGACGCCGCGGTCGCCCCGAAGACGCCAAGCGGGCCGCGCCACAGGGCGGCGTTCGCGACGGCGAACCCGTACAGGATCCAGGCGGGCGCCGCCGGCGGAAGCGCGAAGACGATCGCGGTCGCCGCGACGACGTCGAGCGCGCTGCCGGCGAGCGCGCGAGCCTGCGGCATGTTGCCCCGGGCGCCGTAGCGAAGGACCACGGCCCCGGCGAGAAAGAGCGGGATCGTCGCCGCGGCGAGCGTGCTTGCGGGCTCACCTGCCAGGAGAACGAGCGTGGTGGCCAGCGCGGTCGCCGCCAGCCGCAGGCGCAGCGCGGCCCGCTCGAGGTCGAGCACGAACACCGCTTCCCCACGCATGCCCGGATAACGCGCGCCCACGCGAGCACAGTACGTGCATAACTCCCTACCAAACGTTCGTTTGGGCAGGTACCATGACCCGGATGGCGGGCACGCAGCGGGCGGTCGTCGTGGGCGGTTGGCGCACTCCATTCGTAAAAGCGGGCACCGACTACGCTGACCTCGACGTCCTCGACCTGGCGAAAGTTGCGACCGCAGAGACACTCGCCCGTACCGAAACCGCGGCGAGGGACGTCGACGAGGTCGTCTACGGCAACGTCTCCCGACCGGTCGCCTACCACAACCTCGCGCGTGAGATCGTCCTCGCGCTCGGTCTCCCGCCGAGCATCCACGCCGCGAGCGTGGGCATGGCCTGCGCGTCGGCGTGCGTCGCGATCACGACCGCCGCCGACCACATCGCGGTCGGGACCGCGACCTCCGCGCTCGCCGGTGGCGCCGAGAGCCTCTCCAACGTCCCGATCACGTACACGCCAAAGCTCGCGCGCGCGCTCGTGCGCGCGTCGCAGGCGAAGACGCTGCCGCAGAAGGCGGGGAGCTTCGCCGACGTCCGTCTCTCCGATCTCGCGCCGGTCGCGCCGGGCATCAAGGAGACGAGCACCGGCCTCACGATGGGCCAGTCCGCGGAGTCGATGGCATCGATCAACGGAATCCCGCGCGACGCGCAGGACCGCTGGGCGCTCCGCAGCCACACGTACGCTGCCCGCGGCTGGGAGGACGGCCGCCTCGCGCGGGAGGTCGCCCCTCTCTATCGCAACGGGCGGTCGGTGACGAAGGACGGCCACATCCGGAGCGACACGACCATCGAGAAGCTCGGCATGCTCCGTCCGGTCTTCGACCGCGCGCACGGCACGATCACCGCGGGCAACGCGAGCCCGCTCACCGACGGCGCGGCGACCGTGCTGCTCATGTCGGAGGAGCGCGCGCGCTCCGAGGGCCGCACCGGCCTCGTCGCGATCCGCTCGTACGCCTACGCGGCGGTCGACCCCGCCGACCAGCTGCTCATCGCGCCCGCGTACGCGATCCCGCTCGCGCTGAAGCGCGCGGGGCTCTCGCTGTCGGACATCAGCCTGGTCGAGATGCACGAGGCCTTCGCCGCGCAGGTCCTCTCGACCTTCCACGTGCTCGAGCAGAACGGCCACGGACGATTCGACGAGGACATCGTCAACGTCATGGGTGGCTCGATCGCGCTCGGGCATCCGTTCGGCGCGACCGGCGCGCGCCTCGTCACGACGCTCGCGAATGAGATGCGGCGTCGCGGCGTGCAGTTCGGCCTGGCGAGCGCGTGCGCGGCGGGCGGCAACGGCGCGGCGATCGTGCTCGAGCTGCTCCAGTGATGCGCCGGCTGCGCCCATGACCAGCGCGTCGGACGTAACGACCCGGATCGCTCGCCCGCCGGTCGACATCGCGTCGATCAAGCCTGCCGGCGCCCGCTACGAGAACGACGACATGGGGCGCATCGTCATCGACCGGCCCACCGACAACGTGAACGCGATCGACCCGCCGATGATCGCGGCACTTCGCAACGCGATCGACGACGCGCGCGCGGCCCGGCCGCGCGGGCTTGTCATCGTGAGCGCGAAGCCCGACCAG
>DATKCP010000191.1:0-4623 GCA_035513115.1 Candidatus Limnocylindria bacterium | reverse complement strand
ACGAGACCGCGCGAGGAGGGATGAACATGCACGCAGGTACCGTCCGGTGACGGCGATGAACTTCGTGCCGATGGTCATCGAGCAGTCAGGACGAGGCGAGCGCGCCTACGACATCTTCTCGCGGCTGCTCAAGGAACGGATCATCTTCATCGGGGACGCGGTCGAGGACACCATGGCGAACCTCATCATCGCCCAGCTCCTGTTCCTGGAGTCCGAGGACCCCGAGCGCGACATCTACCTCTACGTCAACTCTCCCGGCGGCGTCGTCACGGCGGGCCTCGCGATCTACGACACGATGCAGTATCTCAAGGCGCCCGTGAGCACGATCTGCGTCGGGCAGGCGGCATCGATGGCCGCGGTGCTCGTCTCGGCGGGCGCCAGGGGCAAGCGCTACGCCCTGCCGAACTCCCGCATCATGATCCATCAGGGCTCCGGCGGGTTCCGCGGCAACACGCCCGACGTCCTCATTCAGGTCAAGGAGCTCGAGACGCTCGTCGACAAGCTGACCCGGATCCTCGCGCATCACACGGGTCAGGACGTCGAGAAGGTCCGCCGTGACTCGGAGCGGGACCGCTTCATGAGCGCGGAGGAGGCCAAGGCCTACGGGATCATCGATGAGATCTTCGTCGGCAAGGATTCGCTCATCTCCATCGCCAAGGCGGCGGAGGACAAGGACCCGAAGGAACCGAAGGAGACCAAGGAACGCGTCCCGGTGGGGTCCCGCTAGGCGATGACGACCACCGCCAAGGGTGGCAAGCCGTATCGCTGCTCTTTCTGCGGGAAGAGCCAGGACCAGGTACGCAAGCTGATCGCGGGACAGGGCGTCTACATCTGCGATGAGTGCATCACCCTCTGCCGCGAGATCGTCGACGAGGAGTTCATGGAGGCGCCGAAGGCGCGGACCCTCGGTCAAAAGATCCCCAGCCCGCGGCGCATCAACGAGATCCTCGACCAGTACGTGATCGGTCAGGACCGCGCGAAGAAGGTGCTCTCGGTCGCCGTCTACAACCACTACAAGCGCGTCTCCGCCGGTCACAGGGTGGACGACGTCGAGCTCGGCAAGTCGAACGTGCTCCTCATCGGCCCGACCGGCTGCGGCAAGACGCTCCTCGCGCAAACCCTCGCGCGCATCCTGGACGTTCCGTTCTCCATCGCCGACGCCACCAGCCTCACCGAGGCGGGCTACGTGGGCGAGGACGTCGAGAACATCCTCCTGCGCCTCATCCAGGCCGCCGACTTCGACCTCAACCGCGCGCAACGCGGGATCATCTACATCGACGAGATCGACAAGATCGCGCGCAAGGGCGACAACCCCTCGATAACGCGCGACGTCTCCGGCGAGGGCGTGCAGCAGGCGCTCCTCAAGATCCTCGAGGGCACGGTCGCGAACGTGCCGCCCCAGGGTGGCCGCAAGCACCCACACCAGGATTTCATCCAGATCGACACCACCAACATCCTGTTCATCGTCGGCGGCGCCTTCGAGGGCCTTGAGAAGATCGTCGAGGCGCGCGTCGGCAAGAAGACCATGGGCTTCGGCGCGTCGCTCCGCGACAACACCAAGGAAACGAGCGCGATCCTCCAGCAGGTGATGCCCGACGACCTCCTCAAATACGGCCTGATCCCGGAGTTCGTCGGCCGGCTCCCGGTGATCGTGCCGCTGATGGCGCTCGATGAGAACGACCTCATGCGCATCCTCACCGAGCCCAAGAATGCGATCGTGAAGCAGTATCAGAAGTTCCTCGCCCTGGACAAGGTCGAGCTGCAGCTCACGCAGGAGGCGCTGCAGGCCGCCGCCGCGGGCGCGGCGAAGCGCAAGACCGGCGCGCGCGGCCTCCGCACGATCATCGAAGAGGTCCTGCTCGACGTCATGTACGAGATCCCGTCACGCACCGACGTGCGCCGTGTCGTCGTGACGCCCGAAGCGATCGCCGGCTCAGCGCGGCCGCTGCTCCTGTCGAAGAACGAGCAGCTCGTGCTCGAAGGGGACGAAGCGACGGCTTAGCCGCGCTGCTTATGCCCAAGCTGTATTACGCGAGTCCTCGCGACCTCCCCACGATCGAGCCCGCGCCCGGGATCAAGGGCCGCGTCGTGCAGGCCGATCACGCGACGATGGTGATCTACGACCTCGCGCCGAAGACGGTCGTGGAGTCGCACAAGCACGAGATGGAGCAGTTCGGCGTCGTGGTGAAGGGCAGCCTCGCGATGATCATCGCCGGCGAGCAGCGGATCCTGACGGCCGGCGACACCTACCGCATCCCCCCCGGCGCCGCGCACGGCGCGCGCGTCTTCGAGGAGCCCACCCAGGTCGTCGACGTGTGGGCGCCGCAGCGAACGGACTTGCTCAAGCCGGCGGCCGTGGTGAAGAACACGGCCTGACTTCGGTCCCGGCACTCGTCCTGCGGCGGCGCTCGACCATGGACGCGAACAGTCTCCTCTACGTTCTCGGTACGGCCTTCATCGCCACGGGATGGATGCTGCTCGCGAGGAAGGGCCGCCGCTTCCGCTGAGCGGCGACCGGACGCCGGCGCCGGTAAAGTTGCGGCGCATGACCGCAGAGCGCCGTGCCGATCTCGCCTACTGGATCGCGGTCGCCATCGGCGTCCTGTTCATCGCGCTCGGAGGACCGCTCGCGCGTCGGCTCGAGATGGTCCACTTCAACGACTTCTCGGGCGTGTGGTCGGGAGCGCGCGGCCTCGTTCTCGGCGTGGACCCGTGGGATCCAACGAAGTACTACGGCTTCGCGATCTCGGTGGGCACGAAGACGCCCGATGCGCTCGTCTACGACTACTGGCCGTGGGTCGGCTTCGCCGTGGCGCCGCTCGCGATGGTCCCGCTCGAGGTGGCGGGCTGGCTCTGGATGCTCCTGGGCATGACCTGCGCCGCGTTCGCGCTCCGTGGGCTGCTGCGCGCGTTCGTCCCCGCGCGTCCGGTCGCGCACGCGGCGTTCGGCGCCGCGCTCTTCATCGGGCAGCCGTCCTTCCACGCCATCGTGCTCGGTCAGTGGAGCCTGCTCCTCATGTCCGGTGTCGCCGCGACCGTGCTCGCGCTGCGCGCGGCGCGACCGCTGCGCGCGGCGGCGGCGTCGCTGGTGTTCCTCGCGAAGCCGCAGGTGCTCGTCATCACCGCGCTGGGTCTCGCGTTCGGCGCGCTCCGCGAGCCGGTGTTCAGGCGGTACGTCCTGTTCGCGCTGCTGCTCGGCGGCGCGGTCGTCACCGTCACCTGGCTCGCGGCACCCGACGGGTGGTTCTCGCGCTGGTTCGAGGACATCCCGCCGCGGCGCACGGTCCGTTCGGCGGTCCTGGCGTCGGCGCTCAATCAGCTGATGGGATCCAGCGGACGCCTCGTCGCGTACGCGCTGATCGCGCTCGCCGCCGTTCTGGTGGCCGTGCGTTTCCGTCCGGGCAGCGACGCGTCGCTCGCCGCATGGCTGTCGCTGTCGAGCGCCGGCGCGATCTACAGCTGGTCGTACGACCAGGTACTGCTCTTCGTCCCGGCCGTGATCACCGCCGGGATCCTCACGGCCCGATCGGAGCGCGCCGGTCGGAGCTTCGCGCTCGCCGCCGCCGGCACGCTGCTCTTCGTGTCTCCCGTGTTCTACGCGATCGCGGTGCTGCGGCACGACGAGACGTTCAGCGTGCTCGTTCCGCTCGGGTTCTTCGTGGCGATCGTGCTGCTGCTGTGGCGCCACCCGTCCGGTGCCGCGGCGGCCGTCGCCCCCGCCACGAAGGCGGCGTGACTCCGCTCGACCGGCTCATCCAGCGCCTTCGGATCCGCAAGGCGCTGCCACACATCCCCGCGGGTGGCCGGCTGCTCGACGTCGGCTGCGCGGACGGCGCGCTCATACGCGCGGCGGCCGGTCGCGTGCGGGATGCCGTCGGCATCGACCCCGATGCGCCGGCGGGCGCGGGACTGGTGCGCGGCAGCTTCCCGCAGGATCTGCGGGACCCGGGGCCGTACGACGTCATCGCGCTCCTCGCGGTGTTCGAGCACGTGCCCGACGGGGAGCGGCCGGCCTTCGTCGCCGCCTGCCGCGCCCTTCTGGGCCCCGGTGGTCGTGTGGTCCTCACCGTCCCCGCGCCTCTCGTCGACCGCATCGTCGACACGCTGCGGCGGCTTCGCCTGCTGCACGGCATGGACATCGAGGCGCATCACGGGTACCGGCCGGAGGAGACGCCCGGCTACTTTGCGGCGGCAGGCATGCGCCTCGTAACCCACGAGCGCTTCGAGCTCGGCCTGAACCACCTCTTCGTCTTCGAGCTGCCCGCCGCGCGCTGATCGGCCGCCCGATCAGCGCGGCTCGAGCTCGTATGCGATGAGCGTCGTCCCGGGGTTGATGCTCCCGGACCGCACGACGTCATCGCTGCTCAGTCGCAGCGCGTCGGGCAGCGTGGCGCCGAGGTCGCCGAAGACGACGATGGTCGTTGGAGCGGTGATGCGCACGTCCAGCGCCGCGCGCGACAGGACTTCGGGCTCGGTCCCGTAGAACAGCACGCGGTACTCGGGCAGGTAGTAGCGCGCCGTGAGGTACTCGGGCTGCGCGAGGATCACGGTCGAAGCGGGCGCGAAACGCTCGCGGACGAAGGCGACGCGCTGACCCAGGAAGCTGTCGTGCCGCGCGATCGC
>DATKCP010000190.1:0-5053 GCA_035513115.1 Candidatus Limnocylindria bacterium | reverse complement strand
GTGCAGGCGCGCGCCCTCCGCTACGGCTATCCGCGCATCAGCACGCCGATCCTCGAGAACCGCGAGGTGTTCGTGAAGGGCGTCGGCGAGGGGAGCGACATCGTCGGATATGAGATGTACGAGGTCGGGCAACGGGGTGAGGGCGGGCTCACGCTTCGGCCCGAGGGCACGGCCGCGGTCGTGCGCGCGCTCCTGGAGAACGGCCTGCACAAGTCGCCGCAGCCGATCCGTTTCTTCTACTACGAGCCGATGTTCCGCGGGCAGCGCCCGCAACTGCTGCGGTTCCGGCAGTTCTGGCAGTGGGGCCTGGAGTGCTTCGGCGCGCCGGAGGCCGCCGCGGACGTCGAGATCATCGACTTCGCAAACGGCCTGTTCGCGGAGTTGGGTTTCACCGACTTCGAGCTCGAGATCAACACCATCGGGGACGAATCCTGTCAGGGGAAGCTGAGGACCGCGCTCGGCGAGTACTTCTCGAAGCATCGCGAGGCGTTGAGTGCGCAGTCGCAGCGGCGCCTCGACACGGACGTGCTGCGGATCCTGGATTCAAAGGAGCCGCAGGACCGCGAGGTCATCGCCGGTGCGCCGAAGCTGAGCGGCATCCTGTGCGATGACGACAAGAAGCACTTCGCCGAAGTGCGGGATGGGCTCACGCGGCTCGGGATCGCACACCGGGTCGTCGATACGCTGGTGCGCGGACTCGACTACTACACGCGCACGGTGTCCGAGTTCGTGTTGACCGATCCCGAGTTCCGGAAGTCGGGCGACATAGCCGTTGCCGCCGGTGGACGCTACGACGGTCTGGTGCGGCGTATGGGCGGGCCCGATCTGAGCGGCACCGGCATCGCCGGCGGCGTCGACGTCCTGTACTACGCGCTGAAGCAGCAGGGAGTGAAGGTGGCGGAGGAACCGAAGCCCGAGGTCTACGTCGTGTCGGCCCAGCCGGACGACGTCGCGGACCGCACGCAGCTGGCGAACCCGCTGCGCGACGCCGGCTTCCACGTCGCGATCGACTACTCGGCGCGCCCGCTGGAGAGGCAGCTCGAGAGCGCGATCAAGCACGGCGCGCGCGTTGCGGTCATCCGCGGCACGCCCGAGGCGCGCGGCGGGCACGTGATCGTGCGCGACCTGATGAAGAGAGAGCAGCGGGTCACGCGGCTCGCGGCGGTCGTCGTCGAGGTCGGGCGCCACGTGCCGAAACACCCGCGCCCAACGCTGTGGAAGCCGCCGAGCAACCCTGACGACGATGAGCCCGGGGCAGCGGGCGAGGGCCCGTATCTGAGGGATCGGTCCTGATGCTGCGCACGCACACCGCGGGCGAGCTGCGCGCCGCGGACACCGGCAAGAGTGTCACCCTCGCGGGCTGGGTCGACCGCCGGCGCGACCACGGCGACGTGACCTTCATCGACCTTCGCGACCGCTACGGCAAGACGCAGATCGTGGCCAACGCGGCCGAGCAGTCGAGGGCGCATGCCGCGCTGAAGGACGCCCGCAGCGAGTGGGTGCTGCAGGTCCGCGGCACCGTGCGTCCGCGCCCCGAGGGCACGCGCAACGCCAAGCTCGCGACCGGTGACGTCGAGGTCGCGGCCGAGGAGATCGTCGTCCTGAACGAGGCGAAGACGCCGCCCTTCTACGTGAACGAGGAAACGCCGGTCGACGAGAACCTCCGCTGGAAATACCGCTACGTCGACCTGCGGCGGGAGCGCTCGAAGGACCTGATGCGCCTCCGGCACGAGGTCGTCGCGTTCATCCGAGCGTTCATGACCGAGCGCGGCTTCTGGGAGATCGAGACCACCGACCTGATCCGCTCGGACCCGACCGGCGCGCGCGATCTGGTGGTCCCGTCGCGCTACTACCCGGGCAAGTTCTGGGCGCTGCCGCAGTCACCGCAGCAGCTGAAGCAGATCCTCATGGTCGGCGGGATCGACAAGTACTTCCAGCTCGCGCGCTGCTTCCGCGACGAGGATCCGCGCGCGGACCGCACGCTCGAGCACACGCAGCTTGACGTCGAGATGAGCTTCGTCGAGCCAGAGGACGTCATGGCCTTCGCCGAGGACCTCTACACGAAGATCTTCCAGAAGTTCGCCGTGAAGCTCCTCGCGGACATCCCCTGGCCGCGTCTTACGTTCGATGAGGCGATGCGGCGCTTCGGCAGCGACCGGCCGGACCTTCGTTTCGGGATGGAGCTCATCGATCTCACCGACGTGTTCCGCGCGACGGGATTCAACGCGTTCCGCGAAGCGATCGACGGCGGAGGCGCGGTCCGAGGGATGGTCGTGTCCGGCAGGGCCGACGCGACCCGCAAGGAGATCGACGGCTGGACCGCCATCGCCAAGCGGAAGGGCGCCAGGGGTCTTGCCCACTTCCAGCTCAAAGGCGGCGAGGTCGCATCACAGGTAGCGAAGTTCCTCACGCTCGCTGAGCTTGATGCCCTGCGCAAGGCGACTCTCGCGAAGGACGGCGACCTCGTCGTCGCCGTCGCCGACACCTACCACGTCGCGAGTGAATCGCTCGGCGTCCTTCGGGAGCACCTCGGTCAGGCGCTGAAGCTCGCCGACACGTCCACCCACCGCGCGCTGTGGGTCCATGAGTTCCCGCTGGTCCAGCGGACACCCGAAGGAGGGTGGACCTTCGCGCACAACCCGTTCTGCGGTCCGCTGACGCCGCACGACATGGATCTGCTCGACACGGAGCCAGAGAAGGCCCGCAGCAAGCAGTACGACCTGGTGGTCGACGGTCGCGAGCTGGGCGGAGGGAGCGTGCGCATCCATCAGCGGTCGGTGCAGGAGCGCCTGTTCAAGCAGATGGGCATCTCGAAGGAGGAGGCGCAGACACGCTTCGGCGCTCTTCTCGACGCTCTCGAGTACGGCGCGCCACCGCACGGGGGGATCGCGCCGGGGATCGACCGCCTGGTCATGACGCTCGCGGGGACGGAGAACATCCGTGAAGTGCAGGCATTCCCGAAGACGCAGACGGGGTACGACCCGATGCTCGACGCGCCGGCTGCCGTGGACGCCAAGCTGCTCGAGGAGCTGGGTCTGCGCGTGGTGAAGAAGCCGGAGAGCTAGCGGCCCACGCCCGCGACGGCGGATCTCGCATCGATCGGGAATCGCAGCATGCGCTAGCGGAGGCCAGGCAAGCCGGCCCCCGCAGGGACGCTGACGCGCGACATCCCGGTGAACGCCGCGAGGTCGTCCAGCGCCCGAGCCACCGCGCGGCCCGTCGCGCGGTCACGCGGCGCGCCGGGCTCGTGGTGGACAGCGTTGACGACGAGTGTCTCCCGCTCGCGGTCCACGCGTGGATCGATGCGCCCGATGAGCCGATCCTCGTGCAGGATCGGCATCGCCCAGTAGCCGTACTCGCGCTTGGCCGCCGGGACGTAGATCTCGATCCGGTACCGCATGCCGAAGAGCGCCTCGGCCCGAGCGCGGTCGCGGATGAGCGTGTCGAAGGGGGAGAGCAGCGTGGTGCGGCCGCCCCAGTCGCGCTCGAGCGCGGGGATCCTCTGGGCGTCGGCCGCATGCACGTACCACGTTCCCTTGAGGGTGCCGTCACCCGACGCGACGCGCGCGCGGACGAGCTCGCCGGAACGCGCGAGCGACGCGATCTCCTTCTGTACGGAGTCGCGCACCGCGCCGGGCAGCATGTCCCGGATCTGCGTCGCCGTCGCGACGCCGAGCGCGCGCAGCGCGCGGACCGTCGCCTCGCGGACGAGCTTCGCCGGCGTGGACGTTGAGACCAGCGCCTTCGCCGGAACGCAGCGCTCGGTGAGATCCCAGAGGCGCTCCTGGCCGGCGCGCCCCGCGACGAGCACTCGGCCCTCGGCCGACAGGAACTCCAGCATCTGGCTCGCGTTGCGCTCGTTGGTCCAGCCGGTGGAATGCCAGGACACCGCCTCGCGTCCATCGAACGCGCTCGTGAGAAGCGGTCCTTCGCGCCGCAGGCGCGACAGCACCTGCCGTCGCAGCGGCAGGTTGGCGCGCATCCACACCGCGCGACGACGCCACTGCGCGTACTTGGTCGAGGTGCTGCGCATCGCGAGCCGATACAGCGGGAAGTGCTGCGTCGGATACACGAACGCGCGCCACTCGAACAGGCGCTGGTCTCTGTAGATGAGGCGAGCGACGTCGCCGGCCTCGTACCGGCCGAGCCGGCTCCAGAGCACGAGGAAGTGACTTCGCGCGACGGCGCTGGTCGGATCGAGCTGCAGCCAGATGATCCGCTCGACCGTCGCGAGGATCCCGCGCCGGTCGGGGCTTTGCCGCTCGGCGCCAAGGAGCTGCGCGTCGATGGCCAGCCGGCGCGCGACGCGATGGCTGATCTCGAGATCGCTCAATTGAGTGGGCGGGGCGGCAGCCGGCGCCGCGAACGTGGGCGCGACTCAGTCCGATCGGCGAGCCGCTCTCCCAGCCAGAGAAGGACCAGCATCACGAAGAGCCCGATCGCGGCGAAGAAGGGCAGCATCACGCCTAGACTTGCATAGGTGAAGCGCGTCTATCTCGACCACGCCGCGACCACGCCGGTCGACCCCGAGGTCGCCGAGGCGATGGCCCGCGTGCTCCGCGACGCGCACGGCAACCCTTCGAGCATCTATGCCGAGGGCCGTGCCGCGCGCGAGCTTGTCGATCATGCGCGGGAGGAAGTAGCGGCCGCTCTCGGAGCCCAGCCGACGGAAATCGTCTTCACCAGCGGCGGCACCGAGGCCGACAACCTGGCCCTCCGCGGCGTGATGCAGGCGCGTCGCGGCCTGGGCGACCACCTCGTCGTCAGCGCGATCGAGCACCACGCCGTGCTCGACACCGCGCGCGACCTCGAGTCTCACGCGCACGTGCGCCTGAGTGTCGTGGCCGTCGACCGCGACGGCCGGGTCGACCCTGCTGCCGTAGCGGCCGCGATCGAGCCGAAGACGACGCTCGTGTCGGTGATGCACGCGAACAACGAGATCGGCACGATCCAGCCGATCGCCGAGATCGGCGCGATCTGCCGCGACCGGGGCGTGAAGCTCCACAGCGACGCCGTGCAGACCGTTGGCGCGCTGGACTTCGACGTTAGCCGC
>DATKCP010000189.1:0-4900 GCA_035513115.1 Candidatus Limnocylindria bacterium | reverse complement strand
TGCGCCGCACATCGGGGCCCGCCGGCGGCGGGGCCGGGTCGAATCGGACGACTTCGACCGGCGGCCGCGTCGCCGCGGAGTCGAACATCAGGATGCGGGTCGTATCGTCCGAGCCGACTGCGAAGAAGCGCGGATCCGCCGGCACGGTGCCGGGGGCGGTCACGCGAACGCCCGGTGGTGACGATGGCGTGGGCGACGGGGTCGCTGGAGACGGGGTCGATGGCGAGGGTGACGCCGACGGCGACGGCGAACGAGACAGCGGCGCGGCGGAGGTCTCGGGAGACCGGGCCGCGGGCAGGCAGGCGCTCGCCAGCAGTGCCAGCGCGCTGACCACGCTGAGGAGTGCGGCGCGGCTGCGCATCTTTCGACTCTACGCGCGCGCCGCGGCCGCTAGGCGACGAGAGGGAGCTGGACGTGAAACGTGGAACCCTCTTCAGATCCGCTGGTCGCCCAGACCCACGCATGGGATGACTGGACCGTCACCCCATGTGTCGGGGCTGGTCGAGTACCTCGCCGTCCGCGTCGAGCCAGCGGTCCGGATTCTCCTGGAAGATGATCTTGCACCGGTCGCGATCGAACTCGTAGTAGCGGCCCTCGTAGCGCAGGCGGATCCGTCCGGCGACGAGCGCAACCTTGCAGACGACGCAGCCGGCCATCAGATCGGCTCGAGCTCCAGAAGGGGCTGGTGCGCGCGCACGAGCTGGCCGTTCTCGGCGAAGATGCGCTTCACCTTGCCGCCCGCGGTCGAGCGGATCTCGTTGAACAGCTTCATCGCCTCGATCAGCGCGATGACGTCGCCCTTGTTCACGACCGCGCCGATCTGTACGAACGGCGGTGCCTGCGGAGTGGGCGAACGGTAGAACACGCCGGTCAGAGGCGCATTCACCGTCGGGAGCTCGCCTCTGGTCTGCTGGTCCGGTCCGGTGACGGTCACGCCCGAGACGCCGGCGCCATCTCGCGCCGCCACTGCGCCAGGGGGCTGGGCGGCGAAGCCCCCCATGGTCGCCTTGCTCACCTTCACGCGCAGCCCGCCGCGGCGGATCTCGAGCTGCTGGACGTCCTCCGCGGCGAGGCGCTGGAGGAGCTCGGTGACCAGGGCGTTCGCGTCCGCGCGAAGCTTCTTCGGGTCGGCCATCGCTAGGTCCAGCGCCGCAGCAGGAGCGCCGCGTTGTGCCCGCCGAATCCCATCGAGTTGGACAGCGACACGTCGACCTGCTGCTTGCGCGCGACGTTGGGCACGTAGTCGAGGTCGCACTCGGGGTCCGGCACTTCCTGGTTGATGGTCGGCGGAAGCACGCCGTCGCGCATCGCGAGCACGCAGAAGATCGCCTCGATCGCGCCGGCGGCGCCCAGGGTGTGTCCGGTCATCGACTTCGTCGACGACACCGCGAGCTTGTACGCGTGGTCTCCGAACAGCGCCTTCACGGCCGCGGTCTCGGACCCGTCGTTCGCGGGTGTCGACGTGCCGTGGGCGTTCACGTACCCGACGTCGGTCGGAGCGATACCCGCGCCGTTGATGGCCATGCGCATCGCGCGCACGGCGCCCTCGCCGCCCTCGGCCGGCGCGGTGACGTGGTGGGCGTCCGCGCTCTGACCGTAGCCGATGAGCTCCGCGACGATCCGCGCGCCGCGCGCCCGCGCGAACTCGAGCTCCTCGAGAACGACGCAGCCGCCACCCTCGCTGAACACGAAGCCGTCACGCTCCTTGTCGAACGGCCGCGAGGCCTTCTCGGGAGCGTTGTTGCGGCGCGAGAGCGCGTGGGCCTGGTTGAACGCGGCGATCGCGATCTTGATGAGCCCGGCCTCCGATCCGCCGGCGAGCATCACGTCGGCCTGACCGCGCCGGATGATCTCGGCGCCTTCGCCGATCGCGTGCGCGCTCGACGCGCAGGCGGAGACGTGGCCCATGTTCGGTCCCTTCGCGCCGAACTTCATCGCGATCTCGCCCGCGGCCATGTCGATGATCATCATCGGGATCATGAACGCGGAGACGCGCCGCGGATCCTTCGCGTGCGACAGGACGTTGTCGACGACCGTGCTCACACCGCCGATGCCGGAGCCGAACGCGACGCCGACGCGGGGCGCAAGGTCCTTGGTGATCTCCAGTTTCGCGTCGGCGAGCGCCTGGGACGCAGTCGCGACCGCGAACTGCGTGAAGCGGTCCGCCCGGCGCGCCTCCTTGCGGTCCATGTACTCCAGCGGATCGAAGTCACGCGCCTCGCCGCCGATCGTCGTCTCGAGGCCGGTCGTGTCGAAGCGCGTGATCGGACCGATGCCGCTGCGGCCCGCACGTACGCCTTCCCACGTCTTCGCGACCGAGCCACCCAGCGGCGTGATCATGCCAAGGCCGGTCACGACGACCCGCCGTCGCTCCCCGTCGCGCATATGTGCCGAGTCTACGAGCGTCACGCGATCACCGCGATGCGGCGGAAACGCCTGTACATGCGGTCGTGGTTCTTGCGGCTGCGCTTCTCACGCTCCTCGTCCGAGAGGGCCTCCCAGACGCGGTGCGCGTGCCTCGTCGCATGGTCCGCTCCGATCGCGCGCGCGCGCAGCCCGAGCTCGCGCACCGCGCAGGAAACGGCGATGTCGAGGTTGCGGTAGAAGCGGTATCGCTCGTCGAAGCCGCCGATCGCCAGGAGCGTGTCGCGGCGGACGGCCTGGCAGTAGCCCTGGATCGCGTCGCAGTCGCCGCCGGTCGCCTCGTCGAAGTGCTTCATATCGCTCGTGCGCAGCCCCCACGGCCCGGCGATGCCGGCTCCGTCGCCGAGCGCGCGCTCGAGCACGGCGAAGAGCGGGCCGGTGATCTCGACGGAGGCATCGAGCGCCAGCACGGACCTCCCGCGCGCGATGCGCAGCAGCGCGTTCCGCCCGGCGCCCTCACCGAAGTCCCGGTCGGCGTGATGGACCTGCACGCGGTGATCGCGCGCGGCCAGCTCGTCGATGCGCCGCTTGGCGTGCTCGCTGGAACCCTGATCGAGAACGAGGACTTCGCCATCGGCAGGGAGGTACCCCAGGACGCCGCGCATGCAGCGCGCGACGTCGTCCGGCCACTCGCGCGTGAGCACGCACACCGACCACGAGCGGAGCGGTGGCACGCCACGCGCGTCCGGAAGCTCGCGCGGCGAGGAGATGGTCCGGCGGACGCGCCGCCCGAGGCGGCGGTCTTCGCGCGCGACGAGCACACCGCCCGCGAGATCGTCGACCCGCAGTCCAGCGAGCGTCGACCGCAGGACATCGGCCGCCGCGTAGTCACCAGCCGCGCGCGCACGCGCGTGCTCGGCGACCGCCGTGAGAAGCGGCACCGGCGCATCGACGTGCTCGCGAGCGACGGCGGCGAGATCGAGGCCAAGCACCGTGTCGGCGTCCTCGACGAACCGCAGACGCACGGCCGGTGGGATGTCGGCGTCCGCCACACACGCCTGGACGAGAGCGAGGGCGCGGGGCAGGTCGAGGTCATCCGCCAGGCGCTCGCGGAAAAGCTCCCTCCAACGGTCGAGGGCCACGGCGCCGAACGCGGCGCTTACGCGTTCCGCGAGCGGCGGACTGCCGGTCGCGCGCGCGGCCTGCGCGAGGACCCGGATGCGCTGGCGGAGATGGTCGAGGCCCTCCGCGGCCTGACGCAGCGCGGCGACGCTGAAGTGCATGCGCGCGCGGTAGTGCGTGAGCAGGCACTGGTAGCGGAAGGCCAGCGGATCCAGACCGAGCGCCTCGATCTCGTCGATCTCGAGCGTGTTCCGAGCCGACTTCGCCATCTTCACGCCGTCCGCGAGCAGGTGCTGGCCATGCACCCAGGTGCCGACCACCTGATGGCCGAGCGCTCCTTCCGACTGCGCGATCTCGTCCTCATGGTGCGGAAAGATGTTGTCGACGCCGCCGGTGTGCACATCGAAGCGCTCACCCAGGTACTTCAGGCTCATCGCCGAACACTCGATATGCCAGCCGGGGTAGCCGGGCCCCCACGGGGAGGTCCAGACCAGCGCCCGCCGTCCCGGCTCGGCGCGCTTCCACAGCGCGAAGTCGGCCGCGCTCCGCTTGTTCGGATCGACCTCGGCTCGCACGCCCTGGCGCAGCGCCTCCGCGACGTTTCCCGAGAGCCGTCCGTACCGCGCGAATCGCTTCACCGCGTAGTACACGGTCCCGCCGACGACGTACGCGAGATCCTTCGCGAGCAGCAGCTGGATGAGCGCGATCATCTCGACCACGTGCGCGGTGGCGCGTGGGTAGACGGTCGCCGGAAGGATGCCGAGGCGCCGCTCGTCTTCGCGGAACGCGGCCTCGTAGAACCGCGCGATCTCGGCGGGCGTCTGGCCGGCGGCGAGTGCCGCCGCGATGACCTTGTCCTCACCGCGGTCGACCGCGTCCTGGCGCATGTGTCCCACGTCGGTGATGTTCTTCACGGAGACGACCCGGTGGCCGAACAGCTCGAAGGTGCGCCGCAGCCAGTCCGCGAGGAGGTACGAGCGGAGATTGCCGACGTGCACCGGCCGGTACACCGTCGGCCCGCAGCTGTACATGCGGATCTCGCCCTCGTTCGAGGGCACGAGTGGCTCCACGCGGCGCGTCAGCGTGTTGTGGAGACGTAGCTGCACGCGGCCTCCCCTGTCAGATACAGGCTAACGCCGCTCAGTCGCGGAGCATTCCCTCGATGACGCTCACCGCCTTCTCGAGCGTCTCCAACTCAGCGGGGTCCAGCCGGCGACACGCCCATCGTCCGGATCGCCGCTCCTTCGGAGGAGGCCGATCGGCGTCGCGCCCATCAGCGGATCGCCCCGCCGCGCCCGGCGCAGGAGATGGATCGCGGCCGAGTGCAGGCGGTCGGCAAGCTCGTAGGCTAAGTACTGCAAACGGGAGGCACACGTGGCAGCTGGGTTCCTCGACGCGGTGAAGAACGGTGACC
>DATKCP010000188.1:0-3039 GCA_035513115.1 Candidatus Limnocylindria bacterium | reverse complement strand
ACCGGAATCGCGCCGGCCTCGCCAACGCCCTTGACGCCCAGCGGATTGAGCGGCGACAGGGTCTCGAGATGCACGATCTCGATGGAGGGCACCTCCATCGCCGTCGGGATGTGGAACTCCATGAACGTGCGGGTGAGCGGCTGGCCGGCCGCGTCGTAGCACAGCTTCTCGTAGAGCGCGCCGCCGATCCCTTGCGCCACGCCGCCGTGGATCTGCCCGTCCACGATGGTCGGGTTCACGATCCGGCCACAGTCGTGCTGAACGACGTACTCGAGGAAGCGCACGACGCCGGTCTCGATGTCGACCTCCACGACGGCGGCGTGGCAACCGCTTGCGAAGGTCGCGTGGGGCGGCGCGTAGTAGCCACGGGCTTCGAGGCCGGGCTCGTCGCCCTCGCGAAGCACGGCCCCGTGGCGCGGCTTGACCAGACGCAGCGCCGCCTCCGCGGCCTCCTTGCCGTACGCATAGCGGATCGGGTTAGCGACCGTCGCGAGGGCGCCGAGCGCGAGCTGCCGGTCGGGAACGCCCTTGACGCTGACCGCGCCGTCGCGGATCTCGAGGTCGTGCGGCGCGACTTCGAGCAGGTCGGCGGCGAGTCGGAGGGCTTTGTCCCGCACCTTGCCGGCGGCGATGGCGACCGCGTTGCCGGCCGTCACGAGGGCGCGACTCGCAAACGTGCCGGCGCCCCAGTTGAAGCGGCTCGTGTCGCCGGTCACGACGGTCACGTTCGCCGGGTCGCACCCGAGCGCGTCCGCCGCGATTTGGGCAAACGTCGTCTGATGTCCCTGGCCCTGCGTAGTGACGCCGGTCGCAACATAGACGCTGCCGCTCGGCTCCACCCGCACGTGAGCGCCCTCGTACGGTCCGATGCCGGTTCCCTCGACGTAGCACGCGACGCCGAGCCCGAGGTGCCGCCCCTCGGCGCGGGCGGCGCGCTGCCGTGCGCGGAATGTTGTAAAGCCGATGCGCTCGAGCGCCATCTCGAGTCCTGCCGGGTAGTCACCGCTGTCGTATCGCGTCGGACCGCCGTCCTGGAAGGTCAGACCTACATCCCACGGAAACTCGTCGGGCTGGATGAAGTTGCGCCGCCGGACTTCGCTCGGCTCGAGGCCGAGCTCGCGTGCGATCCGCCCGATCATTCGCTCCATGACGAAGGCGCCGTGCGGCCGCCCGGCGCCACGGTAGGGCGTCACCATCACCTTGTTCGTGTAGCGGACCTCGAACTCGACGTGGTAGTGGCGAAGCCTGTACGGCCCCGGGAGCTGTGTCGCGGTGATGAGAGGGACGATGATGCCGTACGGGGTATACGCGCCGGCGTCATGGAGGAAGCGGTCGCGGAGGGCGAGGACCCGGCCGGCCTCGTCGGTCGCCACCTCGACTTCGTGGAGCTGTCCGCGCTCCTGGCTCGAGCTCGTGAGGTGCTCCGAACGGTCCTCGATCCACTTGACAGCGCGGCCCAGCCGCATCGCCGCCGCAGGGATCAGAATCTCCTCGGGATAGAACAGCATGATCTTCGTCCCGAAGCCGCCGCCGACGTCGGGTGCGATCACCTCGACCTTGAACTCCGGGAGGCCAAAGAGACGGGCGAGGCCGTTCTTGATCGGCAGCGGTGCCTGGGTGGAGATCCATGCCCGCAGCATCCCTGTCCGCGCGTCGTAGTCGGCGACGATGCCGCGGGTCTCCAGCGGGCTGCCGCAGCTGCGCTCGATCGCCAGTCGCTCGCGGAACACGTGGGCGGCCCGCGCAAACGCGGCGTCCGGATCACCCACGCGCTGCGCGACCAGGGCGGCGCGGTTCCCGGGAACGTCCGCGTGCACGCGCGGGCTGCCCTCGGCTCCGGCCGCCTCGAGCTCGACCACGGCCGGGAGCGGCTCGTAGTCGACGTCGATCAGCCGCGCGGCGTCGTCGGCGAGATAGCGATCGTCGGCCACAACAAGCGCGACCAGCTCGCCCGCGTAACGGATCTCGTCCACGGCGAGGGGCTGCGGTGTCCGCGGGTGCGTGAGCTCGGGATGGGGGATGAGCAGCGGCGTGGGCTGGTTCAGCGCTCCGAGCTCCGCCGCCGTGAGCACGAGATGGACGCCGCGCTGCGCGCGTGCGCGCGAGGCGTCGATAGACCTGATGCGCGCCCGCGCGTGGGGGCTTCGTAGGCCCGCCGCGTGAAGCAAGCCCGTCGGCGTCACGTCAGCCACGAAGCAGCCGAGCCCGCGCAGCAGGCGAGGATCCTCGTTGCGCCGAATCGCTGCCCCGATCAGCGAGGTCTACTCTCCAACGTCGACGATCGCGATGACAGGTCCTCCGCCCTGTGGGCCCTGGTGCATCGCGTCGACGGAAACGAACACGGCGGAATCCCCGATCGCCGCCGCGGCGACGCCGCCGACCGCGGCCTTGCTGTGCCGGTGGTGGTGAACGTCGGAGTCGTCGAGCATGATCTGGCGTCGACCCCGCAGCGCACCGCGCGGATCCGCCTCGCACTTGATGAAGCAGTTGACGAGCCGATTCTGCAGATCGTCGGCCCGAGGACGCGCGGGGAGCGCGAGCCCGGCATCCGTGATCGCGGCGTAGATGGCGTCGATGTCCAGGGCGTCCTTCATCACGCTGTGGCCGATGCGATAGCGTCCGCCGGCGCCCGCCTTGTTGCCGAGGAGCACGATCTGTGCCGCGTCGAGCTCCACGCCCGAGGAGCAGGACGCGACCGACGAGTACAGTGTCAGATCTTTGCAGATCTGCTCGGCCTTAGGCATGGAGACCTCGCCGAGGGCCACGGCGATTCCCAAAGCGGCGGTGCCGTTCGAGACGCCCATCGAGTCGTGGACCTCGCAGCCGACGCTTTTGCCGCGGCTCGCGGCGTCTCGCACCGCGTCGATCGTGAGCAGCGGCGTCTTGGTCTGGACATAGTGCACGTCCGCGTTGTTGTCGACCCCGGCCTCGCGCATCGCCCGGCGAACACCCTCGGCCACCTTCTCCACCATCGCAGGCCGGCCGATGTCTTCGGGCACGATCGTCGGGCTGACGGCGGTGCCGATCACGAGGCGCTGC
>DATKCP010000187.1:0-27706 GCA_035513115.1 Candidatus Limnocylindria bacterium | reverse complement strand
GCGTGGCAGAGCGGACGGCCAGAGCCCGTACGACATCGCCGCGTTCCTCGAGCTCAAGACCGTCTGGCATCCCATCGGGATGTGAGCCTCCGCTGCTCGGCTGGGGCTCACCCGGACGCGCAGTCCTCGTTCGCGCCACGCACGGCGCCGGCCAACTGCTCGCGAGCGGTATCAAAGCGCTCGATCGGAAGCAGCAGGCTGTCGGTCATGCGCTGCCGCACCTCGCGGGTGCTCCGCTCGCCGATCCTCCGCGCCCAGCGCCGTCCGAGCCAGCCTGCGTGCATGCGCAGTACGAGCGCGAGCAGATAGCCGACCAGCAGCGTCGCCGCCAGCAGCACGACCGGCGTCGGCAGCGCGCCGAGGACCGGCACGGCGACGGAACCGACCGGTGCGCCGTCGATCAGGAACAGCGCCCCGAACCAGACCGCGCAGAACAGAAGGACCGCCGTCACCGCGTACTGCGCGAGGCCGATGACGGACCAGAGCGCGCTGGTCGGCACGCGGAAGTCCGCCGCTTCGTTCGCGAGCGAACGGTCGACGGTGTCCACGAGCCGCTGCTCGAACACAGCCGGCGTGCTCAGCGCGGCGAGCGCTCCACGAACGGACCCCGGCACGGTGGGCAGCGTCGCCGCGATCAGCTCACGAAGCGGCTCGACCGCCGGCGCGAGCGAGCCACGGAGCTGCCAGCGTCGCAGGTATGCGGCTGGATCGGCTGACGCGCGCGCCCGCCCACTGAGGCGGTAGATCCAGCTCGTGATGTGGCCGAATGGCCCGGCGCCACGCGGACGAGCGGCGAGCCGTGTCGCCGCGACGGCCTGACGCTCCAGGCCGGGGATGTCGACGAGCGCGAGGACGCCGCGCGCGACCGAATCGAGCGCCCGCTCGCGCCGCCCGTGGTCGATGAGCGGGATCACGTCGCCTTCGGCCACGCCCGCGCGTGTGGCGAG
Organism: Candidatus Limnocylindria bacterium; assembly: GCA_035513115.1. Classification (GTDB taxonomy): domain Bacteria; phylum Chloroflexota; class Limnocylindria; order P2-11E; family P2-11E; genus CF-39. The sequence continues at coordinate 26,759 of DATKCP010000187.1, read as the reverse complement.
ATGGCGCACGGCCTGCTGCGCCTCGGCCGCGACGCGCGACGCGACCACGCGCTTGGCCTGCACGCCGGAATCGAGCCAGTCGCGGAACTGCACGACGCCCACCGTGCCGCCGCGCGCGCTCGTGATCGCGATGCCGATGTCAGCGAGTCCGTCACGTTGAAGCTGCGTGCGCATGTCGTCGCTGACGCGCGCCGCATCTTCAGCGCTGAGAAGGTCGGTGCGATTGAGCACGACCAGCTGTCGGCGCAAGCGTGGGGCGAAGGTCCGGAGGTAGCCGCCATGCATGACCTCGTCCTTGTACTTCTCGGGGTCGACGACCCATGCGACGGCGTCGACGCGCGGAAGGAGCGCATCGACGCGCTCGCGATGCTCGGTGGCGATCGAGTCGAAGTCCGGTAGGTCCAGGACGGCGAGCTCGCCCAGGCTCTCCGCCCGATGCTCGCGCACCTGCGTCACGCCGAGCCAGGTGAGCAGGCCCGACAGCTCGTGACGCCGGTCGGCCGGCACCCAGGCGATCGGCTCGGCTGTGGTCGGGCGGCGCGAGCTGGCCGGGCTCACCTCCTGGCCGGCGATCGCGTTGAGGAGCGTGGACTTCCCGACCCCGGTCCCGCCCGCAAGAGCGAGCACGTACGCGTCGCTGGGAAAACCGAGACGCGTCCGGGCCGTCTCGCGCACGCTCGCGGCGGCGGACGGATCGAGGCCCAGGGTCGAGGCGGCCGCGATCGCTTCGTCGAGATGCGCGAGGCAGCCCTGAAGATTCAAGCCCGCAGCTCCTGCACTGCGGCGCGTAGCTCGGCCGCGAGCTCGCGCAGCGTCGCCGGAAGTGTCGCGAGCGCCTCGAACCGCTCGCGCTCGCGCGCGAACAGCGACGTGAGCAGCGCGTCCAGCCGCTGTCGCGCCTGCTCGATCAGCTGCTCCATGGCCCGCTCGCCGAAGAGCGCCTCCAGCAGCTTCTGATTCAGGAACGCGGTGCCCGCCGCGACCCCGACCTCCGCGCCGGTCAGCCCCGCGGTATGCGCGAACACGCCGAGCATGACCGCGACGCCGACGGCGTTCACGCCCAGCGCGGCGACCTGCGCGACCGCGCGCTTCCGCCCCCCGGCCGTACGCACGTCATCGACGGTCGCGCGCATCCACGTCGCGAGCCCTTCGCGGATCGCCGGTGCGAACCCTTCGGATGCCGACCACAGCGTCGGATCGCGGTCGACCAGGGCAGCCGCAACGGCGCGCTCGGACCACGCGGCCGCCGTCCGGCGCGCGGCGTCGCTCGCGTGGCGCAGCGAGAGTGCCTCGAGCGTGCTCGCCATCTCCTCCTCGACCATCGCCACCGGCGCCGCGGGCGTCCCGCGGAACGCGGTCATCAGCAGTCCGCGGAGCCTTCCCAGCCCGGATGAGACGAAGCGCGTGATCTGATCGGCACCCACGAAGTCGTGCCAGCGGCGAAGGACCTCGCTGCGAAGGAGCACCCCGCCGCGAAGCGTTCGCGACAGAGCGCCCAGCTCCTCCGCGTACGACATCTCGGCGATGCGCCGGAGCGCCTCCGCATCGATCGCCTCGTGCTCGAGATCGTCGGCGACGGCGTGCACGAGCGGTGCGAGTCCGCGAACGGCGCCGGCGAGCGCCTCCGCCGCGACGAGCCGTCGCTCTCCGCTCTCCGATACGAGCCGCTCGATCCGGTCCAGCAGCGGACGGACTTTTTCCCGGGCGAGTCCGTGCACCCGCGGATCGACGTCGCCCTCATCGACCGCGATCAGATCCAGCGCGCCATCGCCTGCGCTCGGGCCGTTCTCGGAGAGCAGGCGGCGCGCGTCGGCCATCACGACCTCGCGGTCACGGGCCTCGGCGGGGACGCGGTTGAGCACGATGACCAGCGGTAGCCCGCGCTCGCGCACGCGCTGCAGCACCTGCGATGGCACGAGATCCGCGTAACGCGTCGCCGTCGTGACGAACACGCAGAGGTCGCAGACCTCGAGCAGGATGTCCGCGAGCAGCCGATTGTCGCGTTCCACCGAGTCGATGTCCGGCGCATCGATGACGGCGACGCCGGAGGACGTGGCGGGAGCCACGGCATGCACGATCCGATCGGTCGCGATGAGCCGCAAACGGTCGCCGGACAGGATCTGTTTCGCGTCGCTCTCGCTCGCGTAGAGGATGGCCTCGCGCGTCGTCGGCCGCAGCACGCCGGCACGGCTCACCTCGGCGCCCGCGATGGTGTTGAGCAGTGAGGACTTGCCCGCACCGGTGGGTCCGAGGAGCAGCACCAGCAGCGGCGCCCCCAAATCCGCCGCACGCGGACGCACGAATCCCTCCAGGTGGTCGCGGAGCCGGCGCGCGCGCTCATGCGCGGCCGGGTTCGTCGGCGCGAGTCCGAGCCGCTGCTCTGCGAGATCAGCAAGCCGGGCGGTGCGCCGGATGAGGTCGGCCGCGACCGGATCCACGGCTCGAACTCTACGGTCAGCACGGCGGAGCAGCGTTCAACGGTCCCCTCGCGCGCCCACGTAACAGCAAGCTGGCGCGAACTCGCTGACACCATGGCGGCCTCGAATCTGCTCGCCACAGCGGGAGGCAACAAATTCAGGAGGAAAGACGATGACCCATACCCCTGAGCACACGACCCAGCGGAAGCACTACGTCGGTGTCTTCGACGAACGTAACGACGCGGAGCTCGCGGCGCGCGATCTTCGCGAGAAGGGTTTCAAGGACGAGCAGATCGGCTACGCCTGGCGCGACGACGCCGGGAAGACACATCAGGAAGGGAACAAGTCCGGTGAGATGGCGGCCTCGGGCGCGGGCACGGGCGTCGTGCTCGGCGGGATCATCGGCGCCGGAGCGGCGCTCCTGATCCCCGGTATCGGCCCGGTGGTGTCCGGCGGCCTGCTCGCCAGCGCCCTCGCGGGCGCGGCGACCGGTGCGGTTGCCGGCGGTGTCGCGGGCGGCGTCAGCGGCGCGCTCGTCGGCCTCGGCATTCCCGAGGACGAGGCGAAGTACTACGACGAGCAGTTCAAGGAGGGCCGCACCCTGATGACGGTCCGCGCCGATGACCGTTACACGGACGCGAGCGACGTCGTTCGCCGCCGTCGCGGCTACGACTACGAGACGCGCGAGGACCGCCCGATGCGGGGCGACCGCATGGAGCAGGAGTCGCGCAACAAGCGCTGATCGCGCAGCGCCGGCACAGGACGATGACGGGAGGACCCGCCAGCGATGGCGGGTCCTCGTCGTGCCGTCGTCGCTCGCTTGTCAGTCAAGCCGCCTGTCTGACGCAACGTCTGTCGGCGACGGGCGTTCCGCGTACGGATGCGTGGGTGGGTTTCGCTGCTGGTCGTCGCCGTGACCGTGCTTGCCGCTGTCTCCGTCGTCGCCTCGGCGGTCCGCATGCGTCCGGCGACCGCGGCAACCGGAGCTGCCTCCGGCCTGAACATCGCGGCCGCGCCGACCGACGCCCCGCGCGCCGCGCCGCCGGCCCGGGCCGCGGCGGCGATGCCATTCCCGTACGAGCCGCAGCGCGAGTGGTTGATGAAGCCGACGACCAATCACTGGCCGGGACGCCGGGGCGTGGCGCTCCAGTACGTGGTGATCCACTACACCGTGATCACCTACGAGCAGACGCTCCGCGCCTTCAACATCCCCAAATCCGACGTGAGCGCGCACTACGTGGTGCGCGGTGACGGCCATATCGCTCAGGTCGTCGGCGAGGCCGACACGGCCTGGCACGCCGGGAACTATCTGTTCAACCTGAACTCGATCGGGATCGAGCTCGAGCTGAACACGCGCACGAACCCGTTCTTCCGCGAAGAGCAGTATCGGGCGGCGGCCGCGATCACCTGCAGCGCAGCGGCCCGGTGGGGATTCCCGCTCGACCGCGCGCACGTGATCGGACACAACGAGGTCCCCGGCGCCACTCACACCGATCCCGGTCCGACCTGGAACTGGCCGCACTTCATGTGGCTGCTCAGCCTGTGCGCGCCGCCGAACGCCTCGACGGTCCGCGCGGAGTTCGTCTCGCAGACTCCATACCCTCAGATCGCGGCGCACGAGGTGGGTGCAGTTGAGATCGTGCTGCGCAACACCGGCGGGACCGCCTGGCGGAAGGGGACGCCGCAGGAGGCGCGCCTCGCCGTCGCGGGCAACGATGGAAAGTTCGCGTTCCTCGCCGCCGGCTGGCACGCACCCGATCGGCCGGCGGTCCAGCTGGAGGATGTCGTCCCACCCGGCGGGACCGCGACCTTCGGCTTCGCGGTGAAGGGTGCGCTCCCCGGCACGTACCGTCTTCCGCTGCGCGGAGTCATCGACGGCGGCGCGTGGATGGACGACCTCGGCCTCTTCACGGAGATCACGGTCCGCTAGCACGCGTGGGACGTGTCCCCGAACATGTGGCTCTGCGCCCAGTCGCCGCTCCACTACGTCTCGCGCTCGCCGCGTCGCTGGCGGTGACGTGCGCGCCGTCCCCCGTTTCCTCGACGTCGACGCCCGCCCCGACGATCACGGTCGCTCCCGCGAGCCCGAGCGCCACGGCAACGCTGACCGCCCCGTCTTCCCCGACGCCGTCCGCGTCGGCGACCGCCACGTCCGCGCCTCTGCCGACCGCATCGCCCAGTCCCACGGCGCCGAGCCACGCCTCGTACTGCGCCGTGGACGACGTGCCCACGCCGGAGCGCGACTACGCGCGTCACGACGCCACCGCGCTCGACTGGACTCACGCGCTCGCGCGGTCCTATGAACCGCCGGATCTCGTGTCGGCGCTCGATGGTCTCGCGCTCGGCCCGTCGACGTTCGCCATCATTCCCGAGCCCGGCGTGACCGCCGCCGACATGCAGGTCGTGCGGGGGAAGCCGGGTTACGAGTCCGTGCTCGCCGACGACGCACGGGCCCTCGTCCGCGGGGTCGTTTATCCCGGTCTCGCCGCGCTGCGCGACGCGGCGCGCGCGGCGGGGCGTCCGCTGGTGATCGTCTCCGCGTACCGCTCGTACGCGCAGCAGGAGCTCACGTTCAACTACTGGGTCGGCGTCGGCGGATACGAGAGGGCACTGCGCACGAGCGCGCGCCCCGGTCACTCCGAGCATCAGCTCGGTACGACGCTTGACTTCGGGGACGGCTCGGCCGCGCCGTGGGAGTACGCCGACTGGGCCGCGACGCCCACCGGAGGTTGGCTCGCGCAGCACGCGGCCGAGTTCGGATTCGTCATGACCTATCCCCCCGGCAAGAGCGCTGTGACGTGCTACGACTACGAGCCCTGGCACTACCGCTGGGTGGGACGCGACGTCGCCCTTCGCGTCACCGGGAGCGGGCGCACGCTTCGCGAGCTTCAGACCGGCATCCGCTGACCCGGGCGCCGGCGGCGGCACCTAACCCTCGGCGGCGGCCCTGGTCGCGGCACGATCCACGATGCCCACGGCGTTCGTCGCCGCACCGGCGGCCAGCAGAGCGGCCGCCATCAGCATCGCGAGGCGGAAAGCATCGGTCGACGCCTCGCGCTCGGCAGTGATGCGCGCCGCTTCCGACGGAGACGGCGCCGCGGACGGCCGCTCGACATTGAGCGGCGAGATCGTTCGACGAAGGGCGGGGTCGCCCGTGTCGATGCCCGGCACGCGCGCCTGCAGTCCCGCGTAGAAGCTCGCGCTGACCGCGACGAAGATGAGGGCGCCCGCGAGCTGTGGTCCGACGCGCGAGATCGCGTTGTTCACGGCGGACGCCACGCCGGCGTTGCGCACGGGAACGCTGGACATGAGGGCCGTCGTGAGCGGCGCGACCATCATCGCGAGGCCGAAGCCGAACAGGAGACTGCCCGGCAGCACATCGACGATGTAGCTGATGGGCGGAAGGTAGGTGCGCGGATCGTCGACCGCGAACGCCCACAGCGCGGTCGTGGCGGGCACGCGTGCGTACCAGAGGACCCCGATGCACATGAGCGCGGGTCCGAGGGCCATGAAGACGCGCGGCCCGCGGCGGCTGGCGAGCGCCCCGAACCGCGAGCTGAGGAATACCAGGAAGAGCCCCGAAGGGATGAACGCCAGGCCCGACGCCGCGGCGGTGTAGCCGACGGTCCCCTGCAGGAACAGCGTCAGGAAGTACCCGATCACGTACAGGGCGCCGTAGATCAGGAAGGTCGACAGGTTCGTCACCGTGAAGTTCCGGGAGCGGAAAAGCGCCGGCCGGATCAGCGGGGCACGACGCATGGTCATGAGGAACGGGAGCGCCACCGTGGCGAGCCCGCCGATCACCAGGACCGCGATGCCGAACGGGTCGCGCCATTCCCGCTGCTGGCTGTAGATCGTGCCGAACGAAAGACCTCCGACGGCCACCGCGACGACCGCCGCGCCCAGCCAGTCGAACGATCCGGTCGCGCTCTCGTCACGGCTCTCGCGCACGAATGCGAGCGTTGCCCACAGCGCGAGCGCGCAGAGCGGGACGTTGATGAGGAACGCGACGCGCCAGGAAAGCGTGTCGACCAGCACGCCACCGATGACCGGACCGAGGATCGTCGTCGCTGCCGACGCGCCGGCCCAGAGTCCGAACGCGCGACCCTGCGCCTCCCCGGTGAACGTCGCGGTGAGGAGCGCGAGCGAACCCGGGACCAGGAGCGCGCCCGCCGCGCCCTGGAGCACGCGCGAGACGATGAGCAGCTCCATTGACGGTGCGATGCCGCAGAGCAGGCTCGTGACGAGAAAACCGGCAAGGCCTATCGCGAACATCCGCTTGCGGCCGTAGTAGTCGTTCAGCGCTCCGGCGAGCACGAGCAGCGCCGAGAGCGTCAGCAGGTACGCGTTGTAGACGTACGACTGTCCCTCGAGCACGCCCAGCATCGACGAGGGCAGCTCGCGCCCGATGCGCGGCAACGCGACGTTCACAACGGTCGAATCGAGGAACACGATCCCCGACGCGAGGATCGCCGCGAAGAGCGTCCAGCGCTCGGCGCGGCTCACGCTTTCCTGGCGGGCTGCAGCGCGAGCGCGTACGCGATGGCCTCGTCCGTCTTCATCGCGCGTCCGCGCTCCAGGGCCGGTCGTCGCTCCGCGGGGATGTCCTTCGCGAGCGTGCGGCCTTCGGTCGTCCCCCACAGCGACGCGAGGCCCACGCCGGTCCGATCGGCCATCGCGGTCCATGCGCCGACGAGCGTCGCCTCGCGTTCGAGGTCGCCGAGCGCTCGCGCATGCTCCGCGAAATTGCTGAGGAGCAGCACCATGCCGCTCGAGTCCCCGGCCTCTACGAAGATGTCGAGTGCTTCGCGCCACTCCTCCACCGCCTCGTCGGGCTTGTCGAGCCGCAGCGCCGCGAGGCCGGTGGAGTGCAGGTCCCACGCGATGTCGAAGCGATTGCCAAGCGCTCGGTGCTGCTCGAGCGCCTCATGCGCGAGCCGCTGCGCCTTGAGCCTGTCCTCGCGCGATCGTTCGAAGCTCTCTCCGTACAGCGCCCCGAGCGCCCACGCGGCGCGGCCGATGCTCGCGCGGTCTCCAAGCTTCCGGTGGATCGGGAGCGCCTCCTCGAGCAGCGCTTCCGCACGCGCCAGGTCGGTCCGCGAGAAGAGGTACACGAACGAAAGGTTGTACGCGGCCTTGGCTCGCTCGGGCTCGTCGTGAAGCCGCCCGGCGAGGTCGTACTCCTCGCCGTAGTAGCGTTCGGTCGCGCTCATATCGCCCATCCAATAGGTGATCCCGCCCGCTGCCTCCAACGCCCGGAGGCGGACGCGCGGATCGGACGCAGGCAGCGCGAGCAGTCGCTCGGCCCAGGTCAGACCTTCGCGCAGATAGCCTCGCGCCTGCCAAAAGCGCCACAGCGCGAAGACCAGCCGCGTGGCGTCGTCGACGCGCCGGTCCAGCAGCGCGCACTCGAGCGCCCCGCGCATGTTGTCGTGCTCCAGCTCGAGGAGATCGAGCCAGCGCCGCTGGTCCTTCCCCTGCAGCTCGGGCGCGGCGCGCTCGGCGAGCGCGAGATACGCCGCGAAGTGCCGGCGCCGGATGTCCTGCGCTTCCGCGCTCGCATCGAGGCGCTCCATCGCGAACTCTCTGATCGTCACGAGCATCCGGAATCGTGGCTCACCGTCCGCCTCGAGCTGCCGGATGAGGCTGTTGTCCAGGAGCTCTGACAGCCGATCGAGCACCTCGCCGCCGATCTCGCCGGCGGGCCCACATACGGACTCGAGCTGCTCCAGCATCGCGCCAGCCACGAACACGCCGCCGCGTGCGAACAGACGCCTGAGGCCGTCGTCGAGAAGGTCGTAGCTCCAGGCGATGGCGCCGCGCAGCGTGCGCTGCCGGTCCGCGCGATCCGGCGACGAGCTGGCGAGGAGATCGAGCCCCTTCCTCAGGCGGGGCAGCATCGCCTGCGGTGAGAGGAGCTTCACACGAGCGGCGGCGAGCTCGATCCCGAGCGGAAGGCCGTCGAGGCGGTAGCAGATCTCCGCGACGGCCGCGGCGTTCTCCGCCGTGACCATGAAGTCCGGCTTCACCGCGCGCGCTCGCTCGACGAAGAGCCTGACCGCGTCCGATTGCGCGAGCGCATCGAGCGAAGGGCTCCGCTCCGGATCGGGGAGGTGGAGCGGCGGCACCGGGAACTCCTGCTCGCCGGAGATCCGCAGCGGCGCGCGGCTCGAGGTGATGACCTTGAGGTCCGGCCCGCTCGCCAGCAGCGCCGACACCGACGGCGCCGCCGGCAGGATCTGCTCGAAGTTGTCGAGCACCAGCAGCATCCGCTTGCCCCGGACGTGCTCGATCACGCGCTCGAGCGGCACCTCCTTGCCGCCGACGTGCACGCCGAGCGCGTGCGCGATCGTCGACGGGACGAGCTCGGGGTCCGAGATCGGCGCGAGCGGGATCCAGAAGGCGCCGTCCGGAAAGCCGACGGCCGCTTCCGCCGCGAGCTGCAGTGAGAGCCTGGTCTTGCCCGTGCCACCCGGACCGGTGAGCGTGAGGAGACGCGTGCCGTCCAGGAGCCGCAGTCCGTCGCGGATCTCCGGGCCGCGCCCGACGAACGTCGTCAGCTCGGTCGGGAGGTTGTTCGGCGTGCGGTCGAGGCTGCGGAGCGGCGGGAAGTCGCACAGCAGACCCGCGACGACGAGCTGGTACACGTGCTCCGGCTGCGCGAGGTCCTTGAGCCGGTGCTCGCCCAGATCGCGAAGCGCCAGGCCGTCGCCGAGATCCTGGCCGGCGAGCGTGGCCGTCGCGCCGGAGACGAGCACCTGCCCGCCGTGCGCGATGTTCGCGATACGCGCGGCGCGATGCACATCGATGCCGACGTAGTCCGCGCCGGCCTCTTCGCTCGCCGGCGTTCCCAGGCCGGTGTGCATACCCATGCGGACACGCACCACGGCGTCGTGCGGAAAGCTCGCGGCCGCGAGTGCGCGCTGGGCGGCGGCCGCGGCGCGCACCGCCTTCGCCGCGCTGTGGAAAACGACAAAGAGCGCATCGCCCTCGATCCGCACCTCGGTCCCGCCGTCGGCGAACGCGTGGCGCAGCGCCCTGGTGTGGACGGCGAGGACCTCGTCCCAGCGGTCGGTGCCCAGCGTGTTCAGGTGTTTGGTGGAGCCCTCGATGTCGGTGAACACGAAAGTGAGGGTGCCGCTCGGCAGCGACTGGCCGGTCATGCGGCGGATTGTCCGCTGGCGGTCGCCGAGTTGCCAACCGACCGGCGCGGGCCTAGACATGTGCGGATGGCGACGACGCGCGGCGAGCTGGGCGACAGACTTTCAACGCTCTCCCTCTTCGCGGATCTGGGCGCCGCCGAGCTCGAGTCGGTGGCGCACATCGTGGATGAGCGCCGCTACGCGGAGGGCGAGCGCATCCTGCGGCAGGGCCTGTCGGGGTCGGGCTTCTACGTCATCCTCGACGGCGAGGCCATCATCCGGATCGACGGGAAGGACTACGGAAGGCTCGGCCGGGGGGACTTCTTCGGGGAGATCTCCGTGCTTCTCGGCGAGCTGCCGATCGCGGACATCGTCGCCGCTCGCGAGCTCCACTGCGCGATCATCCCCGGCCCCGCGCTCGAGCAATTCCTGGTCGGGCACCCGCGGGTGATGTTCCGCATGCTGCAGAGCGTGGCGCGCAAGCTGAGGACGGCCTCGATCTGGCGGACCTAGCGGAGCAGCCCTTCCCGCCCGGCGACTACCCGGTCGTGGTGGTCGGCAGCGGGCCCGGCGGACTTCAGCTCTCGTACTCGCTGAGGCGTTCGGGCGTCCCGCACGCCGTGATCTCCGCCGACCCGACACCCGGCGGGATGTTCCGCCGCTGGCCGTTCTTCCAGCGACTGCTCTCGTGGACGAAGCCGTTCGCGCCTTTCGAGCGCGACACGCGCTTCTACGAGCGCTACGACTGGAATTCGCTGATCCCGGACGAAGACCGGTACCGCGCGATCCAGCCGCGGCTGATGGATGGAACCTCGTACTTCCCCGCGCGCTCGGAGATGGAGCGGAACCTCGCGACGTTCGCGCGCGAAACCGGTATCGCGGTGCGTTACGGCTGCCGCTGGACCGGCACGGCGCGCGACAAGGAAGGGTTCCGCCTCGAGACCACGGCGGGTGAGTACCGCGCCCGCGTGGTCGTGTTCGCCTTCGGGCTGGCCGAGCCGTGGAAGCCCGACATCCCCGGCATCGCCGACGTGCCGCACTACGCGGACACGCGCGCGCCGGAGACCTACGCGGGCAAGCGGATCTTCATCATCGGGAAAGAGGTCTCAGCCTTCGAGCTCGCGAACGGCTTTCTTCCCTGGGCGCGTCAGATCATCCTCGCCTCTCCTCGCCCGACGCAGCTCTCGGTCGTGACGAACTCGCTCGTCGGTGTTCGCGCGCGCTACGTGCAGCCGTATGAGGACCACGTCCTGGGTGGCGGCGTTGCGATCATGAACGCCTCCATCGACGAGGTCTCGCGCACGGCCGGCGGTTTCCGCGTCCGAACGACACGCAGCGATGCCGGCGGATCGGTGGTGTTCGAAGTCGACGACGTCATCGCGACGACCGGCTTTCAGCCGCCGCTCGGAGATCTCACGGAGCTCGGCGTCGTGACCTCCGGCCGTGAGCAGATCCCGTCACAAACGCCGCTGTTCGAAAGCATCAGCGTGCCCGACGTGTATTTCGCCGGCACGGTGACGCGGGGTGCCCCGGGTCTCAAGAAGCACGGCCTACCCAGCAGCTCGGGCGCCGTGCACGGCCATCGCTACAACGCGCGCATCCTCGCGCGGCACATCGCACGCACCCACTTCGGGATCGATCCCGCGCGACCGACGCTGAGGCGCGACGACGTGCTCGGCTACCTTCTCTCCGAGGCAACGCGCGCGCCGGAGCTCTGGCATCAGAAGTCATACCTCGCGCGGTCGGTCATCATCGACCCGGAGCGCGGGATCGTCGACGACGGCATCGTGCCGCTGCAGCTCTTCGTGGACGGTCGCGGCCCCGACGGCGTCGCGGTCGCGGTCGAGGCGAACCCCAAAGCCGAGATCTACCCCGCGGTCTACGTCCGCAAGAACAACGTGCTGACCGAGCACCTGCTTCGACCGAACCCGCTGCTCGACTTCGAGACGGCGGAGCACCGCGCGGAGCTCAGTGCCGCGCTGGCTCCACTCCTCGAGTCAGGCACGTGATCAGAGCGTCACGACGCGCTCGGGCGCAGCTTCAACCGTAGGCGCCCTCCGTCACGGCAGCGCTCTGTACCAGAGCTCGCCGCCGTCACTGCCCACGAACACGTCGAGGCGCGCGCCGCTCCACGCGCAGCTCACGCTGTCGCCCTTCGGTGCGCCCGCGACGATCTCCCAGGGGACCCAGCGCGCTCCGTCCCACCAGCGATGGTTGAGTCGACCGTCGTGGTCGAACGCGAAGACATCGATCCGATCCGCGTCGCGAGCGGCCGCCGCGGGCTGGCCGGTGAAGGTGCCCCCGAGCGACTCCCACTCGTGCCAGCTCCGGCCGTCCCAATAGCGATTGCGAAGCTCTCCGTCGTCGTGGATGGCGAAGACCTCGCACTCTCCGCCATCGCCCCACGACGCGACGGCGGCGCCCCGCTCGAGCGCGCCGCCCAGAGATATCCAGTTGCCTATTGGATCAGGCCCTGCTTCTTCAGCCACTCCCTGGCGACGTCCTTCGGATCCTTCTTGTCCACCTCGACGAGCTTGTTCAGGCCGGTGAGCTCCGCGGTCGTGAGCTTCGGCGCGATCGAGTTGACGAGCCTCCTGAAGTCGTCGCCCGCCTTCGACAGGTAGTCGTTGCGCACGACCGGCGCGACGTTGTCCGAGAGCTGCAGCTGCTTGTCGTCCTCGAGGAGCACGAAGCCGCGCACGGCGATCGTCGCGTCGCTGGTGAACATGAGCCCGACGTCGATCTGTCCGCCGATGAGCGCCTGCACCGTGATCGGGCCGCCGGCGTCGAGGGCCTTGAACTCCTTGAACGTGATGCCGTATTTGTTCTTCAGACCCAGAGCGCAGAACTCGCGGTTCGGGCACTCCGGCGGACCGCCGAGCACGAGCTGGGGTCCGACGGGCGCGAGGTCGGAGAGCTTCGCCAGCCTGTGCCTGTCCGCCGTCGCCTTCGTGACGACGAAACCGTTCTGATCGACCGCGGGGGCGTAATCGAGGACGGTGATGCCCTTCGCCATGAGCGCCTTCTGCAGCGCGGTCGCGGTCACCTTTGGGTCGGTCGACCCGGTCGCGGTCTTGTCGACGAAGGCGAGCAGCGTCGCGAGGTACTCCACCTCCATATCGATCTGCCCGCTCTCGAGGGCGGGGAACACGATCTCGCGGTTTCCGAGGTTGAACCTGCGCGTCACCGTGTAGCCGTTGGCCTCGAGGATCTGGCCGTACAGCTCCCCGAGGACGAGCTGCTCGCTGAAATTGGTGGAGCCGATCGTGATCGCCGGCTTCGCTCCGCCGGAGGTGCCGGCACCGCCGCAGGCGCTCGCGACGAGTGCCGCCACGATGAATGGGATCGCCAGGCCGATGGATCGATTCAAGGGAGGGACTCCTTCCGGGCCGCAGCGCTTTCTCTCGGCCCTGACGCCCAGTATCGCTCGCCTGTGGCGTGTACCTCCCTAGAACGCGCGCCGTTCGGAGCGTATGCCCGGTGAAACGGAGAGGCGCTCGAGTGCGCCGAATGTGAACTCCACGACGATGGCGAGAAGAGCGACCAGGAGCGCTCCGGCCATCAGGCGGTCGTACTCGCGGAGCGCGAGGCCGTCGACGATGTAGCGTCCGAGCCCACCGAAGGCGACCACGGCGCCGAGCGTCGCCGTGGCGACGACGCTCACGGCCGCGGTGCGGATGCCGGCGAGGATCAGCGGCATCGCGAGCGGCAGCTCGATCCCGCGGAGGATCCCCGCTTCGCTCAGGCCCATGCCTCGGGCGGCCTCGGTCACGTCGCGGTCGACGCCGCGGACGGCGACGTACGTGTTGGTGAGGATCGGCGGGATCGCCAGCGGAACCATCGCGAGGAACGTCGGCCAGAAGCCGAGCGCGTTTTGGGCACCGAGCAACGTCCCCGCGACCGGGATCGCGAGGGCGATCGCCGCGAGCGACGGGATCGCGCGCCCGATGTTCGCGACGTTCACCGCGACGAAGCCGAGGCGGCCGGTGTGCCCGAGGTAGAGGCCGAGCGGCAGCGCCAGGAGCACGCCGATCAGCACCGCGAGTCCGGACACCTCCACGTGCTCGAGCAGACGCGCCTGCACCGCGTCGGTCCCGCGGTAATGCGCGGGTTCGGCAAACCACCGGGCGACGTCGCGCAGCAGCGTCATGCCGCGCGAGCCCACGGCGTGAGCCGGCGCTGGAGCAGCACGAGCAGCGCGTCCGCCACGACCGCGAGCGCGACGGACAGCACCGCGCCCGCGATCAGCTCGGTGGTGAAGAAACGCTGGATCCCGATGAGGATGAGGAAGCCGAACCCGCCCTGGCCGATGAGCGACGTGACCGTCACGAGCCCGATCGTGGTGATCGTCGCGAGGCGGACCCCCGCCATGATGACGGCGAGCGCGAGCGGCAGCTCGATGCGCCAGAGCATCTCGCGCGGGGCGTAGCCCATGCCGACCGCGGCCTCGCGCACCTCCGCCGGCACGCCACGGATGCCGCGCACGATGTTGCGGATGAGGATGAGCAACGTGTAGCTCACGAGGCCGATCTCGGCGGTCAGGATCGTGAAACCCGTGTACGGGACGAGGATCACGAACAGCGCCAGGCTGGGGATCGTGTAGAGCGTGCCGGTGACCCAGGTGATCGGCGTCTCGGTGCGCGGCATCCGGAGGATGAGGAGGGAGAGGGCGAATGCGATGACGAAGCCGACGCCGACCGCGATGACGGTGAGCTGGACATGCTCGACCAGCCGGAACGCGTACTCGTCCAGGTGGCTCGCGATCCAGTCCCAGCGGATGAGCGGCTCTCCCGGGATCACGCGTCGCTCCGGATCATCTTCCCGATCTTCGAGAGCGTCAGCACGCCGAGATATTGGTCGCCGTCCAGAACGACGCCCACCTGGGCCTCGCTCGCGAGCATGCGCGCGAGCGCATCGCGCAGCGTCGTCGTCGGGGACAGCACCGGAGCGCTCGGCGACACGCTCTTCCGATCGACGGCCGGGTCCAGGTCCGCGCCGCCCACGGTGAGAAGCGCGAGCCGCCTCAGGCCGCGGTCGGAGCCGACGAACTCCGCGACGAAGTCGTTCGCCGGATGGGCCAGGAGCTCGCCCGGCGGCGCGTACTGCACCAGCCTGCCGCCGCGCATGACCGCGACGCGGTCGCCCAGCGCGATCGCCTCGTCGATGTCATGCGTCACGAAGAGGACGGTCGTTCCCTGGTCGCGCTGGATGCGGAGGAACTCGCTCTGGAGGCGTTCGCGCACGATCGGGTCGACCGAGCCGAATGGCTCGTCCATCAGCATCACCGGTGGCTCCGCCGCGAGCGCGCGGGCGACACCGACGCGCTGACGCTCGCCGCCCGAGAGCTGTGCCGGATAACGCCGCGCGAACCGTGACGGCTCGAGGCCCACGAGCGCGAGCAGCTGCTCGGTACGCGCGGCGATGCGGTCCTTCGGCCACCCGAGGAGTCTGGGCACCGTGCCGACGTTCTCTGCGATGGTCTGGTGCGGGAAGAGCCCGACCTGCTGGATCACGTACCCGATGCGTCGGCGCAGCGCGGTCGGCTCCTCGCGGAGAACGTCCTGGCCGTCGATGAGGATCGCCCCGCCGCTCGGCTCGATCAGCCGGTTGACCATCTTCAGCGAGGTCGTCTTCCCGGAGCCGCTCGGACCGACCAGCACGCAGATCCTTCCGGCGGGAACGGTGAACGAGAGCTCGTCGACCGCGAGCTGGCCGGCGTAGTGCTTCGAGACACCCCGGAACTCGACGGTCGCACCAGAGCGGGTGGCCACGGCTGGAGGATATGAGCGCTGGACGCGTATCGTCTGGACGATTACCGGCAGGCCGAGCTCCGCGTGCACCTCGGGCCGCGAAGGATCACGCGCCGAACACGCCGCGTGGCTGCGAGGAGTGCCTCGCGAGCGGCGACGATCGGGTGCATCTGCGCCCGTGCCTCACGTGATCCGTTCGTTCGAGCAGGACAGCGGTGGCGCTACTGCTATCCGGACGACCTCTTCATCGGGTGATCGCGCAGCTCTGATTGGCGCCGAGGCGAGGCCGCTCATCAAGTGTCACGACGCGGCCAGACTCTCGATCTTCGAGGTGAGCGACGAGGCCTCGCTATCGAGGGTCGCCGACGCGATCAAGTCACTGGACGCGAGGTGCGTTCGTAACGCATCGAGCTCCGTCGCGGCCGCTCCGGAGCCGTAGATGGCGCGACCTACTTCGGTCCGTGCGCTCGCGCGGATCGCGACGAACGCGCTCGATGCCAGAAACCTGCTCTTCAGGGGGTTAGCTCCGCGGCCACCGAAGTTGCCGCCAGCCGGCGCGACGCCGCCGCGACCGAGCCCCCCGAATGCGAGATTCATGTCCCACGACAGCACCCTGAATCGGCTTGTGTCGAGGCCGTACCAGAGGTAATAGTTCTGCCCTGGCCCGGACATGTCGTCGAAGTTCGCCAGGAGATCCTGGATCGCGGCGTACCGCGCGAACGATTCCACGTCGACGTGGTCCGCCAGGTGCGCCGCGAACTCAGCATCGGACGACTGGGTGACCCACCGGAGCAGCTCGATCAACGGCCTCAGATCGTGGTTGTTCTTGTTCGTGATCTGCTTGAAGGCGCTCGCGTACGAGAGCGGGTCGTCGCCGAGATAGCGGAAGGTCCCGCTGCTCAGGGCCTTGTACAGGACGCCATCGCCCTTGAAGTTGTCGTCCGTGTATTTGCTGTCGGGCACTTCGACGACGAGGCGAATCAGCGTGGACCCCCCGTTCGCGGTGAGTGTGGTGTACATGGACCTCTGCGTGGGCTCGCCAGCGACGCCGACGAGCTTCAGCGCAAGTGCCTCCGCAAGTCCCGCGCCGGAGGCGGGGCGCAGCGCGATCTGCTCGTAGTCCTGATAGCGCTGGCCCTTGATGAACTCGTCGAAGCTGACGAGCCACGGCAGCTGCTCCGGGCGGTCGAACGAAAGGGCGACGCCCAGTGGCCCCGCGCCACCTCGGTTGTTCCCCGTCGCCGTCCCGCGCCGCAGGCTCCCAAGTGTGGAGTTCCCTTTGAGCCGGATTCCCACGGACGCGACGGCGGTTCCATCGATCGCCAAATCGGCCTCGACGAACTCCTTCGTCCCGGTGCCCTGGAACGTCGAAGCCATCCGGGCATATACCTCTGGATCGAAGGTCAGGTCGAACCTGTGAGTCCGCCGTTCGAAGAGAGCGACTCTCGGCTGAGCGGTGGCCGTCGGAACCGGCGTCGCCGTGTCCCCGACCGTCGAACGCTCCCTGGACGTGATCGCCGTCAGGCGAGTCTCGCCGAAGAACGCGGTGAATCCGAGGGCGGCCGCTCCGGACAGGAAGACCCGACGGCGATGACGGCGCCAGCGAAGCTCGCTCATCTCTTAGAGGTCCGTCCGGTCGTAGCCGGTGAGCAGCGTGACCTTCTGGCCGCCGGTGAGCTCCCGAAAGGCCTGGATCAGCTCGCCTGGTTTCGTCGTCTGCTTGAGACGCGCGGTGTAGGTCATCTCGGTGAGCGCACCCGCGCGAACGCTCTCTAGGCTCACCAGCTCAGAGTGGTCGGTGTAGCGCAGCAGCGCGTCGTCGATGGCCCTGGTGAAGTCCACCCCCGCCGGGACCTGCACCTTCAGCACCTGGCTCTGCAGGTTCACCTTGAACCAGTCGAGACGCTCCATGAGAAGGATGGCGCCGCTGATCGCCGCGGTCGCGATGATCGCGAGCGAGTAGAAGCGCGTGCCGGCCGCCATCCCGATCGCCATCGCGAAGAAGATGAAGCCGACGTCGCGCGTCTCCTTCACGGCATTGCGGAACCGGATGATCGAAAGCGCGCCAACGAGCGCGAACGCCCGCGCGATGTTCGAGCCGATGATGAGCATGACCAGCGCGACGATCATCCCCATGAAGACGAGCGTCTGCACGTAGCTCTGCGTGTACGAGATCCCTCGGTGCGTGTGCTGGTAGACGAGTCCGACGATCGCGCACAGGACGAACGACAGCGTCATCGCGAGAACGACGTCCACGACGGTGAACGTCCCGGTCAGATCATCGAACCCCTCAAGGAATGGCAACCGCACGACCTCCTAGTTCATATCGTCGGCGACACGCGTGGAGCGCGGCACGCCGTGGAACGCCTCGATGCTCTGGCAGTACTTCGAGAGGCGTACGAGTCGGAGACCGTGCAGGGCGATGTGCTCCGTGAGCCAGTACGGTACGCGCTCGTTCACCTTGAGCTCGATCACCGAGACCTCGGGATTCACAAGGAGCCGGTTCTCTGCGGCGGCGTGCAGATCGAGGTCGCGGTCGCGGCCTCGCAGGCGGCTATCGATCGTGATCCGCAGTCCGCCGTCCTCGTCGCGACCGAGCAGCGCTTCGCGCACGTAGCCGACAACGGTGATCGGGCGAAGGGCGAGCGTGCTGACGAACCCGACGATCTCCTCGGCGACGCGGACGTCGTGCCCGATCAGGGTCCCTGGGTCCTGGCCCGCGCACAGGCGCAGCGCTTCCGCGTAGGGAAGCAGCACCCGGCGCTTCTGCGTGACGCGATTCAGGCGCTGCTTGATCTCGACCCAGACGGGTGTCTCTCCGGTGATCAGATCCGGTTCGCCGTAGTGGCGGACACGCAGCTTCCGACGGAAGCGGATGCCGTCGATCTTCTGCCAGTAGAAGCTGAGGTCCGCGGTGTCGTAGTAGCGGCTCCATACCTGATAGAAGCCTCGGGCGCCGTGGCGATCGCGATCCACGCGAGATCCCAGCCCAGCTCGGAACGCTGCGACGGTCCGCTGGTCCGCCAGGTACTTGAACTCGTACCGGTTGAACATGCGGACGGTATCGAGCCCGCTCGCCTCATCGGGATGCCCGGCGACGATCGCGCGTGAACGCGCTGTGATCACGGCGTAAGGAGAGCATGCGACGACGGAATAGTCATGAAAGCGGACTAAGAAACGCGATCCGCGCAGACTCTCAGAGGCGTCTCGAGGCCCGCGCTTCCCGGGCTGCCGGCCGTCAGACGGTCCCGCCGCTGGACCGGACTGCGAGGCACCGACATGCCGGAATCGATCGATCCCGCTGACCTCAACGATCGGGGATCCATTCGTGCGCACAGGGACGGCGTCGAGCGACGAATGCGCGACTATCTTGCGGCGCTGCGCGACGATGTGCTATTCGGCAGACCGTTCGCCGTAGAACGACCACCCGATGCCGTGAGCCTCGGCAACGATCGCGGCGGCGCGGATCGCTGGGTCAGCGCCCGAGCTTGACGCGGTCCTTGTAGTACTTCCGAACCTTGTCCACCTTGGGACGTGCGTTGAACAGGATGTACGGCTGGAGTGGATTCCGAGCCGCGTAGTCCTGGTGGTAATCCTCGGCGGCGTAGAAGCGGTCGAGAGGAACGACATCGGTGACGATGGGCCGATCGAAGACCTTCGCCGCATCCAGCTGCTTGATGTACGACTCCGCGACACGCCGCTGCTCGTCGTCGGCGTAGAAGATGACCGAACGATATTGCCGGCCGACATCCGGACCCTGGCGGTCGCGCGTCGTCGGATCATGAGCGATCGAGAAGAACACCTTGAGGATCTGGCCGAAGCCGATCTTCTCCGGATCGAAGCGGACCTCGACCGCCTCGGCATGGTCGCTCGTACCACTCGAGACCGTTTGGTAGTCCGCTGACTGAGGCGTCCCTCCCGCGTAGCCGTTCGTCACGGAGGTCACCCCGTCCAGCTGCCGGTAAACGGCCTCCACGCACCAAAAACAGCCGCCGGCGAGGACCGCGACCGGCTCGGCCTGGTCGGGGCCGGTGGTCACCCCGGTCTCGGGATCCGGAAAGCGTTCAGGCGAGGCGTTCACACCATCAGGGTACGCGGATTCGCCGCGGCTCCCTGCCATGCGCTCGCCTCGATCCAGAGGAGGAGAAGAACGTCAGCCGAGCTGATACGCGGACGGCTCCACGTGCGCCGCGATGAGCGTGGGGACCTCCGACGGCCGCGCGCGCAGGACCTCGCGGCACTCGGCGACCGTACGCACCTCGTGGCCCTCGATGCCGAAGCCCTTCGCGAGCGCTACGTAGTCGAGCCCGCCGAAGGTCGTGCCGGTCACCGGGTAGCCCTTGCGCTCCTGTCCCGCCTTGATCTGCGAGAGCGCGTCGTCGGCGAGAACGACAACGGTGACGCCGAGTCGCTGGCGCACCGCGGTCTCGAGCTCGGCCATCACCATCGCGAAGCCGCCGTCACCGAGCACGCACGCCACGCGGCGGTCGCGGTACAGCAGCTTCAGCCCGAGGGCGGCCGCGAGCCCGTAGCCCATCGACGACAGGCCGTTCGACATGAAGAACGTCTTCGGCAGGTACATCGGAAGGCACTGACCGGTGACTGCCTTGTTGTAGCCGACGTCACAGGTCACCAGCGCGTCGTCGGGAAGCGCGGCTCGCAGCTCCGCAAGGACCTGCTGTGACGTGAGGCCGCCGCGCGCCGGCGTGACGAACGCGCGGAAAGAGTCGCGGAAGGCGCGCACCTCCTCCGCCGGGCGCTTCGGTGCCGGCGTGCCCGCGGTCGAGCGCAGCGCGTCGATCCCGTCGCGCACCGGACCAATGAGGTCGACGGCGCTGCCGTAATAGAGATCGTCGTTCGGCAGCGGGCCGACGTGGATGACCTTCGCGGCGGCGGTCCAGTCACGGTCGAACTCGACCGGATCGAAGCCGATCATGATCACGAGGTCGGAGCCGTCGACGTACTCGTACAGCCTGGCCGTGCCGAGCATCTCGATCGTCCCGAGGAACAGCGGATGGTCCTCGCGGAACAGGCCCTTCGCCTTCGGGCTGACGATGACGGGTATGCCCCAGGCCTCCGCGAGAACGCGCAGCGGTCCCGCGCAGGCCTTGT
Organism: Candidatus Limnocylindria bacterium; assembly: GCA_035513115.1. Taxonomy (GTDB): domain Bacteria; phylum Chloroflexota; class Limnocylindria; order P2-11E; family P2-11E; genus CF-39. The sequence goes on along the minus strand of DATKCP010000187.1, from coordinate 6,338 downwards.
CGTTCGCGTCCATGCCGGCGAGGATCACCGGTCGTCCGCTGTCGCGGAGCAGCCGCGCGGCGCGGCCGGCCGCGACGGGATCGACCGCGGCGCCGCGGTCGCCGGCCGGGGGTACCTCGACCGCGGAGCGCGGAGCGTCGTGCCACACCGCTCCGGGAACGTCGCTCGGCACTTCGATGAAGACCGGTCCCGGTCGCGACCGCAGCGACAGGCGCAGCGCGCGAGCGGTGACGTCGTCGGCGTTCGCGGCGGTCAGGCGCGCCTGCCATTTCGTGATCGGCGCGAACAGCGCCCGGAGGTCGAGCTTTTGATGCGTCGTGATCTCGAAGCGGTCGGCGGGGAGCTGGCCGGTGAATGCGATGAGCGGCGCGCGATCGAGATACGCCTGCGCGACGCCGGTCACGAGATTGGTGGCGCCGGGTCCGAGCGTGGCCACGCACACGCCGGGGATCCCACTCGCGGCCGCCATCGCCTCCGACATGAAGGCCGCCACCGTCTCGTGCCGCGTGAGGACGAACTCGAGCCCAGCCTGACGGAAGCCCTCGATAAGGTCGACGACCTCTCCGCCCGGATGACCGGTCACGTAGCGAACGCCCGCGGCGCGCAGACGTTCGCCGACGACGCGCGCGACGGTGCGCTCGGTCAGGCCGATGCCCTGCCGCGGACGAGTAGCCAGGCGCCGAGAGCGATGAGAAGGACGGGCCACGCCTGCTCGATCAGACGCTTGCCCTCCGCGCCGAAGGTGCTCTCGGCGCCGGCGACGATCGTAAGGATCGTGCCGGGGACGAGCGGCCACCAGCGACCTCGCTCCCGCGCGCCGCTCGCGATCAGGTCGACGCCGAAGATCGCGAGGAACCCGAGCCCGAGTCCCAGCACCACGGGCTCGCCCCGTGCCCCGAGATCCTCCAGGAGGATGCCCGTGCCGAGCCCGCTGAGGATGCCGGCCGGGATCAGCAGCCCATAACGTCGTGTTGCCGCGTAGGCGATCGCGAGAACGAGTCCGACGATGAGGACGATCACGTCGGCGTCGAGGCGCAACAGCTGCACGGCGAACAGGGTCACGCCGATGACGATCAGGATCACGCCCGGTAGCCAGCCGCTCACACCCCGCACGGGCAAAGCATCGCCCGTCTGGCTGAAACCTCAAGTGCGAGGACCCCGCGCTCCCCTGTACGGGGGATGCCGGTGGGGGGAGGCGAGCCTACCGTCAGTGCAGGGAGCAGTGGTCACCTGGGAGATGCCTGACGGCACGGAGTTCCGATACCTGGGTATCGGCGTGTCGGACGCCGCCCTGCGTGAGTTCGTGCTCCGCTTCATGTCCAGCGAGGGGATGTCCTGGGACGCCTCGACCTGGGATGAGCGCCAGCTCGAGCTCGCCTTCCTCCAGCGCTTCGGCGAGAGGATCAGGGTCCTCCGCGAGAAGGCCTATGGTCACACGATCCTCGTCTTCCAGCCGGTGATGGCCGGGGCCTAGCCCCCTCCTTTCTAGGCGTTCGCCTCTGCCCGCGGCCGGACCGTAGCGTTTATTGTGACTTTGAAGCTCGCCCGAGGCGCAACTGCGGCGCAGCCTCCAGGCCGATCGGCCGATATGCGTCCCGGCTACGGCATCCCACAGACGAGGGGAGTGACGACAATGGCCAAAGAGCGCGGCCCCGCCAGAAAGCCCGGCGTCGGTGACGGTCCGGTGCTGACCACGAGGCAAGGCCACCCGGTCTATGACAACCAGAACCAGCGAACGGTCGGCGCGCGCGGCCCCGCGACACTCGAGAACTATCACTTCCTCGAGAAGATCAGCCACTTCGACCGCGAACGGATCCCGGAGCGCGTCGTTCACGCGCGCGGCGCGGTCGCGTACGGACACTTCGAAGCGACCGGAAAGATCGGGGACGAACCGGCGGCCGTGTACACACGCGCGAAGCTCTTCCAGACAGCGGGAAAGAGAACGCCCGTCGCGATCCGCTTCTCGACGGTCATAGGCGGGCGCGACTCGTCGGAGACCGCTCGCGACCCGCGCGGGTTCGCCGTGAAGTTCTACACGGAAGACGGGAACTGGGACCTCGTCGGCAACAACCTGCCGGTGTTCTTCATCCGCGATGCGATCAAGTTCCCGGATGTCATTCACTCGCTCAAGCCCGATCCGGTGACCTTCCATCAGGAGCCGGGTCGCATCTTCGACTTCATGAGCAACACGCCGGAGTCGATGCACATGCTCACGTTCCTGTTCAGCCCCCGAGGCATCCCGGTGGACTACCGCCACCAGCAGGGCTTCGGCGTCAACACGTACAAGATGGTGAACACGAGCGGCGACACCGTGCTCGTCAAGTACCACTGGCAGCCGAGGAGCGGTGTGGCGTCTCTCACCGACGATGAGGCCCAGGCCGTCCAGGCGAAGGAGCTGGGCCATGCCTCCCTAGATCTGTATCAGGCCATCGAGCGCGGTGACTTCCCGCAGTGGGACCTCCTCGTACAGATCATGAGCGACGACGAGCATCCTGAGCTCGACTTCGATCCGCTGGACGACACGAAGGTCTGGCCGGAGGACCGGTTCCCGCTCCGCCACGTCGGGACGATGACCCTCGACCGCAACGTTGAGAACTTCTTCGCCGAGAGCGAGCAGATCGCGTTCGGGACGGGCGTGCTGGTGGACGGCCTCGACTTCTCAGACGACAAGATGCTCGTGGGCCGCACGTTCAGCTACTCCGACACCCAGCGCCATCGGGTGGGCACGAACTACCTGCAGCTTCCAGTGAACATGCCGAAGGGGGCGAAGGCCTCGACCAACCAGCGTGACGGTCAGATGGCGTACTTCGTCGACGGCAACACCGCCGGCGAGAACAAGCACATCAACTACGAACCCAGCGGTCATGCCGGCGCGAATCGCGAAGCGCCGTACCCGGTCCACGACGAGCAGGGGCCAAGCATCGACGGCCGGCTGACCCGGCGACAGATCCCGCGCGCCAACGACTACGCGCAGGCCGCCGACCGCTACCGGACGATGATGCCGTGGGAGCGTGACGATCTCGTCCGTAACATGATCGCGCTCCTCGGGCAGTGCGCGCCGTACACCCAGCAGCGGATGGTCTGGCACTTCCTGCTCGTCGATCCTGACTACGGAACGCGTGTGGGTGCCGGCCTGGGGATCTCGGTGCAGGACGTCAAGCATCTCTCCCCGCTGCCGAACCAGCAGCTCACCGAGGACGATCGGAAGCGGCTGGTCGATCTTGATGACACCCGTCCGCGCACGGCGGGCGGCAAAGCGATCACCGGATCGGTGCCGGTGCGCCGGCTCGCCGAGACGCCGGAGAGCCTCGCGCACCAGCTGCTCGCTCCCGCCGTGTCAGCTGATGCCGGCGGACGCGAGCTGCCGCAGGCGGAGGCCGCACTCGCGAAGGGCTGAGCCGTGCTCGAGACGCCGCCCGGTGCTCGACCCGCCCGGGCGGCGTCAGGCTCCTGAACGTAGCTTCTGAACGTAGCGCGGCTAACGGTCCGCGTGCGCTGTCCCCGCTAGTGTTCACCCTCTTGAACGAGCCAAAGGGATATCGCATCGATCGCTTCGATCCGATGCAGGTCTCGCCCGCGGAGCTGCGCGAGGCGGCCGAGCTCTATCAGGCCCAGCAGAGCGAAAGGACGCCCGAGGACCCGCTCATGCCCGTCGAAGCGATCGAGAAGCGGCTGCGCGCCGTCGTCCCAGGACGGTGGCAGGCGTACTTCCGGGCACGCGCCGCGGGCGGTGCGCTCGTCGGCTATGGGGTCATTGGTCGCTCGCTCAACGAGCCCGAGAACGCGCACCTGCGCTGGACCGAGCTCGTCGTGTCGGCCCAACATCGCCGGAAAGGCGTCGGTCGCGCGCTGCTGCGCAGACTCGTGGACGCGGTCGCCGATCAAGGCGACGACGTCGTCCTCGTGACGCAGACGACGGACCGCATTCCGTCCGGGTCCGAGTTCGCGCGGGCGATCGGCGCCGAACCGGGCCTCGACATGAAGACCAATCAGCTCGACATTTCGAAGGTCGACCGCGCCAAGATCCTGGAGTGGGCCGCCATCGCGCCGGAGGGTTACCGGCTCGAGTGGATCGACCACGCGGTGCCCGCGGATCTCGTCGCGCCCTACATCCAGGCGTCGAACGCGATGAACGACGCGCCGCGCGGCGGGCTCCGGATGGCGGACTGGAAGCTCACCGAAGAGCAGATCCGCGAGCGCGAATCGTGGTTCCGGCAGGCGGGCGTCGAGTGGTGGCTGCTCGTCGCGATCCACGAGGCGACGGGCGAGGGCGCGGGCTTCACCGAGGTCACGTACGACCCGAAGATCTCACATGTCATCTGGCAGCAGGGCACCGGGGTGACCCTCGCCCACCGCGGGCATCGGCTCGGCATGTGGATGAAAGCGGTGATGCTGAGACGGATCCTCGACGAGCGTCCGAAGGCGCTCTTCATCCGCACCGGCAACGCGAACACGAACGCACAGATGCTCGCCATCAACACCCAGCTCGGCTTCGTGCTGGCGTGGTCCAGCTGCCTGTGGCAGATCACCATCACCGATGCGCGGAGGGCAGTGGGCCGCGAGCGCGCTGGAGCGACCGCCTAACCAGGTCGCGCGCCGCCTGTGCGACACTCGTTCCACGCCGTCACTTCGCAGGGGAGGGCACGCATGGCCATCGCCGCACGCCGTCAGCCACGCATCCCACTCGAGGAGCTCTGCAAGCTTCCGAGCTTCTACCTGCCGGCCGTGTCCTGGAAGGGGGACCGTGTCGCCTTCTACTGGGACAAGAGCGGCCGCATGGAGCTCTACGTCATGGATCTCGCCACCCGCGAGACACGGCAGGTCAGCCACGGCGAGGTTCCGCGCGCGCTTCGCGCCGGATTCGCCTGGGACCGCGCGGACCGCGGCGTCGTGTTCGCGAAGGACAGCGGAGGGACCGAGCAGCACGACCTCTATCGCATCGACGTCGCGACCGGCGCCGTCACGCAGCTCACGAGCGACCCGACGGCCCAGGAGTACGTCTCGCAGTTCAGCCCCGACGACGAGTGGATCACCGTCCTCACCAACAAGCGGCATCCGGCCGCGCCCGACCGGCCCGGGCAGCTCAACCTGTGGAAGATGCGAGCGGACGGGTCTGACTACGCGCCTCTCACGAGCTACGCGTTCCCGGTCTTCGGTGGCCTGTGGAGTCCAGATGGCCAGCTGATCAGCTACTCGACGAACGAGAACGCGAGCGATCTCAAGAACACCGACTCGTACGTCATCCGCGCCGACGGCTCGGGCGCGCGGAAGGTGCTGTCCGTGAAAGCGGGCTCCAAGGACACCGTCGCCGACTGGCATCCCGATGGACGCCGTCTCGCGGTGACCAGCGACGCGTCGGGCCAGAACCGCGCGGGCATCCTCGACATCAAGACCGGCGCGGTGCGCTGGCTTGGCAAGGAGAACGTCGAGGAGCAGGCGATCCGCTTCTCGAAGAACGGCAAGCTCCTCGCGGCGATCCGCAACCACGAGTCATCGGTGCGTCCCGTCATCTACGACGTCGAGACGGGCGCGACGCGCGAGATCGACCTGCCCGAGGGCTTCGCCGTCGGCGCGTCGTTCTTCGACGATGACCGTAAGCTCCTCGTCTCGTTCAGCACCGACGTGACGCGCGGCAGCCTCGTCGGGTACGACCTCTCATCCGACACCCACGAGGTGCTGGTCCCGGCAGAGTACGGATCGATCGACCGCTCCGTGTTCGTCGAGGCAAAGCACGTCTGGTACCCGACGTTCGATGGGCGGAGGATCCCCGCGCTCCTCTACGCGCCGCGCGACATCGCCGAAGGCGAGCGCCTTCCCGCCCTCGTGCATGTCCACGGCGGCCCGACCGCGCAGTGGTTCCGCGGCTTCGATCCGTTCGCGCAGTTCCTTGTCGACCGCGGCCTGGTCGTGATCGAGCCGAACATCCGCGGCAGCACCGGGTACGGCGTGGACTTCCGCGATGCCGCGCTGAAGGACTGGGGCGGCGCCGACCTCGAGGACGTCGCCGGTGCGGCGGCGTACCTGAAGACTCTGCCGTACGTCGACCCGGAGCGACTCGTCGTGTTCGGCGGCAGCTACGGCGGCTTCATGACTTTCATCGCCGCGACGAAAAAACCCGACCTCTGGCGCGCCGCGGTCGCGTGGGTCGGCATCAGCGACCTGCACAAGCTGTACGAGAAGAGCATGGAGCACTTCAAGTACTACTTCCGCGAGCAGATGGGCGATCCAGAGAAGCAGCGCGCGCTCTGGCGCGATCGCAGCGCGATCGAGTTCGCGGACCAGCTGCGCGCGAAGCTCCTGATGGTGCACGGCGTCAACGACCCGCGCTGCCCGGTCGA
>DATKCP010000186.1:0-2833 GCA_035513115.1 Candidatus Limnocylindria bacterium | reverse complement strand
CGACTTCGCTGAAGCGGGCTAGGCGCGCACGCTCGCGACCGCGCGTTCGGCGAGCTCATCTGCGAGCGCGCTCGGTGCGAGACGGCCGCGCGGGCGATACCACTCATACGTCCAGTTACACATGCCGATGATCGCCAGCGCGGCGATCTTGGGGTCGCTCACCGCGAGCTCGCGCCGCTTGATCCCCTCGGCGATGACGTCCTCGAACAGCCGCCGCATCGCGCGCCGGCGCGCCCGCACGCGCGCGAGCTCCGGCGCGGGCAGCGAGCGCCACTCGCGCAGGTAGATGCCGACGGCGTCGAGGTTCGCGGTCACCGACATGACGTACACGCGCACCATGTCGCGCAGGCGCTCGGTCGCGCTCGCGTCGCGCGCGGCGATCGCCTCGAGCTCGACGATCGCGTCGCCGAGCGATCCTTCGAAGAGCTTCGCCAGGAGCTGCTCCTTCGACCGGATGTAGTGGTACAGGCTGCCCTTGAGGAGGCCGACGGCCTCGGCGATGTCGCGCACGCTCGTGCCGTGATAGCCCTTCTCGCGGAAGATGCGTGCCGCCGCGGTCAGGATCTCGCTCTCTCGGGTGGAGTCGTGCGCCGTCCGCGGGCCGCGGGCAGGAGCGGCGCGCGAGGTCGTGGTCACTGCCGGGACTTGCGTGAGGTGCGGTCGCGCTCCCAGTCAGCGATGCGCTCGAACACGCCGCCGTCGCCGGCGCCGATCTCCTTGGCGTTGCTCTGCGCGACGAGCTTCGCGCGGCGCGCGGCGCGGGCGAAGAGCGGCTCTCGCTCGGGCACGCGCTTCGCCTGCTCGCCGAGGGCGCGCGCGACGTGGATGTGCGCCAGCGTCTCGGTGATGCGCTCCGCGTTCAGCATGAAAGGCCGCAGCTCCTCGTCGCTCGGCTGACGGCCGCCCCGCAGCAGCCCCACGCCGCCCTTTCGAGCGAGACCGGTGGTGAGCCCGCGCAGCGTCCAGAGGAGCGACGACCGCGCCGAGGCGAAGTCGCGACCGCCCTCGCCGTCGAACTTCGCGCGCGCCAGCGTCGCGCTCGGCCCGCCCGAGAGCAGGCTCTGCGGCTTGCGCAGCAGCGAGCGCATGAGGTCGCGCACGGCCATGAGCGACTGGATCTGCGACGTGCCCTCGTAGATCGGCGTGATGAGCGCGTCGCGCATGTGGCGCTCGACGTCGTACTCGGTCACGACCCCGTAGCCGCCGAAGATCTGCAGCGCGCGGCGGCAGGTGTGCACCGCCTCCTCCGAGCCGTACCACTTCACCAGCGGGGTCAGCTCGCGCAGGCGCCACGCGGTGCGCTCGTCGGCTCCGTGGATGACCGCGTCCTGCAGCGCGGCGGCGTCGACGATGAGCGCGCGAAGACCGGCCACCGTCGTCTCCATCTCGAGGAGCATCTCGGCGATCATCGGGTGCTCGCGGATCGGCTTGTCCATCTGGACGCGCCGTGCGGCGTACTCCTGCGCCGCGACCAGCGCGGCCTGCGCGATGCCGAGACCCTGGATGCCGACGCCGATGCGCGACTCGTTCATGAAGCGCGTGATGCCGCGCCAGCCCTGGCCGATCTCGCCCAGCGGCATCGCGCGCGTGCCCTCGAACACGAGCGAGCAGGTGGGGGAGCCGCGGATCGTGAACTTGTGCTCGGCGCGCTCGACCTGGTAGTTCTCGCGCTTGCCGGGGCGGGTCGTCTGGACGCCGGCGGCGTTCTCGCCAGGCGCCGTCTCGACCCAGCGGTCCGCGACGAAGAGGCTGAGCCCATCCAGACCTTTCGAACCAGGGGCGCTGCGCGCGAGGACGATGACGAAGTCGCCGTTGCCGGCGCTGATGAACTGCTTCCGGCCGTCGAGGAACCAGCACCCGTCGCGCTGCGTCGCGCTGGTCGAGAGGTTGCCGACGTCGGAGCCGGCCTCGGGCTCGGTCATCGCGACCGCGCCGCTGATCTCCCCGCGCGCGAGCGCCGGAAGGTAGCGCTCCTTCTGCTCGTCGGTGCCGTCGCGGAAGATCATCGCGGCCGGCGCCGTGTACGCGATGCCGTTCTGGATCATCGTGCTCGCGCACGCGCGCGCGAGCATCTCGATGACGAACGCGGTGACGGTGAACGGAAGCCCGCTCCCGCCATGCTCCTTGGGGAACGACAGCCCGATGAGGCCGAGCTCGGCGAGACCTTTGATGTTCTCCCGCAGCGGTTCGCTGAGCGAGACCTTCCCGTCGTCGCGGATCACGCCGAGCTCGTCGACCTTCCGCGCGCGACCGGCGACCTCGCTGCCGATGTACTCGCCCGCGACGGACAGCACCTCGCGCCAGGTGGACACGGTGTCGGCGACGTCGGCGTCCTCGCCCTCGCTGCGCGGCACGATCTCGTCCCAGCGCACGACGCGGTCGAACGTCGTGAGGAGGTCAGCGTTCTCGGTGAAGTAGTTAGGCATAGAAGCGCCCCCCCTTCATCAGCGATGCGGCGGGCGTGTAGCGGTCGCCGTGTCGGTCGGCGAGGCGCTTCAGATCGTCGCGCATCACGACGCCTTCGGAGTCGGCCCAGCGGAAGGGACCGCCCAGGAACGGCGGGAAGCCGAGGCCCATCACCGCACCCAGGTCGCCCTCGGCCGGCGAGCGCAGCACGCCCTCGTCGAGGCAGCGCGCCGCCTCGTTGACGAAGAGGAGCGTGAGGCGCCGCGCGGCGCCCTCACCATGCCATTCGGCGCCCGGCGTCATGCCGATGAGCGCGTAGACGTCCGGGTTCGGCGTGCGCCGCTTGCCGTCGTAGCGGTAGAAGCCGCGGCCGCCGCGCTTGCCCTGCAGGCCGGCGTCGGTCATGCGCTGCACCGCGCTCGGGCCG
>DATKCP010000185.1:0-5511 GCA_035513115.1 Candidatus Limnocylindria bacterium | reverse complement strand
CGCTCGCGCACGATGGCCGCGGTGAGAGTCATGTGAGAGAGGCTAGAGGCAGGCGGGGACGTTTATGTGCGAGCTGTCTCCAGCGCGCGCCGCGCAAGACGCAGCGCCTCTTCGCCGTCGCCCGACGACTCGGCCGCGTGGGACCAGCGATCGAAGATGACGCGGAGCAGGTGCGGAGCGCGCTCTTCCGCCAGCTGGCGCGCCTCCTGGAACGAGCGGCGCGCCGCGGCCGCGTTCGCCCCCATGCGCAGCTCGCCGAGGAGCACGAGCAGCCGGACCTGCGCGGCGGGCTGGTCGACCTTGCGCGCGAACTTGAGCGCCTCCTGGGCCATGTCGAGCGCCTGCTTCGGATCGGTCTTCGCGGCCACCTCCGCTTCGGACGCTCTGATCGACGCGAGCGTGCCGTCGCGCTGCGTCTCGACCGCGAGAGCCGCGGCGCGTGCCAGGCACTCACGAGCGCGCTCGCGGTTTCCGTACTCCGCATACAGCAGCGCGGCGTTGTCGAGCGTGCAGGCAACGTGATCGAACAGGCCGAGCTCCTCGAAGATCTGGAGGCTCTTCTGGTTGTACACGATGGCGGCCTCGAGATCGCCTTGATCTTGGTATGTCTTTGCCATGCCGGCGTAGAGGTTGCCGAGCGCGGGCCGATCGGTGAACTTGTCGGCCAGGGCAATGGCACGTTCGTACGCCGCCAGCGCCTGCTTCGCCTGCCGCAGGTTGGTGAGCAATACGGCAAGGTCCACCAGACGCCGGAAATGGAATGGCGGATCGTTGGGGATCCCGTCGTCGCATGACGCCACGATCTCCCGGAGCAGCCGCAGCGCCTCCTCGTACGCGTAGGTGCTCGAATAGGCGCTGGCGAGCACAGCGCTCACGCGGACCTGCTCCTCCACGTCATTGAGGAGCTCGGCCATTCGCTGCGCGCGCTCGATGAGCGGGAAGGCTTGTTTTGGCTTTCCGGTGGCGTTATAGGCCGCTGCCAGGTACCGAAGCCGTATGAGCTGGTCGGACGCGCCGAGCCCCTCCTCAAGGGCTTCGAGGATTGGGATCGCATCAGCCGCCCGCTGCTGTTCCAGGTAACGGCGAGCCTCGAGGAGGTCGTACTGCGGTGTCGCCGGTGCCGCAACACCACCCAGAAGGTCCGCCGGCTTGACGCCCAGCACCGCGGCGATGTGCTCGAGCGCCTTCATCGAAGCGCGGGTCCGTCCCGACTCGAGCATCGAGATGTAGGCCTTCGTGTAATTGGGCTCCGCGACCTGGGCCTGCGTCAGGCCTTTGGCCGTCCGCAGCGAGCGGATACGGGCGCCGACGTCGGCGACCATGGGGGACCGGACGGTAGGCATAGGCGGAGCCACTTTACGTCGCGACAAGGGCTGGGTCAAACGAGGCTTTACCGAGTATTTTCGGACCGAGACCGGGGCTATGCCGGTCAGGGGTCCGCGCGGGCCCAGGTGCCCGTTCTGTCTCGGTCGGCCGAATACCCGCTGGCTACGGCCGCTGGCCACTCAAATCCCTAGCACCAGCCGCCATTGGTCGTCGGGTCGCAGGCGTTGGCCGTGTCAGCCGCGATGTTGGTCGAGAACGCGAGAGCAAGAGCAACGGTGATCGCGAGGATGAAACGACGGAACGACATGAGTGGGTCCTCCCGACCCCACCGGCGAATTTGTCGCTGGGCCCGTCGCAGCGACTATCTGCGCCCGCAGCGTGGAAGTAAAGACGAGTTTGCCCTCGATAGATTCATCTGCCGCCGTGGGCGCGGCCAGGCTAGGCGGCGGGAGACGCGACGGGGGCGGGCTCGGCTCGAGACCCACCGCCCGCGACGGCGTTGAGCGCCACGGCAACAAGCACCAGGGCGGCGCCGGCGAGCATGCGCCAGGTGATGTTCTCTCCGAGCGCAAGCGCGCCGATGAGCAGCGCCTCGGCGGCCATGACGACCTGCGCCACGGTCATGGTCGTGGGCCGTAGCCGACGCGTCAGCCACAGCTGGAGAACGAGCCCGACGCACGATCCGAAGACCACGAGGTATCCGAGCGCGAGCACGGCGCTGACGTTCCAGTTCGCGGCCTCACCCGCCTGCGCCGCGGCGAGTGGGAGCAGGAACAACGACCCGGCGCAGGCGCCGATCGCGACGAGCGGGAGCGGCGAGCCGTGACGGAGCTCGCGCGCCTGCAGGATCGCGCCGACCGCCCAGGTGATGGGCATCAGGGCGAGGAGCAGGCTGGCCGCGAGCGCCTCGGGCCGTCCGCCCGTATCGGGCGCACCCACGAGCACGGCGATCCCGACGACTCCGAGCACGAGTCCGAGGACCTTCGTCACGGACAGGCGGTCGCCTCGCACGAGGAAGTGCGCGAGCATCGCGGTCCAGATCGGGCTCGACGCGCCGAAGACCGACACGACGCCGCTCGGCACGTACTGCTCGGACCAGAAGATGATCGCCCAGCTCGATCCGGTGCTGAAGATCCCAACGACGATCGCGGACAGGATGACGCGGCGGTCGCGCGGGAACGGATGTCGCATCGCGAGCGACAGCCCGACGAGGATGATCGCGACCCCGACCGCCCGCTCGAACGCGAAGACGAATGGCGGAACGGAGTCGATCCCGACCTTGATGGCTGCCCAGGTGGAACCCCAGAGCGCGATGAGCACGACATAGCCGACGCTGACGGCCAGTGGGGGCATCGCCGCGATGATGGGCCATATGCTCGATCGATGATCCGTGCCGTCGTGCTCGCGTTCACGTGCGCCGTCGTGCTGTCGGCATGTGGCGAGGACCGTCTCTTCGGCACGGAGCTCGAGAAGAGCGCGGCCCCGGACTTCACGCTCACCGACGGCATAACCGGCGAGAGCCTCACGCTCTCGTCGCTCCGCGGGAGCACGGTCGCGCTCGCGTTCCTCTTCACGCGCTGTCCCGACGTGTGTCCGCTCACCGCGGGTCAGTTCCGCGCGGCGCAGCGCTCGCTCGGCGAGGACGCGTCGAAGGTGCGGTTCGTGGCCGTGTCGGTGGACCCCGAGGGGGACACCCCACAGGCCGTCCGGGAGTTCTCCGAGCGGCACGAGCTGCGCGACCGCTGGCACTACCTCATCGGACCGCGCGCGCAGCTCGAGGCGGTCTGGTCGCTGTACGGCATCGGCTCGTTCGCGTCATCCGGGGCCCGCGCGGTGGAGCACAACGACGCGATCTACCTCATCGACAGCCGCGGACGCGAGCGCGCGCTCCTGCACTCGAGCGATCCGCCGAACTGGTTGCTCGACGATCTGCGCGTGCTCGTCGCGGAGGGGTCGGGTTAGGGCTCTGCGGCTCCGCGGATCAACCGATGATGTAGATGATCGTGAACAGCCCGATCCAGACGACGTCCACGAAGTGCCAGTAGATCGATGCGGCCTCGACGGCGAGATGCCGCTGCGCTGAGAACTGGCCCTTGAGCGCACGGATGAAGACGTAGATGTTCATCAGGATGCCGCCCGTCACGTGCAGGCCGTGGAAGCCGGTGAGCGTGAAGAAGACGGCGGCGAAGATGCCGTTGTCCGGCAGGAAACCGAGCTTCGTGTACTCGTAGACCTGGCCGCCGATGAACCAGATCCCGAGAACGATCGTCGGCGCGAGCCAGCGGATGAGACCGCCGCGGTCTCCGCGCTTGATCGCGTTCACCGCGAGCTGCATGGTCACGCTGGACGCGAGCAGCGCCACGGTGTTGATGGCGACCAGCGGTACGGGTATCCCGAACATGTCCGTGGTGGTGTTCCAATGCGGTTTCTCGCACTCGACCGCGCAGCGCTGGAAGATGGGCTCCCACTCCGGCACGCGTGCGCGCAGGAAGAAGTACGTCGTGAACAACGCGCCGAAGAACATCGCCTCCGACGACACGAACAGGATGCAGGCCCACATCGCGTGCGAGAAACGCCCGGGCTGCGCTTCGAGGCCCGTCTCGTTCGCCGGCAGTCGGTCGCGTGGGCGCTCGCGCCGACCGCGGATGATCGGCCGCTCCTCGGAGCGCGTGCTCATCGCCTAATGGCCGCCGTGCCCGCCGTCGCGGTCGCCCGCGGCGACGTACGCGCGCGCGTCATCGATGAGCCAGGTGACGAGTCCGATCAGGAGGATCACGACACCGAGCGCGATGAGCCACAGGCCCCAGAGGATGCCGAACGAGAGGACCGTGACACCGAGTCCGATGATCACGGGGGAGAGACTTGGCGCAGGAAGGTGCGGCTCGTGCTCTGCCGCAGGCGTCGTCTCATGGTGTCCGGACACGCACGCCAGTTTAGGAGGCCGATTGGCGCGTGTCGAAACGACGCCCTAGTCTTTGTCGCGATGTTCCCGGTCCGGAAGCGCGTGGCCATCGGCGTCATCACCGCACTCGTAATCACGCTTCTCTCAGCGAGCGCCGCCCTCGCCGAAGGACCGTGGCCCAACGATCCGCAGGGCCCGGTGGCACGGTCGATCGCCGAGTTGTACTGGATCATGTTCATCGCCGCCGTCGTCGTGCTGGCGATCGTGGACGGCGCGCTCATCTACGCGGGCATCAAGTTCCGCGAGCGGCCGGGGCATGTCGCAAAACAGTTCCACGGGCACAACACGCTCGAGCTCACGTGGACCGTCATCCCGACGATCATGGTCGTGAGCTTCACGGTGCTGTCCTGGCAGAAGCTCGACTTCATCAACAACACCCGCGGCAGCGATGTCGGAATGGTCGTCCAGGCCGAGGGAGCGCAGTGGACATGGAACTTCAGCTATCCGCGCGAGGACCGCTTCCGGTTGAAGGACGGCACGACGTATCTCACGGGAGCGCAGGAGCTGCACATCCCCGTGGGCACGAAGGTGCGCATCGAGCTATCGGCGCGGGACGTCATCCACTCGTTCTGGGTCCCCTCGCTCGGCGGTAAGAAGGACGCGGTCCCGGGCCGCGCGACCGAGCTCTGGATCCAGGCGGACCGGCCCGGCACGTACAAAGGCCAGTGCCTCGAGTTCTGCGGCGACGGGCACGCGGACATGCTCATCACCCTGATCGCGCACCCGGTGAGCGAATACGCCGCGTGGATCGACGAGGCGAAGGTCGAAGCCGAGCGATTCAACGCGCCGGAGACGATCAGGGGGAAGGCGCTCTTCCAGTCCCTCGCCTGCGCGGGCTGTCACACCGTCCAGGGACTGACCGCGGGCCGGTTCCCAGGTGCGCCCGACCTGACGAACGTCGCGAGCCGGCCGAGCATCGTGGGCGGCCTCCTGTCGCCGGTCAACGAGGAGAACCTCAGGCGCTGGATCTCGAACCCGCAGGCCGTGAAACCGGGGACGTTGATGCCGAGCCTCGGTCTGTCGGAGCAGCAGGTCACCGACCTCGTCAACTTCATGCTCGTCCTGAAGTGATCGTGTAGCGGTCAGCGGACCGTCAGCGCCGTCCGCATGCCCAGCTGATAGTGGCCGGCGATGTTGCAGATGATCACGTAGTTCCCCGCCGCGAGATCAGCCGTGACCAGCGCCACCTTTCCGACGCCCAGGCTCTTCACCTGTTTCACCAG
>DATKCP010000184.1:0-3094 GCA_035513115.1 Candidatus Limnocylindria bacterium | reverse complement strand
GCGGTCCCGACGTGCGTGAGGGTCGGGTTCTCGAAGAACAGCCCGACGCCGCCCACGATGCCGCCCATCCACGCGAGCCCCCACAGGATGAGCCCGCTCACGCCGCCGACCATGCCCGCGAAGCGCGTCGAAAAGAGCAGCGACAGCGTGAGTATCGCGACCGCCTCGCCGATCACGAAAGCGATGAACTCGAGCGGGTGCGGCGGGGAGTAACCGACGGCCCACCGGACGAGCAGCAACTGCGCGACCGTCGCTGGGATCGCGTAGATCAGGACGGTCGCGACAAGGCCGAGCCACTTGCCGACGACGTACTCGAGCCGCGTGATCGGGCGGGCGAGCAGCGCGAGCGTGATGCCAGACTCGACGTCGGCGGAGATCGCGGGCGACGCTGCGAACACGGCCGAGAACGCGAGCACGAAGCTGAACATGAACATCACCAGGATGAGCAGCTGCGATGAGATCGCCGCGATCTCGGCAGGCGTCATGGGGCGAGCCCGACCCTCACCGAGGCCGGGGATGCGCGAGAAGCCCCAGGTGGTGAGCGCGATGACCAGGACCGTGAGCAGCAGGAGCACGAGGAAGAGCCGACGGCGCAGCAGCTCCTGCAGCTGAAGCCGGGCGATGGTGAGCGCCAGCATCAGCTCGGCTGACCCAAGAGACTGAGGAAGCGGTCCTCGAGCGACTCGTGCCGAGGCTCGACCGCGTACACACGGCCTCCGAGCCGCACGATGTCGGCGACGAGCTCGGGCACGCGCTCGGTCTCGACCCCGCGCACGACCAGCCAGTCGCCCTCGTCGTCCAGCTGCCCGTAGCCCGCCAGGCTCGTCCTCGCGGCGCGATCGAGGCCGCTGGCGCGTATCCGCACGGTGTCGCCGCCGAGGAGCTCGTCGAGCGTGCCCTCCGCGACGACACGGCCGCGATCGACGATGGCGACACGGTGGCACACCTGCTCCACCTCACTGAGCAGATGGGAGTTGAGGAAAACGGTCGTGCCTCGCTCGCCGAGCCCGCGGATGATCTCGCGCACATCGTGGCGGCCGACCGGGTCGAGCGCGCTCGTCGGCTCGTCGAGGACGACCAGGTCGGGTGAGCCGAGCAGCGCGACGCCCAGGCCGAGGCGTTGCTGCATGCCCTTGGAGAACGTGCTGACACGGCCCGAGCCGCGGTCCGAGAGCCCGACGATCGCGAGCGCGTCCTCGATCTCGCGCTGCCACGCGCCGCGGTCGATGCCCGCGAGCTCGCAGTGCAGCGCGAGCACCTCGCGGGCGGTGAGCCACGACTGATAGCGGAACAGCTCGGGCAGATAGCCGACGCGGCGCAGCGCATCGCGGTCACCGATCTCCGCTCCGAGGACCTCCGCGTCGCCGGAGGTCGGCGGCGTCAGGCCGAGGAGCAGCTTCACGGCGGTCGTCTTGCCCGCGCCGTTCGGTCCGAGGAACCCGAAGACATCGCCGCGCGGGATGGTCATCGTCAGACCCGCGAGCGCGGTGATGCCTCCGTAGGTCTTCGCCAGCTCGTGGGTGCGTATCGCGGGCGCGTCGATCAATGGAGCGAGTTTGCCACCGCCAGAACTTCCTCCTCGGTCAGCGTGCCTGCCACGCCGTACACGATGCCGTCCTTCTGCCAGATCACCGCGCTCCCGAGGCCGGTGGAGTCGCCGACGAAGATGCCTTCGACGCCCTGCACCGTCACCTTCTTCGACGTCGCCATGTCCACCGGGATGGGAATTGGCAGCGTACTCGACGGGTCCTTGATCGCGCGGATCTGCGCCGCGAGCTGCGGCGAGATGCCGGGTTGCGCGAGGAGGTAGCTCTGCAGCTGGTCGACGGTCACGCCGTCGGACTGCACGACCGGCGGCTTGCCCTGCGCGACGATCAGCCTGGGCATACCGGAGAACGGGCTGGCGGCGGTCGCACCGGTCGGGGCGCTGCCGTCGTCGTAGAAGGCAACGACCGCGGGTCCGCCGGTGATGAAGAGCTTGCTGCCGTCGATGTCCGCGGGCATGGGCGGCGGCGTGCGCTGTCGCGCGGCCGCGGCCTGCCGCGTCTTTTCCGCGCTGAACGTGAAGGTCGCGGTCGTCTTTGGCATGACCCCGTAACGCGGTGCTCGGACGCCGGTGGGCAGGTTGGCCGGGATCAGCACCGCCATTCCGCTCTCGCGCGCCGCAACGCGGACGTCCGGAACGTCATAGGGCTTCGGCTGCTCCGTCCACGTGAGCGTGCCATAGGTCTCGAAGCTGGGCGCGCCGCTCAGGTCGGTCGTCGTGATCGGGATCGCCACGAGCTGTTTCGGCTCGAAGATGGTGAGGATCGTCTCCGCGAGGCCGCTCACGGTCAGCACCGTGGCGACGAGCGCGACCGTTGCCGCGGCGGACAATCCCTTCAGCCAGCCGCTCACCGCCGCACGACGCGGGGGCGCCGCGGCGCGCGTGACCGGCGCGATGCGCTCGGACTCCACGCGCGCGCGCAGTCGGGCGAGCGCGCGCTCGGTATCCACCTTCGGCTCCGGCACGGAAAGCATGTCGTCCATGTCACTCATTTCGTGACCTCCTTGCGGAACGCGTCCTCCGCGCGGCGGAGCAGCGTTCCAATGCTCGACTGCCGCAGCCCGAGCGCCGCGGCGATCTCCTCGTAGCTGAGTCCGCTGTAGCGAAGCGCGAGTAGCGCCGCGCTCCGCTCCGGAAGTCGCGCCAGCGCCGCCCGGACCTCGGACCTCGTCTCGGCCGTCTCGGCGGCCTGTGCCGGGTCCAGCTCCTGGGCGTCGCGGCGGTGCGCCTCGACCGCATCGCGCTTCCCCCGCCGCTCGCGCGAGCGAAGAACGTTCAGCGCGGTGTGAGCGGACGCGGCGTACAGCCAGGGTGCGGCGTAATGCGCGTCGGCCGGATGCCTGCGGTAGAAGGACACGAAGACGTCCTGTGCGACATCCTCGGCCTCATCGCTGTCGGCGACGACGCGGTGAGCGATCGCGACCACCCTGGGGTACTCCTTCCGAAAGAGCTCTTCGAAAGCCGGTGGCATGCCGGGCGCCGGGACGGTCCCGAGGCGCAGGCGCTCAGCCGCTTCCATCTCTTCCTTCAAAGCACCGCCAAACCGCC
>DATKCP010000183.1:0-16820 GCA_035513115.1 Candidatus Limnocylindria bacterium | reverse complement strand
GCGGTACTCGCCTCCGAACGAGTGACCGTACGCGCTCGATTCCACGCATGGAGCCGGCGCAGGAATCGATCGAGAGGCAGCACGCGCGTACCGTCGATCTCGAGCTCTCGCGTTCCCTGATAAACGATGAAGCTTTTCGCGGACTGGCCGGCTACCGCAAAATGGGGGTGGTATCCCCGGCGATCACGCCGGACAACCTGTATGAAGCTGTTCGCGGAAGCTGGTACGGTTGCCGCATCGGGAGCAGCGGCTCGAGAACGGCGGTCGTTCGTGACCCAGATCACCTCTGCGCCGGTGGACAGACGCGAGGATCGGAACGCCGCGGGACAACCCGGGCCGACATCATGGGCCGCACATCCCGGAATTCGAAGAATCAGGTCATTGGCATTCTGACCGAAAGCTCCGCGTCAGCGCATCTCGGCGCCGACGACGAAACCGTCCACGGCGCCTACTGGTTCGATCTGCGGGCGCGACGACCGATCGCGGCGCGGGTGAAGCGCGCCATCGACGTTGCCGCGTCGCTCGCCCTCATCGTGGTCTTCGCGCCGCTCATTCTGGCCCTCATCGTCCTGATCAAACTGACGAGCCCGGGCCCGGCGATCTTCGTTCAGCGCCGCATCGGTTTCCGCTGCAACGAATTCGGGATGTACAAGTTCCGGACGATGATCGCGGACGCGGAGCGGCTGCAGAAGGAGCTCGCCGCGGGCACCCCATCCGAGTTCTTCAAGCTGCAGAGCGACCCTCGCGTCACGCCGCTGGGCCGATTCCTTCGCAGGTTCAGTCTCGACGAGCTGCCGCAGTTGTTCAATGTGCTGGAAGGGTCGATGAGTCTCGTCGGTCCGCGGCCACTGCTTCTCTCCGACCTCGGAAAGTTCCCGCTGCGCGGCCAGATGCGGCGTTTCTCCGTCCGGCCGGGCATCACCGGCCTGTGGCAGGTGAGCGGCAGAAGCGCGCTCAGCGACAAGGAGAGGATGCGGCTCGATCGCGAGTACGTGAGCCACTGGAGCCTCTGGCTCGACCTCCGCATTCTCGCCCGGACTGTCGCGGCCGTGTTTTCAGGCCGGGGCGCGACGTGACCGGCAGCCTCGGCGCGTGGCTGTGGCACGGAAGGAGTAGTCCTTGAATTCAGCACTCGATTTTCCGGGAGCGCTGCGGCGGTGGTGGTGGATCGTCGTGTTTCTCGTCGCGGCGGCTCTCGCTTTGGCGGCGCTGGTGACAGCCCGGCAGCAGCCGGTGTTCGAGAGCTCCGCGATGATGGTCGTCGGCCCGAGCTCCGAGACGAGTGACCCGGCGGAGGTCGTCCGCAGTCTGGATACACTCGAACGGAGGACGGTCGTCGCAACGTTCGCGCGGATTCCGTCGACGCTCGAAATGCGCGAAGCCGTCGCTGGGGCGCTCGCCGTCAATCCGCGGCAGGTCCGCCCCTACCGCATCAGCGGATCCGTCGTACCGAGCACGAACATCATCCGGATCGAGGTGGAAGGTCCCGACCCGGTGATGGCGGCGCAGGTGGCGAACGTGGCGGCGGACCTGACGGCGCGCCAGGCGCGATCGCTTTACCGCGTCTACTCGATGCGGATGCTCTCACGCGCGACTCCGCGACGGCAGGCGACGTATCCCGACCCGCAGCGGAACTACGTGGTCGGCGGCGCCGTCGGTCTGTTCCTCGGCATCGCTGCCGCGCTCGTTCTCGACCGCCGACGGCGGCCGCACGCCGAGCCGGACGAGGGACGCTGAGGTGCGCGCGACGACCCTGGCCGAACCGCGCCGCGCGCGGATCGCCGCGGCGTTGGTCTTCTTTCTCGCCGCGACGGCAGCCGCGATCGCTCTCCTGCTTTCGCCGGACAGCGAGGTCTCCCGTACCGTCGCGTCGATCGACCCGCTGCTCGTCCTCGCCGGCGCCGCCTTCGCTCTGCTCGTCCTCCGTTTCTCCGCCGCGGGGCTCCCCCTTCTCATCGCGCTCGTCTTCCTCAACCTGTCCCAGGCTCTGGTGCGGTACCACGATTTTCCGTCTTTGCTCCAGCTCCTGGTGATCGTTCTCGCGTTCGCCGCGTGGTTGAAGCGCGACACCGTCCCGCCACACGAACTGCTTCGCGATCCGGTCGGGATCGCGCTGTTCGTGTGGATCCTCTGGAACTTCGCCACGACGACATTCGCCGCGGACCGCGAGGTCGCCGACGCACGAGTGGCCGAGCTGACGAAGGCGCTGGCGATTTACCTTCTCGTCGTCCTCCTCGTCCGTGACCGCAAGCGCCTCTTCCAGGCATTCACCGCCCTCGCGGCGTCCGCCGCCTTCATCAGCGTCCTCCCGATCATCCAGACGGTCACCGGGAGATTCGACTGGCGGTTCGGAGGCCTTGCCCGGATCAAGGACGCGCACATCTACGGAGACGTCTTCGAGCCGCGGATCGCCGGACCGATCGGCGACCCGAATTTCTTCGCGCAGGCGCTCCTCCTGGTGCTACCGCTCACGCTCGTGCTCGCGTTCGGGACTCCTTCCCGGCTGCGGCGCGTCGCGCTCGGGGCTTGCGCGGCGGTGATTCTCATGGCGATCATCCTGACCTACTCCCGCGGCGCGATGGTCGCTCTGGCCGTGATGGCGATCCCGCTCGCGCGCGTGCTTCACGTCCGGTGGCGCGCGACGGCGGCGGTGGCGGCGATCGGCCTGGCTTCGCTCATTCTGCTCCCGGCATCGGTGACCGAGCGGATTCTGACGATCGAGCAGATCCTGCCGAGCGACGACGCCCCGCTTCGTCCCGACAGCTCGTTCGAGGAGCGGCGGCTGCTCATGCAGGTCGCGTGGGTGATGTTCGGCGACAACACCATCGGCGGCGTCGGTGCAGGCAATTACACGGCGCGCTACGACGACTACGTCGACCGGGCGAGCTCCGCCGCACGGGAGTACGCCGGCGCGACGGATCTCCACTTTCCTCACAACCTCTACCTCGAGATCGCCGCCGAGGGAGGGCTGATCGGACTTGCGATCTTCGGCTCGGCCGTCGCGGCAGTGTTCGGAACACTCGCGACGTCGTGGCACCGGTTCTCGGCGAGCGGAGACGTCGTGCTCAAGCGAGCCGCGACCGCGGTCGCGATCGGGATCGCCGGCTTTTTCGTGGCCGCGCTCTTCCTCCACCTCGCGTTTCCACGCTATCTCTTTCTCTTCTTCGCTCTCGCCACCTCACTCCGGAACGTTGCGCCGCGCGAGCGGAGCGCCGCGAGGTTCGCGGCGGCTGAACCGGATGCCGCGGCGGCTTTGGTGGCCAATCCGGGAACGCCGCTCGCCCGCCGGCCGGTCGCGGTCCTCGTCTCGCGCTTTCCGCTCATCACTGAGACCTTCATTCTCCGCGAGATCAAGGAGCTCGAGCGTCAGGGGCAGCCGGTCGTTCTCGTGCCGATGATCGAGGAGCACCCGGCGGTCGTGCATGCCGAGGCGGAGCGTTGGCAAGAGCGGGCGATCTACACGCCCTTTGTGTCCGCGGCCGTGCTGCGGTCCTGCTTGTCCGCTCTGCTGCTGCGGCCGGCGGCGGTTCTCAGCATCCTCGCGTGGATCGTGCGCGAGACGCTCGT
Source organism: Candidatus Limnocylindria bacterium (assembly GCA_035513115.1). Lineage (GTDB taxonomy): Bacteria > Chloroflexota > Limnocylindria > P2-11E > P2-11E > CF-39. The sequence continues at coordinate 13,253 of DATKCP010000183.1, read as the reverse complement.
ACGCCCCGATACCCTCGCGAAGTCTCTCGCGCTCGTTCCAAAGTCGATTCACCTCGCAACGCTCCTCCCGAAGCAGGGCGTGACGCATCTCCACGCGCATTTCGCGACGCACCCGGCGACGATGGCGCTGATCATCTCGACGTTGACGGGGATTCCTTTCAGCATGACGGTGCACGCGCACGACATCTTCGTGGACCGGTCGCTCCTGCGGAGGAAATTGAGCGAGGCGAACTTCATCCGGTCGATCTCGCGCTTCAACCAGCTCTTTCTCGAGCGGCTCTACCCGCGTGAAGCCCACGGCAAGATCGAAGTGGTCCACGTCGGGATCGAGCCGGATCTCTACGCGAGAGAAACAGGCCCCCGCCCCGGCGACGCGACGGCACGCATTCTCGCCGTGGCCGCGCTGAAGCCGTACAAGGGACTCGTGTACCTGATCCGCGCAGCGGGCGAGCTCACCCGGACGCGCGGCGACTTCCGCGTCGACATCATCGGCTCGGGCCCTCTGGAGCCCCGACTTCGCGCGGAGATCGAGCGCTGCGGCGTCGCGGGACGGGTGCGCCTCTGCGGCGCGCTCCCGCAGAACGAGGTCGCCGCCGCCGTGCGCGCCTGCGACATCTTCGTGCAGCCGAGCATCATCGCCGCGGACGGGCAGATGGAGGGGATTCCCGTCGCGCTGATGGAGGCGATGGCGGCCCGGAAGCCGGTCGTCTCGACGTCGATCTCCGGAATCCCGGAGCTCGTCGAGCACGGCGTGTCGGGCCTTCTCGTCGACCCTGCGAACCCCGATCTGCTCGCCCGGGCTATTCGCGACCTTCTCGAGGACGGCGAAATGCGCCGGCGCTTCGGCGCCGCGGGCCGCGCGAAAGTCGAGAGCGAGTTCGCACTCCACCGCACGACCGAAGAACTGTCACAGCTTCTCGACCGCCATCACCCGCGCGTGGCGCTGCCCGACCTCGCGGTCGCTGCGGCTGCGCTCGATGCCGGCACGTGGGGCGTGCGGCGCGTCCACCGGCGGCTCGACTCCACGGTTCTCGAGGCGATCGCCGGAGCTCCGGCGGAGCGCGAGGTGATCGTGAAACGCCATCTGTCGCGGAGCGGCGAGTCCCGCCCGCCCGCGCTGCGAGCCGCCGACGAGTCCCGCATTCTGTCGGCGCTCCGTGAGGCGTTCCGCGGAAAACGCCACCAGGGACGCACGCTCGGCGTCCCGGAACCGATCACGCTCGATGAAGAGAGAGCGATCGTCGTCACCGCACGCGCAGAAGGTGTACCGCTCGACGCGCTCATCCGCCGTGCGCGATCCGACGCCGGCGCGGCGCGCGAGCTCGAAGGTGCCAGCGCGGCCGCGGGGCGGTGGCTCGCGGAGTTTCAGCGAACGGCTCCGGCAACGGACGGCACCAAAGTTCTCGAGGAGATCGCCGGCACCGCCAGAAGGCACGCGCGCTTGGCACTCGGCCGGATCCGCGCCGCGCGTGTCGAGCGCGAGATCGCGAACCTGGCCTCCTCGCTCCATTCGCCCGTCGCCGTCCCGCACCACGGTGATTTCTGGCCGGGGAACGTCTTCGCCGCGCGTGACTCACTCGTCGCGATCGACTTCGAGGGATACCGCCTCGGCCTTCCCTCGGAGGATGTCGCCTATTTTCTCATTCACGCGCGGCTGTACCTCGCGTTTCGGCGGCCGGAGATGATGGAGAGGGTGGAGCGGAGCTTCCTTGACGGTTACGGCGCCGTCGATCCCGCCGAGCTCCGGCTCGCCCGAATCACGCAGGCGCTGGCGCTCCTGCGGAAGGACGGCACCGGATCGCCCGCGCAGCGCCTGCTTCGCCGCGCGATCCTGCGGAGGGAGACTCGCGGGTGACGCGCTCGGCGACGACACTGCGCGCGGCAGCATGGGCGTTCGCGGCGACGGCCGGAACTCGTGCGATCACGCTCGTGGCGCTGGCAATCCTGGCGCGGCTGCTCGCACCGCGCGACTTCGGCCTGCTCGCATTCGCGCTCGTCTACCTCGCTTACGCCGAAACGATCGGCGATCTCGGCACGACCGTCGCGCTGATCTACTGGCCCGACCGCCGCGAGGACGTCGCGCAGCTCACGTTCCTGGTCAACATCGCGATGGGCGTCGCCTGGTTCCTCCTCACGCTCGCACTCGCGCCGGTCATCGCCTCGTTCTTCGACAATCCGGAGGCGGCGCCGATCGTCCGCACACTTGCCTTCGCCTTCCTCATCAAGTCTCTCGGCAACACACACGACGGACTCGCGCAGAAGGACCTCCGCTTCCGCGCTCGGGCCATACCGGAGCTCGGCCTTGCGACGACCAAAGCGCTGATCTCGATCGCCCTGGCCGTCGCGGGCTTCGGTGTATGGAGCCTCGTCTGGGGGCATCTCGCCGGCCTTGCCGCGTGGACCGCCGGCGCATGGGCGATCGTTCCATGGAGACCGCGTTTCGCGATTCCGCGGGGACTCATCGGGCCGATGGTTCGCTACGGCCGCGGCATTGTCGCCGTGAACGTCATCGCTGCGGTCGTACATCACGCCGACCTGATCGTCGTCGGCAGGATGCTCGGATCGGCGGCACTCGGGTTTTACCAGATCGCGTACAAGATTCCCGAGGCTTCGATCACCGTCGTCATCTGGGTGGCCGCGAAGGTCCTCTTTCCCGCGTTTTCGCGTCTCGAGGGATCGGTCGACGATCTCCGCCGCGCGTATCTGAAAGCGCTGCAGTACGTCTCGTTCGTCACCGTCCCGATGGCCGCCGGCCTCTACGTCTCCGCGCGGCCGCTCGTGCTCGTCTTCTTCGGGCCGCGGTGGGAGGCGGCGATCCCTCTCCTGCAATGGCTGGCGGTCTACATGGGCGTGCGGTCGCTCGGCACGCACGCGGGCGACATCCTGAAGGCGACCGGGCGATCGGGCCTTCTCGCCGGCCTGGGCGTCGCGAAGGCAGCGGTCCTTGTGCCGGCGCTGATTGCCGCCGGCAACGTCAGTGCGGAAGCGGTGGCGATGACACTCGCCGTGGTCTCGGCGGCGACGAGTCTTTTGAACGTCGCCGTCGCGCAGCGGATCCTTCGCTTCACACTGTCGAGTGCCGTACGCGCTATCCGGACCAGCGTCATCGCCGGCGCGGGCCTTGTTGCGGCGGGGCTCCTGCTCGCGCCGGCGCTTCGGCCGTTGGGTCCTGCCGCCGAGCTCTCGATCCTTGTCGCCGTTTGCGGCACCGTTTACGTCGCGATTGCGGCGGCGATGGACCGCGGGCTCGTCGCCGGGCTGATCGCGGCGCTGCCGCTCCGCGGCCGGCGCGCCATTGAGGCGCGAGAGGTGGAGTCGTGGAGGTGATCGAATCGGGACGCCTCCTTCTTCCCGCCGGGGCGGTTCACGCGCGCGCGTTCGCCGGCGCACATCTGCTCACGCTGCACCGTCGCCGCGACCGCTGGCTGGCGCCCCTCGTCTCGCCTTCCGTGCGCGGCGCGAGGCGGAGACTCGATGCGACGCTCCCGGAGCTGGCCACCGACGACCCGCAGGTCCGTCACGCCGTCGAAACGTGGAGCGGCGCGTCACGCGAATGGCTCCTTCTGCGCGATTACGGGACCTCGAGCCGCGGGAAGAGCGTTGTCTTTCTGTTCGACGGATCGTCGGCAACGCCGTTCGCGGTCGCTCACGTGCGGCCGCGGCTGGACGGCGGCGACTCACTGGCGCGCGAGCGCACGCTGATTCTCGCGCTGAGACAACGGCTCGAGCGAAAGCTCCGCGCAGCGGTTCCGGAGGTGATCGACTACGTCGCGGGTGAGCGGAGCGAGCTCCTCGTCCTTACCGGAATGAGCGGAAAACCGGTCGCGATCTCGATGCAGCGGTCGCTCCGGCCGCACGCGTCGCACGTGAGGCACGCGGCAGCGGCCGGCGCATGGCTCGGAAGCTTTCACGCCACCACGGCGGAATCGCCTCTGCGGGGCAGCGCGAACGAGCGCGCCGCCGTTCACGGCGATTTCTGGCCGCGCAACGTCCTGGCCGCCGGCGACGGCTCCGTCACCGGCGTCGTCGACTGGGAGCGGGGAGAGATCTCCGGGCCGTACTGGCGCGACCTCTTCACGTTTCCGATGCTCTTTGCGAGGCGCGCCGCGGACGAGGGAGCGGAGGCGTTCCGCCGCGGCTTCGTCGATCCCGGACCCGCTCGACAGAGCGTCGCCGCATTCTTCGACGCATATCGCAGCGCCGCATCGATCGACGCCGGGAGACTTCCTGATCTTCTCGAAGCGTTCGTCGTCGACGCCGCCGATCTCGCCGGAAAGGAGGGTGGATGGCGAACCGCGATCGACTGGTCCGATCTGCAGCGGACCTTCGACACCGCAGGCCGATCCGTCTTCTCTGGCTGATCGACTCGCTGACCGTCGGCGGAGCGGAAGCGCTCGTCGTCCCCTTCGCGCGGCGCGCGGCGGCGGAGAGAATCGAGCTGACCGTCTGCGCCCGGACGACGATCGGAGGCAATCCGCTCGAGAACGACGTGCGGGCGACGGGCGTCGAAGTCGTGAACCTCGAAGCGACGACGCTACGGGATCGCGCCGCGTTCCGGCGACTGATGCGCACGATCGGCGAGCGGAAGATCGATCTGATCCACGCGCATCTCGCGTACGCATCGATCTGGGGGGCGCTCGCCGCACGGCGGGCGCGCATTCCCCTCGTCGCGTCGCTGCACGTCGCACCGGCGGCGGATGCCGGCCTCAAGGAACGCGCGCGCCGGCAGATCCTCGTGTGGCTTCTCAATCGCCATGCGGAGCGAATCGTGTTCGTCTCCGCGGCACTGGCCGCGGAGTGGCGGAAATCGAGTTCGTTGCGCGCCGGAAAGTTGTCGGTCGTCCACAACGGGATCGACGTGAATCCCCCCGCCTCCGTCGGAGGCGAGGACGTCAGGAGCGAGCTCGGCCTCGCAGTCGGCGCGCCGCTGGTCATGACGGTTTCCGTGTTGCGCGCCGGGAAAGGGATCGATGTACTTCTTCGCGCTGCCGCACGCATCCTCGAGGAGTCCCCCTCGTGCCGTTTTGCGATTGTCGGCGACGGCCCGATGCGCGAGACGTGGCAGAAGCTCGCGGGCGAGCTCGGTGTCGCGGAGGCGATCGTCTGGACCGGGTACAGGCGCGACGTTTCACGGCTCCTCGCCGCGGCCGACCTCTTCGTGCTGCCGACGCTGCGCGACGCCTTCCCGACGGTGCTCCTCGAAGCGATGGCGGCGGGCAAGCCGATCGTCGCGTCCGATGTCGGCGGGGTGCCTGAGATCGTGGACGATGCGACCGGACGTCTCGTTCCGCCCGCGGATGAGGGGGCGCTGGCGCGCGCGATCCTCGAGGCCCTGCGCGATCGCCATTGGCGAGATCGCGCGGGAGCCGCCGCGGCCAGCAGGCTTCTCGAGCGGTTTTCGATCGACGCGTGGCTTTCGCGCCTTCGGGCGATGTACGACGAAGTGCTGGAGGCGCGCGCGTGAAGATCGGTCTCGTCGAGCTCGACGGCAAAGGCGGGATGATCCACTACGCTTGGCAGCTCGCCTGCGCGATGCAGGAGCGCGGCGCGGCGGTCACCCTCATCACGTCCCGCGAGTTCGAGCTCGCCTCGCTCCCGCGCAAGTTCGAAGTACGCCCCGTGCTCGAAATGTGGGACTCGAAACCGGAGAGCGATCCACGCTCCGGCCTGGCGCGCCGAGTCCGCCGCCTCGGGCGCGCAGCTCGCTACTACCGCGAGTGGGCACGAGCGACGCGGGAGCTGGCGGCGCTCCGCCCCGACGTCATTCAGCTAGGCGACATCCGGTTCGCGAGCGACATCCTGCCGCTCCGCCGCCTGCGCCCGATCGCGCCCGTTCTCGCCGACGTCTGCCACAACGTTCATCCCTTTTCCGCCGGCGGAAGATTCGGGCTCTCCGGCGTCTCTCGTCGCGCGTACGAACGGATTTATCGCACGTTCGACGCGATCTTTGTCCAATACGACACGAACCTCCGTGAATTTGCGGCGACGTTTCCCGATGCGGCGCCGCGCGCGCACAGGATCGTCCACGGCAACGAGCGGATCTTCGATGCGCTCGCCGATCCGACCGTCTCACCTCGTGACCTCCGCCGCCGCCTCGAGCTCCGCGACGGCGAACGCGTGGTCCTCTTTTTCGGAACACTGTCGCGCTACAAGGGCATCGATCTGCTCCTGCGCGCGTTCCACTCGGTCGCGGCGCGAGTCAGCGACGTGCGACTCGTCGTCGCGGGCTTTCCGCTTCCCGACTTCGACCCGCAGGCGTTCCGGTCCGAGATCGCGGCGACAGGACTTGGCGACCGCGTGCTCGTCGTGCCGCGCTACATCGATGCCGGAGAGGTCCGCGCGTGGATGGAGCTTGGAGACGTATTGGCGTTTCCGCACCGGTCGGTCTTCCAGAGCGGCACGCTCCATCTCGCCTGCACGTACGGCCGGCCGCTCGTGGCGACGCGCGTCGGCGCGAACGAGGAAGTCGTCCGCGATGGCGAAACCGGCCTCCTCGTCGCTCCGGGAGACGAGGAGGAGCTCGCCGCCGCGATCGTCCGGCTGCTCGACGAACCCGAGCTCGCGAGATCGTTCGGAACCGAGGCGGCACGGGACGCGGCGGACCGGCTCTCGTGGGACCGCGTCGCGGACACGATGCTCACGACGTACGCGCGCCTTCTCGACGGGAGGCAGGCGTGACCGGACTCGCCTTCGTTTTGTTCATCACGGCCGCTGCGGTGACGGTGTGGATCTATTTCGGTTATCCGCTCCTCATGTGGATTCTCGCTTCGCTGAGGCCCCGGCCCGTGGCGAAAGCGGATGTCACGCCGTTCGCGACGCTCGTCGTCCCCGTCTACAACGAGCAGGACGTCGTCGGGCGGAAGATCGAGAACTCGCTGTCGCTCGACTACCCGCCGGACCGTCTCGAGATCCTCTTCATTTCCGACGGCTCGACGGACCGCACAGTGGAGATCATCCGCGCCGCGCAGCGCGCCGAGATCCGGCTCCTCGAGCTGCCGCGGAGTGGCAAAGCGGCCGCGCTGAACGCAGGGGCGGAGTACGCGCGCGGCGAGATTCTCGTCTTCACCGATGCAAACGTGGACCTCGAGCCGCGAGCGCTGCGCATTCTGGCGCGCTCGTTCGCCGATCCGTCGGTCGGCGGCGTCTCGGGCAGGAAGAAGTACATCGTCCGTCGGGGAAGCGACACGACGGAGGTGGGCGAGAATCTCTACTGGCGGTGGGACCAGTGGCAGAAGGAGCTCGAGAGCGCCGCCGGCAGCATCTTCGCCGCCGACGGAACCCTCTACGCGATCCGGCGCTCGCTCTACGTGCCGATCCACGATCCGGCGCAGGCGGACGACATCGCGATCTCCACGCGCGTCGTTCTCCAGGGCTTCCGGCTCACGATCGATCCGGAGGCCGTGGCGTTCGAGGAAGCGCCCGCCGAAGGAAGGGACGAGTTCCGGCGCAAGGTCCGCGTCACCAACCACAGCGTGCGCGCGCTCCTGAACCTCGGACCGGCGCTCTGGACCTCCGGCTTCTACTCCGTCGAGCTCCTCTCGCACAAGCTCGTCCGCCATCTGATCCCGTTTTTTCTCGTTGTTCTGATCGCCGCCACGGCCTGGCTCGCACGCGACGCCTTCGCGTTCCGCGTCCTTCTTCTGCTGCAGGTCGCGTTCTACGGACTCGCCGTTGCCGGCACTCTGCTTCGCCGGCGCCGCCTCGGGTCGGTGAGGATCTTTTCAATTCCCTATTACTTCTGTCTGGTCAACGCGGCCGCTCTCTTCGGCGTGCTCTCGATTCTGCGTGGACGCCGTGTGCGGGAGTGGACGCCGCGAAGTACGTGATGAGACTCGATCGTCGAAAGGATGTGAGGTGCATGATGCGAAGATTTCTGATTCCGGTCGTTCTTGTTCTCGCCGCCGCGACGGCGGTGTCCGCTCAGGACAGCGAGCAGACACCTCCCCGTCCCGATCAGGGGCGGCGTGAGCCGGTCTCGCGGCTGTTCGAATCGTGGCTGCGCGGTCAGATGCTGCTCTTCGGAAACTTCTTCCAGGCGACCGAAGGAGGGGAAGAAGAGGGCGTGGCGGTGCTGCTCGCCGAGGTCGGCACCAGTGTCAGGCTGACGCGCAGCGGACCTCTGCGCGCGTACGGCAGCGTCAACTATCTGCGGTACGACGACGAGGCGCTCGATTCCTCGCGGGGATTCCGGCTGGGAGTCCGCTCCGCGGGAAGGCCACATGCCTTTGACGTTTACTACGACCGGCAGCTCGACCGGCCGACGTTCGACGTCGGCGACGTCTTCGATCGGGCCGACATCGATCGGATCGCGGGCGAGTACTCGAACCGGCTGACACGAGCATGGCAGGTGACGGTCGATGTGGAGCGCGAGAGGCAGAGGTTCGATCTCAGCCCAGGGCGCGACAACGATTTTCTCGCCGCCGGCGCGGCCGTGCGCTATCGCGGCTGGCGCGCGCTCTCGCCCGAGATCGGGTATCGCGCCGGCGAACGGGAGGTGGAGGATGCGCGGCAGAGCTACGATCAGCGTGATCTCTACCTCCAGCTCCGCGGAGCGGCCGGGCCCTCCATCTACTGGAGCGCCCGCTATCGCGACCGGACGCGCGAGTACCTGACGGCGGATATCGCGAGCTCGAACTTCGGCCGCGCCGACGACCGGCACCAGATCGCCGGTTACGTCGACATCACGCTGCGAGATCGGCTCGTTCTCAATCTGTACGGCGCATGGGAGGAAGTCGACTCGAACCTGCCGAGGAGAGACTTCGACACGACGCTGTTCGCCGCGGGCCTGACGTATCGATTCTGAGGAGGGGTGAGTCACAGCCGGGAACGCGGATCCGGCGGCTGGCTGCACCGATCCCGGCTCGGTATGGATCGGTGCCGAGCCGCGCTTCGATCGTTCTCTTCGCGAGTCAGCCGGTCGGGATCGGGGAGGCCCTTCCGCTCATCGCCGAAGCTGTAGCCGACCGAGAGCACGACCGCGCGCTCGATGCCCGCCGCATCCAGCTCGCGAACGAGCGCGGCGCCGTCTCGCGCGGGAACGCTACATACGTCGCCGGCGAGCGTGAGTTTCGCCTCGCCCAGTCGCGCGATCGAGCGGCCGTTATCGGTCGCCCTTGTCGCCCGCGCCCGGCTTCGAGCGGGTTTTGGCATTGCGGCGTTGGTCGGCAGCGTGCGATCGGCCGACGTCGACACTCTCTTTGATGCGGCCTTTCGAGTCGCGGCGGATGTAGCGCTTGTCGCCCGGATGCGGCTCGATCAGCGTCCGTTTGGACGACCGGGCTTTTGCCGACTTGCGGCCCGCTTTCGACGCCGCGGCCTTGCGGCGCTGCGCACTCCTCTTTTTCGCCACGGCCCGTCCGGCCACGACCGCGCCGCCCGCGATCAACGCCGACAGCGCTCCAAGGACGATCCGAGGATTTTCCTCGGCGTAGTTGCGAAGTCTCGAGACTACGCTCTGCACGTCGTCGTCCTCGATGCGACATCCGACCGCCTCGATCACGATCTCATCGGCGCCCAGATCACGGAGGAGTGCATCCGCCTGTTCACGTTGCGATGCCTCGAATGATTTTGCCGGCGGTCTCCCGATATCACGACTGCTGTTGAGTGCCATGTAGCCTCCTGACCGTTTGCAGGTGCGAGGGGAGTGCCACGGCCCCATATCGATTGGCGATACCGGACTTGACGACAGTCGATAAATAGTTTATTGATATTCGATATATTAGGAGGTGGTGAACCATGGGAAGGCCGGCCTCGTCATCCGCCGCGCTGCCGATCGCGTACGGCGTGCTGCGGATCCTCATCGTCGTGAACTGGCTGGGTGGCGCCGCGATCCTCGCTCTGCTGCTTGTCATGCCGAACGAGCAGTGGATCATGAGCGCTTTCAAACTCTCTCCTTCGCCTGAGGCAGAGCGGCTGGTCATGGGCCTGCGCGCGATCGCCGTCCTCGGTCTCGTCGCGATTCCGATCAATCATGCGATCCTGAAGCGGCTGCTCGCGATCGTCGAGACGGTGCGCGCGGGCGACCCGTTCGTCGCCGCGAACGCCGATCGCCTGCAGGCCATCGCCTGGGCGCTGCTCACGCTGCAGCTTCTCAGCCTCGTCATCGACGCGATCGCGAGGGCCGTTGCGATTCCGGGGCATCCGCTCGATATGGATGCCGGCTTTTCGATCAACGGATGGCTGGCCGTGCTCCTCACCTTCCTGCTGGCCCGCGTGTTCGCGCAAGGGACGCTCATGCGCGAAGACCTCGAAGGGACGGTCTGACATGGCGATCGGCGTCAGGCTCGACGACCTCCTCCACGATCGGCGGATGACGCTGACCGAGCTCGCGGAGCGGGTGGGAATGACGCTGGCGAACCTCTCGATCCTCAAGACCGGCAAGGCGCGGGCGATCCGCTTCTCGACGCTCGACGCGATCTGTGAGGCGCTCTCGTGCCAGCCCGGCGACATCCTCCGGTTCGAGTCCGAGGACGCGGAGCGCGAGCGACCGGCCGCGGCGAGCAAACGGAGCGGGTCGAGGTAGGCGATGCTCTTGCCGATCCACATCGTCGCAGGGGCGCTGGCCGTCGCTTTCGGCTTCACTGCTCTGTTCGTGAAAAAGGGCGGGACGGTTCACCGCCGCAGCGGGATGCTGTTCGTCTACGCGATGCTCGTCATGGGCATCACCGCCTCGATCCTGGAGTTTCTCCAGAGTGCCGCCGCCACGAACGTGTTCGCCGCGCTCATGACGGTCTACTTTGTCGGCACGGCGCTGACAACCGTCCGGCCGGCGTCGCGATGGACCCGCGTGATCGATGTTGCGGCGCTGACAGTCGCGTGCGCACTCGCGCTCGTCGCGATCGCAGGCGGCGTCAAGGGGGTGAACAGCCCCGGCCTTTCCGCCGGCGGCGTCCCGTTTCGCACGATCGGTGTGATGTCCTTCATCCTCGCCGCGATGCTCCTGCTGTCGGTGGCGGGCGATGTGCGCATCATGCGGTCGGGCATGCCTCGAGGCGGGCCGCGTCTGGCGGGCCATCTGTGGCGGATGTGCTTCGCGCTGTTCATCGCCGCCGGATCGTTCTTCTCGATTCGTGATCGCGTGGCGAAAATCCTTCCCGAGCCATTCACGAGCGGGCCGATGCGCGCGCTGCCGATCGTGCTGCTGTTCGGCGCGATGTTCTATTGGTTATGGAGGGTCCGCCACGACTCGATGCTCGCTCGCGTCCCGAGTTCGAGCCGATGACCTGTGCGTACCCTCCTGAGAAAGAACGCGCAGTGGGTGCAGCTCGGCCGGGCCTGTTTCAGCCACGCCCCCCAACAAATCGCCGCTCGCGCTCGAGGTGCGGAAAGAAAGCCCTCCGCCCGTCATGGTCGTCCTATCGGTCCTACCTGGTCCGCTCCCGCCCCGATCTGGTAGGGTAATCCCCTCGAAACCAATCCGTCGAGGCCGTGGTGCATGCCAGCGAAAGACCATCGCTGTGCTCGGTCTCCACTTTCGTCCATCTTCGACCTTGGAGGATCCATGATCTTTTCGAATGGCGGCAGCGCCGTCTCGCGGCGCACATTTCTCGCGGTATCGGGTGCGGCTTCGGCCGGGCTGATGGTCTCCACGCGGGCCGGCTCGGCGCAGGTGCTCGCGCGCACCGATGCTCCGATGCGGGTCGTGGTGCTCGGGGCGGGGCTCGCCGGGCTCGCCACGGCGTGGGAGCTCGACGCTGCGGGACACGAGGTGACGCTGCTCGAGGCGAGGACCCGGCCGGGAGGACGCGTCCACACGCTGCGCGATCCGTTCGCGGACGGGCTCTATGCAGACGCGGGAGCCGTCGCCTTCTCGACGAGCTACACGCACGCGAACCGCTACATCGATGCGCTCGGGCTCGAACGGGTCGACTGGGTCTTTCCATCGGTGCCGCAGCTCCATCATCTCCGAGGGAAACGCTTCGCTGCCGGCGAATCGACGCAATGGCCCTACGAGCTGACCGCCGAGGAGCAGCCGCTCGGACCGTGGGGACTCGTCACGCGCTATCTGCTGGAGACGCTGCCGCCGGAGGCGAAGGAGTTCGACTCATGGAAGCGGCTCGCGAGGCTCGACCAGATGACTCCTCGAGAGTACCTGCGCTCGCAGGGCGCTTCCGAGGGAGCGATCGACCTGATTCGCGACACGCAGTGGTTCGGCCCCTCGATGGATTCCGCATCCGCGCTCGCATCCGTCGTCTCGGACATGGCGCTCTTCTCGACGGGCATGCCGTTCACGCTCGCGGGAGGAAACGACAACCTGCCGACGGCGATGGCGGGGAAACTGGCCTCGCGCATCCACTACGGGACGAGCGTCCGCGCGATTCGAGACACGGGATCGGGCGTCGAGATCGCCGCCACACGAGCAGGCAGCCCGGTCTCTTTCGGCGGCGACCGAGTCGTCTGCACCATCCCCGCGACCGTTTTGCGCGGGATCCGAATCGAGCCGGCGCTTCCTCCCGATCAAAGAAATGCGATCGCCGAGCTTCCGTACGCGCACATCACGCGCACTTACGTCCAGGTGCAGCGCGGCTTCTGGTTCGACGAGGGAGTCACCGGCTCGGCGCTCACCGATCGTCCCGCGGGCGCGGTATTCACGCATCCGGCGGAGAAGGGAGGGAGCGCCTCGGAACGCGCCATCCTGGAGAGCCAGCTCACCGGCGAGCGCGCGCGCAGCATGTTGGCCGAGACCGACGATGCGATCATCGAGCGGACCGTTCGCGCTCTCGAGGAAGTGCATCCGGGAATCGGCCGCCACGTGGAAGGAGGCGTGGTGCAGGCGTGGAGCCGCGAGCCGGAGTCGCTGGCCTGCGTCTCAGCCCCCGCACCCGGCCAGGTGATCCGCTTTCTCGAGCCTCTGCAGCGCCCGCACGGGAGGATTCACTTCGCGGGCGAGCACACGACGATCCTCCGCGGAACCATGGAGGGAGCTCTCGCATCCGGAGTGCGCGCGGCGCAGGAAGTTCACGAATCGAGAAGAAGCTGAACTCCACCGACGGCACCGTTCACAGCTGGTAATCCTTCGGAGTGCGGCGGCTTGCCGCCGCTCTCCCAACCCGGCGGCGGCTGTTCCGGAAGCTGATTTCCGAGGAGGGTCGTTCCGCTGCCGGCAGCGAGGAGCCATAGCACGCCGCGACGCGCAAGCGAGACCTGATCTGACATCGAGTGGCGATCCCAGCATGGTGATCCCGGCAATCGGCTCCACCGCGCAACCGAGGGGAGGATCGCCATCCCTGATCGCGGCAGCCCTTGTCGTCCTC
>DATKCP010000182.1:0-2184 GCA_035513115.1 Candidatus Limnocylindria bacterium | reverse complement strand
GTGGCGCGGTGTGTGGCCTCGCGCTGGATCACCGCGACAGCCTTCGCGTGGCCGCGCGCCGGCATGGCTATCCCGACGACGCTGCCTCGCTTCGGGCGCTCAAGGTCGAGCTGGTGCGCAGGCTCGCGCCGCTGGCCACCGTCGTTCTCCTCGACGTCGAGCTCGGCCTCGACGCGTTCACCGAGCTGGAGGGGACACCACTCGTCGTGCCGCTCGAGGCGCAGGGATACGAATCGCTCGGCGAGGGGCGCATCACGACGCTGCTCGGCGATGTCGATGCCTCGCGCGCCGCGGCGCTGGGGGCCATCGGATGCAAGCTGCTGCTCCCGTACCGACCCGACCTCGGCGACGCGGCGCGGATCCAGGAGGAGATGGTGGCGCGCGTGGTCGCCGAATGCCGCGCGGCGGGCGTGCTCTCGATCATCGAGCCCATCGTGTACGGCGAGGTGCCGGAGCTCGGCGCGGCCGTGGTGGAGACCGCGCGCCGGCTCGCGCGCCTGGGCCCCGACGTGTTGAAGCTGCAGTACCCGGGGAGCGCAGCCCTGTGCGAAGCGCTCACGCGTGCCTGCGGAGCGGTCCCGTGGGTGCTCCTCGGCGGCGGGACGGATGAGGACACCTTCCTCGCCCAGCTGCGTGACGCGATGCGCGGGGGCGCACGGGGCTACATCGTCGGCCGGACCGCCTGGGACGCTGCTCTGCTCGAGGACGACGGCGAGCGGAGGCTCGCTGTGTCAGAACGAGCCGCTTTCCTGGCGCGAGCGATGCACGTCGCCGAGGCGGGCTGAGCTCGCGCCGGGAACAAGACGGGCCCGCCCGCTGTTCCACCGATCAGCGCCACGGGGAGGACATGATGCAGGTCAAAGAGCTCGGCCATCTCGTGCTGTACGTGAAGGATCTCGCGCGCTCGCGCCGCTTCTACGGCGAGCTGCTCGGTTGGAGCGAGATCACGCCCGAAGGCGGGATGCAGTTCCCCGCCGCGGCGTTCACCTCGGGCCGCACGCACCACGAGCTGCTGCTCATCGAAGTGGGTCCCAGCGCGGCTCCCCTCCCGAAGGGCCGGCGTCTCGGCCTCTATCACTTCGGCCTGAAGGTGGGGGAGACCGACGACGAGCTGCGCGAGGCGCGCGATGCGCTCCAGGCCGCGGGCGCGAAGATCGTTGGCGCGTCCGACCACGGCGTGACGCACAGCCTCTACATCGAGGATCCGGACGGCAACGAGATCGAGCTGTACATCGACGTCCAGCCCGCGCGCTGGAAGGACGATCCGTCGGCGGTCTTCGCCGACATCAAGCCGCTGCGGCTGTGATCACTCTCGCGCCTCAGGAGGCCATCGGTGGATAACACGGATCTTGCGCTGCTCGTCCTGCGGATCGCGGTCGGTGTCGTGATCGCGATGCACGGCTTCATGAAGCTCGGCTGGGTCGGCAAGGGCGGATCGCCCGCCGGGACCGCCGGCTGGTTCGAGAGCTATCTCGGCTTCAAGCCCGGGATCTTCTGGGCCTGGGTCGCGATCGGGGCCGAAGCACTGGGCGGCATCCTCGTCGCGCTCGGTCTGTTCGGTCCTTTCCCTGCCGCGGTCGTCTTCGCCGATCTCGTCGTCGTGACGATCGTCGCGCACGTGCCGAAGGGCTTCTGGGCGGGCGACGGCGGCTGGGAGTTCCCGGTGCCGTTGGCCGCCGGCGCTCTTGCCGTCGCGCTCATCGGCAACGGGCGGTACTCGCTCGACGCCGTCCTCGGCCTGACCTATCCGGAGACGCTCGTCGGTCTTTGGTGGATCGCGATGGCCGTCGGCGTCGTGCTCGCTCTCATCCTGCACGCGATGTTCAAGCCGAAGGCGACGCCCAGGGCCTAACGCAAGTCGGGTAGGGACGTTTGATTACGGTGACTGCCCCGCCGCCGCGCGTCCTGGTCGTCGAGGATGACGATGAACTCCGCGGCCTGATCCGGTCGGCCCTCGCCGATGCGGGGTACGTCGCGGTCGAGGCTGCCGACGGCGCCGCAGGGCTGGCTGCGTGCGCCGAGCGCGATCCGGACGTGATCCTGCTCGATCTCGCCCTGCCGCTATTGGGCGGCGAGGCGTTCGCCGACGCATATCGGCGGGGCCCCGGTCGAGCGAAGATCATCGTTACCAGTGGCGCGACGAGGGGTGGTGAGGCGTCCGCACGGATGCGCGCCGCCGTTTTC
>DATKCP010000181.1:0-4097 GCA_035513115.1 Candidatus Limnocylindria bacterium | reverse complement strand
ATCGCGGGCTCGTCGATCTGGATGTAGCGCGCACCGGCGGCCTGCAAATCCTCCGCCTCCTGACGAACGACCTCCGCCAACGCGAGCGCCGCATCGCGGCGCGTCTTGTAGGCCTCGTTGTACGACCAATCGAGCATCGTGTACGGGCCCGTGAGCATGCCCTTCACCGGGCGGTCCGTGAGCGCCTGCGTGAAGCGGTACCAATCGACCGTCATGGGCTTTGGGCGCCCAACCTTCGAGGCGATGATGGGTTTGTGGTAGTAGCGGTTCCCGTAGGAGCGCACCAGGCCGCCGATGCGGAAACCCTCGAGGCGTTCCGCGAAGTACGCGACCATGTCGCCGCGGTACATCTCGCCGTCGACGAGGATGTCGAGGTCGAGGCGCTCCTGCCGGCGGATCCATTCCTCGGTCGCCTTGCGCTCCAGGTCGGTCAGCTCCGACTCGCCGAGCTTGCCACGCGCGAAAGCGTTGCGCGCCTTCTGTAGGTAGTCGGGTTTGCCGAACGAGCCGACGGTGGTCGTCAGCAGGATCTGATCGCTCATGCCTTCACCCCTCCCGTGGCGCGGGCCGCCGCGACGAGCGCCTTCAGCTTTTGCACCGCGACGTCGTGCGGCAGGTACTCGAGCCCCGTCGTTGGTGCGAGCCAGAGGTAGTCCGCGGGGATCCGCCGCAGCGCCGCCTCGATGAGGGCGACCAGCTCGCTCTCCGTTTCCACGCGCGTATTGCGAGCGTCGACGATACCGAGAACGACGGTCTGGCGCAGCGTGCTCAGCTTCTCGAGGACGTGGGTCTCGCGGCTACGGACATCGATCCCGATCTGCGCGACCGGGAACGCGGCGAGCGCGTCGAGCAGCGGGTCGGCGGGGAAGAAGTAGGTCTGGAGCGCGAGCGGCACTCCGGCCAGCGCGAGCCGTTCGATCGCGGCGCGCGCGAGAGCGAAGTGCTCCGGACGCGCCACCAGCGCCGGCTCCTCGACATCGACCAGCGTCGCGCCGGCCGCGCCGAGTCCGCGGATCTCCAGGGCGATCGCGTCGGCCACGGCGAGCGTGCGGTCCTCGAGCGAGCGGTAGTGGCGGTCCTCGGCGAGCGTCGCGAACGTGAGCGGACCGCACACGGCGGCCTTCAGCTGGCCGCGGGCGGCGCCGCGCGCGAACTCGAAGTCGCGTACCAGGGTCCTGCCCTCGGTCGTGATCGGTCCGGTGATGACCGGCTGCCGGAAGTAGGTGTTGTTGTCGTAAAAGCGCTCCAGCGCTCCACGGTCGCAGCCGCTCCACGCGCGTGCGAACGGGGCGAGAAGGTCGTCCCAGCGGACCTGGCCGTCGTTGATCACGTCGATGCCGGCCCAGTCGAGCTCGCCGATCGCCCATCGCGTGCTCTCATCCAACACATTCGCCAGGCCATCAGCATCGAGCTCTCCACGGTCGTGGCGGTGCAGCGCCCGGCGCAGGTCCTGATGCTCATCCGAGATCTTCGGGTACGCGCCGATCACGGTCGTCTTCATGGGTCACTCCTCACTTTGGGTCGTGGCAGCAGGCCCGCCCGCTCTATGACTTGGACGATGGCCTCGGGCGACTCGATCGCGTACATATGCACGCCGTGAACGCCCGGGAGCGCACGCAGCGACTTGACCATCTCGATGGCGATGGCGAGACCCTCCTGCTCTCCATCGGACGCCTTCTTGATCCGGTCGATGACCTCCTGGCCGAGCGTGATGCCCGGGACGCGCGCCAGACGCTCGGCTTGATCGGCAGAGCGGAGGACCAAAACGCCCGCGATCACCGCGGCCTCGCGGCCGCCGCCGACGCGCCGCAGCTCTGCCAGCCACTGGCTGAACGTCGCGAGATCGAAGACGGGCTGCGTCTGCAGGAAGTCCGCGCCGGAGTTGATCTTCTCAACGGTCCTATCGAGGTCGGCGGACATCGGCTTGGTGAACGGAGAGGTGGTCGCGCCGATGAAGTAATCCGGAGCCTGACGGATCTCGTCGCCCGACAGGAACTTGTGCTGGTCACGCATCGTCACCGCCATCTTCACCAGCCCGACCCCGTCCAGATCCTTCACGTGAACGGCGTCAGGATGATTCCCGTGTTTGGGGTCGTCCCCGCTCATGAACAGGAAGTTGGCGATGCCGAGCGCGGACGCGCCTAGCAGATCGGCCTGCAGCGCGATGCGGTTCCGGTCTCGACCGGTGACCTGAACGATCGGCTCGACGCCTGACTCGCGCACGAACAGCGCCGCCGGGATCGCGGCCATCGCCGGGATGCCGCGGTTGCTGTCGGTGACATTCACGGCGTCGACGTTGCCCTTGAGCACGTCCGCCCGCCGCTTCACGACCGCTCCGGACGCGCCCTTCGGCGGATTGAGCTCTGCGGTGACCACGAACTCGCCCTGCCGGAGGAGCGCTGCCAGGTTGCTCAAATAAAAACGACCTCTCTCTATTTCAAGAGAAGTCGCCCCTCACGGGTCGACCCTCTCTCATCTTTCCCTGTTCCTCAGGGCCGGAGTTGGCACCGTAGCGGGCCTCCGCTGGTTGCCGAGGCGTCATCGGGCCGTTCCCTCAGCCTCTTCTGGATGAAAAAGGACCGCGTCTGAACTTCGGCGGAATCGTAGCACGTACACTCTCGCGGTTCCCATGACCAAACGGCTCGTCGACCGCACCCTACGCGCGTTCACCGACGATCTGTCCTCCGATACTCCCGTGCCCGGTGGAGGCAGCGCGGCGGCGTACGCGGGCGCGCTCGGAGCGGCGCTTGCCGCGATGGTGGCACGTATCGCCGCGCGCAAATCCGAGGACACCTGGTTCGCGGACTACATCACGGAGATGGACAACCTCCGCGCGGACTTCCTCCGCCTGGTGGACGATGACAGCGCCGCCTACGGTGGCGTCGCGCAGGCGATGAAGCTGTCAAAAGCGACCGACGACGAGAAGCGCGAGCGCACCGAACGGATCCAAGCGGCCCTGCTCGCTGCATCGCGCGTCCCACTGGAGGTCGCGAAGACCAGCCGCCGCCTCCTCGACGCGTGCGAGCGTGGCATCGCGAAGGCGACGCCCGCCACGGCAAGCGACATCGGAGTCGGCGCGCTCATGGCCGAGGCCGCGCTGCGCGGCGCCTCTCTGAACGTGATGATCAATCTCGCATCCGTGAAGGACCCCGCGCAGGTCAAGGCACTCTCCGAGGACCTCGACCGCGCGCTCGACGGCGCCGAAGCGCAGCGCAAGCGGATCACGGACTTCGTCGAGACGCGCATCGCGCGCTGATGCGGCTGCTGCACGGGCGACCGCTCGCGGAGCGGTTGAACGCGCGCTCGCGCGAACGATCCGACGTCCTTCGCTCTCGCGACATCCATCCCGCGCTTGCCGTGATCTCGGTCGGTGTCGATCCCGCCGCGAACACGTATCTGCAGCGACTCGTGCGCGGCGGCAGGTCGCTTGGCATCACTGTCCGAGACGTCTCGCTAAACCGCGATGCCACCGAGCAGACGGTCATGGCGGAGCTCGATCGCATGGGCAGCGATCGCGCGCTGCACGGCGTCCTCCTGCTGACCCCTCTGCCAGCTAGGCTCCACGAGCGTCAGCTGGTCGATCACATCCCGCCACAGAAGGACGTCGAAGGAATGAATCCTTACAACGTCGGGCTCTTACTCGAAGGCAGGCCGCGATTCGTGCCGTCGACCGCTGAAGCGATCATCGAGCTTCTCAAGTTTCACAGGATCCCGCTGGCCGGCGCGGATGTGGTCGTCGTCGGGCGCAGCACCGTCGTCGGCCGTCCCGCGGCGGCGCTGCTGGTTAGCGAGGACGCGACGGTGACCGTGGCGCATACGGGCACGTCCGACATCGCCTCAGTCACAAGGCGCGCGGCAGTCGTCGTTGTCGCGGTGGGGCGCGCGGGGTTCCTCACCGGCGGGATGATCGCGCCCGGCGCGACGGTCATCGACGCGGGCATCAACGTCACTCCGGCCGGGATAGTCGGGGATGTCGACGCCGACAGCGTCGCGAGCGTGGCAGGAGCGCTCAGCCCCGTGCCCGGTGGCGTCGGGACCGTGACCACCGCGCTGCTACTGCGGAACGTCTTGACCGCAGCGGAGGCGCAGACCGCCGG
>DATKCP010000180.1:0-45976 GCA_035513115.1 Candidatus Limnocylindria bacterium | reverse complement strand
GCGAGCAGCACCGCGACGATCCCGATCACGAACTGCAGGGCCCACAGCGGGAGGAACGCGCCTGCACGCTTCACGCCGTTCAGGCTAGCAAGAGGGTGCATATCTGCGAAGATGCGGCAGTGGAGCCGCTGAAGGTCGTCTGCGTGGGCGGCGGGCTGGGCGCGCCCACCGTGATGGCAGGCCTGCGCGCCTACACGTCCGCCATCACCGGACTCATCGCCGTCACCGACTCCGGACGGTCGACGGGCAAGGTCCGCATTGCCCTGGACGTGCCCGCGCCCGGCGACATCCGCAACGCCCTTACGGTCCTCGCGGAGGGAGACCCCGTCCTCGCGCGACTGTTCAACCACCGCTTCGAGACGGACAAGAGCGAGGACCTCAACGGCATGGCCTTCGGCAACCTCTTCCTGGCGGCCCTGACACAGCAGGAGGGGTCCTTTCTCGCCGCCGTCGAGGAGGCCTCGCGCCTCCTCAAGCTCCGCGGCCGCGTCCTGCCCGTCACGCTGTACAACACGCACCTCTGCGCCGAGCTCACCGATGGCAGGATCGTGGAGACCGAGGTGAGCGTCCGCGAGACCGGGAAGGTGCCGATCGCGCGCGTCTTCCTCAAGGACGCGCACGTCCGCGCCACGCCGGGAAGTGTCGAGGCGATCGCGTCGGCCGACCTCATCACGCTCGGACCGGGAAGCCTGTACACGACCGTGTGCGCGTGCCTGCTGGTGCCGGAGATCGCGCGCGCCATCGCGAACGCGGAGGGCCTCGTCGTCTACGTCGCGAACACGACGCGCCAGCCTGGCCAGACCGACACGCTGTCGCTGTCGGACCACGTGCGCGCGGCGCAGGACTATTTAGGCGGGTCCGGTCTCGACGTCGCGCTCGTGAACGACGACCCGCCGCCCGCGCACCTCCGCGTGCACTACGCGGAGCGGGGTCTCGAGCTGCTCGACCCCACGGCCGACGAGCTGGGTCGCATCCGCGCCCTGGGCGTGCGGCCGGTGACCGCGCCGATCATCGACAAGTGGAGCGGACCGCGCGACCTGTGGCTGAAGCAGGACACCATCCGTCACGACCCCGAGCGCGTGGCCCGCGCCCTCGTCGATCTCGTCGAGCAGCGTCGGCGACCGGCTCTCCGCGCCCTGTGACCGCGGTGTGGGCGCGCGTGCGCCACTTCGTCTCCATCGCCGAGCTCGATCCAGGCGGGCTCGCGTACCTGCTCGAACGCGCCTCGGCGCTCAAGGCGGAGCGAGCGCGGCGCGAGCCGCTGCTTCAGGGGCGCACGCTCGCGCTGATCTTCGAGAAGCCGAGCCTGCGTACGCGTCTCTCGTTCGATGTCGGCATGACCGAGCTGGGCGGACACTGCGCCTACCTGTCACCCCAGGAGGTCGGCCTCGGTCGACGCGAGAGCGTGGCCGATGTTGCGCGAGTCGTGAGCCGAATGGTCGACGCCGTCGTCCTACGGACGAACGCCCACGAGACGATCGAGGAGTTCGCTCGCTTCGCATCGATCCCCGTGATCAACGGCCTCTCCGATCTGTCCCACCCGTGCCAGGGTCTGGCGGACATCCTGACGATCAGCGAGAAGAAGGGCCGCGACCTGCGAAACGTGACGGTCGCGTACGTTGGCGATGGGAACAACGTCCTCAATTCACTGATGCTCGCCGTGGTGCTGCGATCCGGCCGTATGCGTGTCGCGACGCCCGCCGGATTCGAGCCGTCGCCCCGCTACCGCGAGCTCGCGGCGCGTAAGGCGGCTGAAGCCAGTGGCTCGGTCGAGTTCGGTAACGATCCGATCGCTGCCGTGCGCGACGCAGACGTCGTCTACACCGACGTATGGACGAGCATGGGACAGGAACAGGAGTACGAGCGACGCAGGCGCGCGTTCGCCGGCTATCAGGTGAACGCCGCATTGCTGCAGCACGCGAAGCCCGACGCGATCGTGATGCACGATCTCCCGGCGCACCGCGGTGAGGAGATCACCGACGAGGTCGTCGACGGGCCGCAGAGCGTCGTATTCGACCAGGCCGAGAACCGGCTGCACACGCAGAAGGCGATCCTGTGCTGGCTGCTGCGAGGCGAGCGATGAGCGAGCGTGTCATCCTCGCGGACTGCTGCGAGGACTGGATCATCGAGTGGGGCGGCTTCTATCAGCCCGATCGCGCGTTCCGCTGCCCGGAGTGCGCGACAGAGTGGACGAAGACCGGGACGGATGCGTACCGGCGCGCCGACGGACGGAGCTTCACGCGCCGCACGCGGGTCGGACCGCAGGCGTCGTTCCAGTACCTGGGGGCCGCCGACGGGCACCAACCGAACGTCGAGCGGTGCTGCGCGAAGATCCTCCTGTCACACGGCGAGCGCATGGCTGACGGGCCCTTCGCGTGTCCGGTGTGCGGAACGGAGTGGCAGCGTCGCACCGAGCGGCTTCATGGCCTGCGCGTCGCCGTCTTCGCGAAGTCCGGACTCGCGGAGCCACTCACGATCCAGGCCGGCCGCACGCGGCCATTCCTGGTCACTCTGTCGGAGTACTCGCCGCCGCGCGACTAGTACCACCCGCTACATCGCTGAGACTGCCTGTCCCCCGAACGGCAGATGAGCGCTCGAGATCGCCGCATAGGGTTACGCGCGGTGGTGAAGGTGGGTAAGACCGCTGGTGTGGTGCGGATGAGGGGAAACACGGGCCCGGGACGCCTGCGAAAGGCCATCGCGCCCGTTCTCCTCGGCGCCCTCGTGCTCATGGCGTTCGGCGTGGGTGGCGGATTTGGCGGCGCCGCGCTCGGCGCGGCGACGACCGTGACGATCATCTCGGGCGACGTCCAGGTGCGCCACGGCGCGAACGCCTCCTTCGTCAGCGCGACCGACGGTGAGGTCCTCACCGCCGGCGACGCCGTTCGGACCGCCGGAGACGCGCGCGCGATCCTCACGTACTTCGAGGGCTCGACGGTGAGCATCGAGCCGAACAGCGAGCTGACGATCGAGAACGCGTCGTCGCTGAAGGACGGCAGCACCGTCGTCGTCATGCGGCAGAGCTTCGGCCGGACCTGGCACGTCGTGACCCGCCTGATCACCGGTAACTCCAGGTACGAAGTGAGAACGCCTGCGAGCACGGCCTCCGTGCGCGGCACGACGTTCGAAGTGGACAGCGACGGCGACCGGACGGTCGTCACGACGACCGAAGGCACCGTCCTCGCCCGCGTGGCGGATCCGGCGCGTCCGGGCCACACGGTTGACGTCGCGGTTCCGGCGGGCAAGACGCATGCGCAGCAGAGGAACGAGCGTCCCGCGCCGGCGGCCACGGCGCCGCAGCCGGAGCGCACGCTCACCATGACCTTCGACGATCAGAACGCGCTGGTCATCGACGCGCAGGGCCGCGCGAACGGCATGGACAGGAACGGCAGGAAGCATCTCGAGACCCCCGGTGCGCAGCTCGTGAGGACGAACGATGGCAAGCTCCAGGTCGTGCTCCCGAACGTTTCGGACGGTCGCCTCGACGCGCTGGTGCGCACCGCCGCCGGTCAGGTCGACGTGCGGACGACGGTCGTGGACCGTGGTCTGGCGCCGGTCGCGGCGGCCGTCACGGTCAGCGCCGACAGGCAGGGCCGCGCGAGCGTGGAGGTGAGCCGGAGCGCCGATGGCCGGACGAACGTGAAGCCGTTCAGCGCGAAGCCCTGAACTCGATCTGCGGGGCGGCTAAGCAGTTTCGAACTGCTACTGGATGGTCCACAACCATCAGTGCTGCCATTACACCATAGCCGCCGTGTGAGACAGGACGGCGCCCGTCTGGACCAAATGTTAGACGACCGTCGCGTCAGGGTCCCGCTTTCTTCCGCGCTTCCTCGTACAGCGGTCGCACCATCGCCGCCGCGGGATGGAACTCGCCCACGTCGAGGAACACCGCCCACGTGTCCACCGCACCGCGCCAGTCCTCGCTGCGGTACTGCACCAGGCCCCTCAGGAACAGCGCGTCCGGGTCCTTCGGACGCAGGGCCAGCACGCGATCGGCCGCGAGACGCGCGCCGTTCATCTCACCGGAGCGGAACAGCATGAAACCGATGCCGTTGAGGGCCGGGACGCTGTCTCGGTCGATCGTGAGCACCGCCTGATAGGTCGCGACCGCGTCGCTCACGCGGTCCACGCTCACATACGCGTCCGCGAGCGCGAGCAGCGTTGGCACATCGCGCGGGGTGGCCTTCGCGCGCGCCTCCAGCTCAGAGAGCGTGGGCGCGGGCACCGATCCGGTGATCGGCACGCCCGGAACGCGATCGCCCGCCGCGCGAGGCAGCTCGACGACGACGAGAACCACCGCGATGCCGGCGAGCAGCGAGGCGAGCGCGAGCGTCCGCCACGGCGCCGGCACCGACCGCTCCGCGCGCTCATGGACGAAGGCGCCTCGCTCGAGCAGGCCGCGGAGCCGCTCGTGGTCCTCGGGCGCGATCGTGCCGGCGGCGCGCGCGAATTCGAGATCGCGGAGCGAGCTGACCGCGCGGGCAACGTCGTCGTGCGCGTCGAGTGCCTCGGCGGGCCACGCTATCGCGCGTCGCGCGAGCAGCGGGCGCACCGCGAGCGCGAGGCCCGCGAGGAACAGCGTCGTGAAGAGCAGGTAGCTCACTCGGCGCCATCCGCGTGGGGCAGATCGAGCGCTTCCTCGCGCGCGACGCGTTCGCGCAGCGCGGCGACCTCGGGCGGCGACGGCGTGAGCGTGCTCGGAGCTCCCGCCGCCCGCACGCGGCCGAGCGCGACGGCCAGGCCCGCGGCCAGCGCGGCGAGAGGCACCAGCCAGATGAGCCCGCTCCACGAGGAGGTCGACGGCGAGAGCAAGACCCAGTCGCCGTACGACGCCCGGAACTCGGCTCGGATCTCATCGTCGGTCCGGCCCTCGGAGACACGCTGCGCCACGAGACCCTGCATCTGCCGCGCGCTTGGGGCGAGCGAGTCCCTCACCGACAGACCCTGGCAGGTCACGCAGCGCAGCTCGCTCGTGATGCGGTCGACGCGCTCGGCCGCGCTCACATCCTGCGGACGCACGCTCCACGCGACCGCGCCGAGGATCGCGAGGAGCGCGACCAGGATGAGCGCGCGCCCGCGTGTCACCGTGCGGCCTGCGCGCGGAGCGCGTCGATGCCGGCCACGAGCGCCGCCTCGGTGATCTCCCCGATGTGCCGGGCGGTCAGTATGCCGTCGCGTCCGATGAAGTACGTCTCGGGCGGACCGCGTACCCCGTACGCGAAGGCGATGCGCCCGTCGGCGTCCTGCACCGTCGGCCAGGTCACGCCGTTCGCCTCCACGTAGGCGCGCGCGCTCGCCGTCGAGTCGTTGTAGACGATGCCGATCAGCACCACGTCGCTGGTGCGGTAACGCTCCCAGACACGGATGAGGGCGGGGTTCTCCACCTTGCACGGTGGACACCACGACGCGAAGAAGTTGAGGACGACGACCTTGCCCGCGTAGTCGCCGAGCGAGAGCGTGCCGGTCCCGTCGAGCTTCTCCGCCGTGAACGCCGCCGCGGGCTTGTTCAGCGTGACGGCGCGGATGTCGCGCGGATCGAAGCGGAACGAGAGCATCAGGACGACGACCAGCGCAGCGATGCCGGCGACGATGGAGTAACGCAGCCAGCGTGGCATTGAGACTAGTCGCCCACCGTCGCGGACGACGCCTGGGCGAGCGGACGCGTAACCTCGCGGCGTTTCGGCTGCGGCAGGGCCGCGATGACCGCGCCCAGGCCAACGACCGCGCCGCCGAGCCAGAGCCAGGAGACGAGTGGGATGACCAGGACGCGGATCGTCGCCCACGACTGCCCGGTCGTGTCGTACGCGGCCAGGATCGTGTAGACGTCATCTCGGAGCCCCGCGGCGATGCCCGGCGAGCCGATGGCCTGCGTCGCGTTCGGAAAGAACGCGACCGCCGGATGGAGGCGCTGCTCCGTGCCGCCCCCCGTGATGGTGAGGTCCGCGACGACGAGGTCCCGCTGTGGCTCGTTCACCGTCCGAAGTCCACCGTAGCCGACGGTGTATCCAGCGACGTCGAAGCGCTCGCCGGTGCTTACGGTGCGCTCGACCTCG
The DNA here is from genome assembly GCA_035513115.1 of Candidatus Limnocylindria bacterium. Lineage (GTDB taxonomy): Bacteria > Chloroflexota > Limnocylindria > P2-11E > P2-11E > CF-39. Next base: position 39,923 of record DATKCP010000180.1, on the reverse strand, counting down.
ATCGTCTTCGACTCGCTCGTCGCCACCGCGACCGCGATCAGCACGATCCCGAGGTGCACGACGTACCCGCCGTACCGGCGGCCGTTCCGCCTCAGCAGGTTCGCCAGCGCGGCGCCGCCGCTCTCGCCGTGCAGTGCGCGCCGCGCGCGGATCCCGCGCGCGAACTCCTGCACGACCGTCGCCGCAACGAACGCGGCGAGCGCGTAGGTGAGCACCGCGAACGCGCCGCCCAGGCCGGTCGCGATCGCGATCAGGGCGCCGCCCGCGGCGGCGACGATGGGCGTCGTGAACTGGCGCTCCAGCGTCGCGCGCGACGCGCCGTGCCACGGCAGCTGGGGGCCGATGCCCATGAGGAACAAGAGCGCCAGCGCGAGCGGCACCCCGACGCGGTCGAAGTACGGACGTCCGATGGAGAGCTGCGCGCCACTCAGCGCCTCGGCGATGAGGGGGTAGAGGGTGCCGAGCAGCACGGTCAGCGTCGCGGCGACGAAGATGACGTTCTGGAAGAGGAAGACCGCCTCGCGCGACAGCGGCGCGCCGACCGTGCCGGAGTCGCGCAGCATCGGCAGGCGCCACAGGAGCAGGCCCACGGACAGGACGACGATCGCGACGAGGTAGCCCAGCAGGAGCGGCCCGATCGCGGACAGGCTGAATGCGTGCACCGAGTTCACGACGCCGCTGCGCGTGAGGAACGTGCCGAGGATCGTGAGCGCGAACGTCGCGATCACGAGCGACAGGTTCCAGCTGCGGAGGAGGCGCCGCTTCTCTTCGACCATCACCGAGTGGAGATACGCCGTCGCGACGAGCCACGGCATGATCGCCGCGTTCTCGACCGGATCCCACGCCCAGTAGCCGCCCCAGCCCAGGACCGCGTACGACCACCACGCGCCGGCGACGATGCCGACGCCGAGCAGCGCCCACGACACGAGGGCGTAACGCCGCGTCGCCACGAGCCAGCGGTCACCGCCCTCGCCCAGGATGAGCGACGCGATCGCGTAGGCGAACGGCACGGAGAAGAGGACGTAGCCGAGATAGAGGAGTGGCGGGTGCAGCGCCATGAGCGGATGGTTCTGGAGCAGCGGGTTCGGACCGCTCCCGTTCAGGGGAACGATCGCGCTCCGCACGAAAGGATCCGCCGCGGGCGTCGTCACGAGCAGCAGGAAGAACGCGCACATGACCATCAGGACGGCCAGCGCCGTCGTGGCCAGCCGTGGGAGCGCGGGCGTGCCACGCCACGCGACGTACGCGGTGGCTCCGGCGAGGATCGCGGTCCACAGGAGGATCGAGCCCTCGAGCGCGGCCCAGAGGGAGATGACCGTGAAGAAGAGCGGCGTCTCCAGCGCGTTGTTGCGCGCGACGTACGCGATGCTGAAGTCGTGCGTCACGAGTGCCCCGACCATCGCGAGCGCGGCGAGAACGATCAGCAGGAAGGTGATGAGCGCGGACCAGCGCGCGCTCGCGAGCGCTCGGCCGTCGCGCTTCGCCACCGCGTAGGCGGCGGCGCCGATCCCCCAGATCGCGAGTGGGAGCGCCGCGCGCAGCGCGCCCGTGCCGATGTCGGCGAAGGTGAGGTTCAAGGCGTGCGGTGGCTCGGGGTCGCCCCCGGTGGCGGCGGGGCGTACTGCTCGTCGTGTTTCGCGATGACCTGCGTCGCGCGGAAGGTCCCGTCCGGCGCGAACGTTCCCTCGACGACCGCCCCCGCTCCCTCGCGCAGGAGCGCGGGCGGCGCGCCGCTTCCGATGACGGTGACGCGGGTGGTGCCGTCGGAGAGGACGAAGCGCAGCTCGCGCGTCCGCGGCTCGTAGCGCAGGCTCCCCACGTCCACCTGCCCACCGAGGCGCGCGGCGGTGCCCGCGGCAACACCGCGCTCGCGTGCCTCGGTCGGCGTGAGGTAGTAGACCGCCGAGGTCGCGAGGTTCTGCACCGCGACAAATCCGATCAGCACCGCGGCGGCGAGCACCGCGATCAGCAGGACGCGGCGCGCTCCCATGGGCTCAACTGCCACGGCGCCGAATGAGGGAGATGACGTACACCGCGAGGCCGCCCCACACGAGGACGTAGGCGGCGACGATGAAGCCCAGGTTCTCTATCACGCTCGAGCCTCGAACATCCGACGCTGGCGGTCGAGCTCGATCGACATGCGCTCGGCGAGGAACGCCAGGTACACGAGCGTGAACGCGACGACGCTCACCAGCAGCGTCGTGCCCATTGCCGCGTCGATCGACGGGCTGCCGCCGGCGCGCATGACCGTGGGCAGCTGGTGCAGTGAGTTCATCCACAGTACCGACAGGTGCACGATCGGGATGTCGATCACGGCGATGACTCCGAGCACCGCCGCGCGCGTCGCGCGTCGTGAGAAGTCCGTCGACAGCGATCGCAGCAGCAGGTAGCCGACGTACATCATGAACATGACCGCGGTCGTCACGAGGCGCGGATCCCACGTCCACCACACGCCCCAGGTCGGCTTGGCCCAGATGGAACCGGCGACGATGAACATGCCCGTGAAGAGAACGCCGACTTCGGCCGAGGCGACCGCGAGCGCGTCGAACCACGGGCGCTTGGTGAGCAGCCAGCCCAGGCTCGCGATGAAGACGACGAAGAAAGCGAGGTACGCAAGCCAGGCCAGCGGAACGTGCACGTACAGGATCCGGTACACGTCGCCCTGAACGGCGTCGGTAGGGGCCCAGACGAGCGCCATGAAGGTCGCGATCACCGAGCTCAGGGTCGCGAGGACGCCCAGCCAGGGCCGGACGCGGATGGTGGGGAATGGCGCCGTCGTCGTTTCGATCATTCGATGGCCGCAGGAACGATGGTAAGGCCGAGGACGCCGTACACGAGCGCGAAGGCCGCGAGTATGCCCGCCCATCCGAGGGCCGCCGACGCGTCGCCGGTCAGGGCAGCGGCCGCGCCCTGCGTGCACGCGACGAGCTGCGGGATGAGGATCGGGAACGAAAGGATCGGGACCAGTGCGACGCGCGCACGCACGCGCAGCGCGATGAGCGTGGTGAGCACGATGACCGGCGAAAGCGCGAGGATCCCCAGCATGCCGATGAGGAGGAGATGTCCGGTGAGCGCGATCTCGAGATCGAGCAGCACGAGCGAGAGCACGCCGGCGGCGAGCGCGACGATCGCCAGCACGGCCGCGATCGCGACCAGCTTGCCGGCGTAGATCGCCTCGCGCCCACCCTCCAGCACGAGCACGGCATCGATTGCCTCATCCTCGAGCTCTCGGTCGAAGGAGCGCGTCGCAACGAGCGTGGCCGCGAACAGGATCGCGATCCAGAAGAGCGCGCTCGCCACGCCGGGCTGGCGCGCCTGGCCAGGCCCGAACGCGAGGCTCTCGATGAGCACCAGGAGACCGGTGAAGGTGAGAGCCGCGACAAGGCCGTCCGGGTGCCGGCGTTCGGCGGCCAGCTCCCGTGCCGCCACGAGCAGCGCGCGGTCGAGGGCGTTCACGTCTCGCGGAGCGAACCCGAGTCGAGGACGTAGCGGTACCCGGCGTCCTGGTCGAGCTCGTGGTGCATGTGCGTCGCCATGAGCACCGCCTGCCCACGGACCAGAGCCGTGTTGAGCGCCGCGCGGAGGCGAACGAGCGCGTCCGAGTCGAGGTCCGCGAACGGCTCGTCGAGGAGGACCAGCGGGACCTGCTCCGTCTCGATCCGCGCGAGCGACGCGCGGCGTCGCTGCCCGGCGGAGAGTCGCTCGATCGGCCTGTCCATCTCGTCGCCGAGACCCCACTTGCGCAGCGCGTCGCCGACGCCGCTGGCGGCGAGGCCGCGGAACGCGGCGAAGAAGGCGAGGTTCTCGCGCGCGGTGAGGCCGCGCAGGAGCATGGGGCGGTGGCCGATGTAGAGCGGCTGGCCGCCCGGCAGCGACCGGCGCCCGCGCGCGAGCGGCACCAGGCCCGCGAGTGCGCGCAGCAGCGTGGTCTTGCCCGCGCCGTTCGTGCCTCGCAGCAGCGTCAGGCCCGGGCGGAGCTCGAGAGAGATCCCCCGAAGGATCGTTCGGTCGTCGAGGAGGACCGTGGCATCGTTGAGCGATGCGTTCTTCGGCGGCGGCGCGTTCTCTGGCACGCGCCGCATGATGGGGCGGCTGCTATGCCTCTGCAGCCTCGCCGTCGTGGTCGTGGCGATCGCCTGCGCTCCCGAGCCGGTTGCGACCGATCCGATAGCCCGCGGGAGGCAGGTGTACCGCACCTTGGGGTGCGCGACCTGCCACGATCCGAGCATCTCCAACCTGTTCCGACCGGTGGGGCCGCCCCTGAACGAGGCTGGCCTGGTCGGCGGCAAGAGGGTGCCAGGCATGAGCGCGGAGGACTACCTGCGTCAGTCGATCACCGATCCGGGGGCCTACCTGGTACCGGGCTACCCGGACTCAATGCCCAGGGGCCTCGCGGGCAACCTATCGGCCGAGGATCTGGCCGCTCTGGTCGCCTATCTGGCCTCGTTGAGGTGAGTGATGGCGCCTAACGACCCCCTCGCCACGACCGTTACGCCTGGTGGAAAGGACGAGGATGCCGCTCTGGCCGTACAGGCGTCAAAGGGTGACCCGGCAGCGTTCGGAGCCCTCTACGACCGGCACGTCAGCGCCGTCTACCGCTACGTCTACTACCGAGTGCGGGACGACGCCGAGGCGGAAGACCTCACCAGTGATGTGTTCATGAAGGCACTGCGAGCGATCCCGCGGTACGAGCCGCGCCAGGCATTCCTGGCATGGCTCTATCGCATCGCGCGCAACGCCGTCATCGACCACGTCCGCCGAGGCGGCCGACAGGTCTCCTTCGAGGACGCGCTCCTGCACCCCGAGGTGCACAACGCGGTCGATCCCGACCTCGAGGTCCTCGCCGGCTCCGACAAGGCGACCCTGCGCACGGCGCTCGAGCAGCTCACTCCGCTGCAGCAGGAGGTCATCGTCCTCCGTTTCCTCGAGGGGTACTCGACCGACGAGATCGCGAAGCTGATCGGAAAGCGCGAGGGCACCGTGCGCGGCATCCAGTTCCGCGCGCTCGGCGCGCTGCGGCAGCTGATCCCATCGCGTGAGGCACTGGGTTGAGCGAGCAGAAGCTCCCCGACCCGCGGATGCGCGACGAGTTCCGCCGCGAGCTGCGCGCGCAGCTGATGCGCGACGCGGCCGTCATCCTCGTGCCGAGGCGCCGCGACAACGCGTGGACCACGTGGTTCCGTCCTGCGCTGGCGGCCGGTCTCGCCACGCTGGTGCTCGTCATGGGTGCCGGCTCCGCCGCCGCGGGAAGCGTTCCGGGCGACGTGAGCTTCGGTCTCAAGCGCGCGATGGAGGAAGTCCGCGTCGCGCTCGCGTTCGACGAGGTCGAGCGGGTGCGCCTGCTGGCGGAGATCGCGGACCAGCGGCTCAGCGAGCTCGATCGCGTGGCCGCTCGCGACGACAGGGCTCCGACCGCGTCGGAGGAGTACGCCGATGCCGTCACGCGCTTCCGCGAAGCGGTCGACGCGCTGCAGGAAGCGGCGCCGGATGAAGACAAGAGCGAGCTCGCGCAGCTCGTCGCTGACGTGGCGCGCGAGAAGCACGAATTTGTGCTGGAGCGGCTCAGGGCGCGCCTCCCCGAGAAGGCGCAGGAGTCGGTCGACCGCGCGATCGAGGTCGAGCGCAGGGACACTCCGAACACCAAGGGCAAGAAAGACAGGATCGAGCAGAACCAGAACGAAGGCTCATCCCCTGGGACCGGCGCCGAGCGCCGCGGCAACGACCGGAGCGACCCGCCGCGGCCGTCGGTGCCTCCGATTCGTCGTCCCTAACTAGGCGGAACGCCTCCGCTGCGCGGCACGTCCCGCCGGCGGGGGTCACGCCGGAGATCGATCGCCGGGATCGGTCCGTGTGGCGGTCCGGGCCGCGGCGGCGGTGGCGGTGGCAGCTCCTCCTCGGATGACTCAAAGCCCCATCGCGCCAGCGCGACCACTCGCGTCGCGACGGAGCGAAAGGCCGAAAGGACCGCGCCCAAGACCCCTTCACTCCTCATGCGCGTTCTCCGGTGCAGTGGTCGTGCCAGGTGGCAAGGCGGGTGCATGAGCGGGGCGCCATGTGCACCTGTAAGGTCTGCGTCAGCGAGCGCCTCTTCCTTCGGATCCTGGCACTGCTCGTCTCGTGAGACGCGTCCTCATTGCGGAGGACGAGCCGGACATCGAGGACGTGCTGCGCCAGGCCCTGACCGAGCGACTTGATGTCGACGTCGACGCCGTCGCGAACGGTGCTCTGGTGATGGATTGGATCACCGCCCGTCGCCCGGATCTGCTCATCCTAGATGTCCAGCTGCCGGGCCTGAACGGACTCGACGTGTTCGATCTGCTGCGCAGCGATCAGCACTGGCAGGGCGTGCCGGTGCTCTTTCTCACCAGCCTCCCTGACCGCGCGGAGTCGGCGAACGCATCGACCGGAGTGCATGAGGTCCTCGCGAAGCCCTTCGACGTGGACGAGCTCATCGCGCGCGCGGACCGGCTGATGGGCGCCGCGAAGAGCGAGGTGATGGCGTAGCCTAGCCGGCGGTTCTCTCCGGCTGGTGCGAGCGCACGAGCTGCGGCCAGCGTCCGCGGACCGCCGCGGCGATCCCCTCCCCGTCCAGCCCGTAGTGATGCCGCCACTGCTTCTGCGAACCGTGGTCGACATGCTCGTTCGGGATACCGAGCATCTCGAGCTCGACGCGAGCGCCGCGTTCGTGGAGCAGCTCCGCGACCGCGGATCCGAAGCCGCCGGCGATGACGTGCTCCTCGACCGTCAGGAACCGCGGCGTTCGCGCGGCGAGCGCGAGCAAACGCTGGGCGTCGAGCGGCTTCGCGAAGCGCGCGTTCACGACGGTCGCCTGCAGCCCCTCGCGCGCGAGCGTCTCGGCGGCCTCGAGCGCGGCGTTGACCGGCTGCCCGTAGGCCACGATGACGATGTCGTCGCCCTCGCGCAGTGTCTCCGATACGCCGATCGGCAGCTCGCTCGCTGTCGCCGCAAGCGTGACGCCGAAGCCGACACCGCGCGGGAACCGGAGGCCGATCGGACCGCGCTGCGCGGCGGCGTGCCGGTACGCGGTCCACAGCATGTCGCGCAGCTCCGCCTCATCTTTCGGCGCCATGAGCGTGAAGCCCGGCAGCGGACGGAGATACGCGATGTCGTAGAGGCCCTGATGCGTGCGTCCGTCGTCGCCGACGATACCCGCGCGGTCCATGGCGAACACGACGGAGAGATCCTGTGCCGCCACGTCGTGAAGCACCTGGTCGAATCCGCGCTGCAGGAACGTCGAGTAGATCGCCACGATGGGGACGATCCCCTGCGTCGCGAGGCCCGCCGCCATCGTGACCGCGTGCTGCTCGCAGATGCCGACGTCGATCAGGCGCTGCGGGAATTCCGTGAAGAGGGGAAGCAGGCCGGTGCCGCCGGGCATCGCGGCGGTGATCGCGACGGCGCGCTCGTCGCTCTTCAGGATCTCGCGCACACCGTCCGCGAAGACCGTGGTGTACTGCGGCGCCATCGGCTTGGACGCGCCGCTCGCGGAGACGCCATGCCACTTCACGTTGTCGTCCTCAGCCGGACCGTACCCGTGTCCCTTCTGCGTGTGCAGGTGCACGAACACCGGTCCGTCGCGGAAGTCGCGTGCCTTCGCCAGGACGCTTTCGACCGCTCCGTAGTCGTGCCCGTCCACGGGCCCGAAGTAGGTGAACCCCATCTGCTCGAACAGCAGATTCGGGATGAGCAGCGCCTTCAGGCTATTGAAGATGCGGCGGCGGGCTTCCTCGGCGAGCTCGCCGGCCGGCATGTGATCGAGGAGCTGCCGCACCACGTGCTTCGCGCCGCGGTACGGGCTCGCGGTACGCACGGCCTCGAGCATCCGCGACACCGCGCCGACGTTCGGCGCGATGCTCATGCCGTTGTCGTTGAGCACCACGATGACCCGCCGCTGGTCGTGGCCGATGTTGTTCAGGCCCTCGAACGCGAGCCCCGCGGTGAGCGCGCCGTCGCCGATGACGGCGACGACGTGGAAGTCCTCCTTCCTGAGGTCACGCGCGAGCGCCATGCCGTGAGCCGCGGAGATCGACGTCCCGGCGTGGCCCGCGCCGAACTGATCGTGTTCGGACTCGGTGCGCACGAGGAAGCCGGAGATGCCGCCCAGCTGCCGGAGGGTGTCGAACCGCCCGCGCCGACCCGTGAGCATCTTGTGGACGTAGGCCTGATGTCCGGTGTCCCACACCAGCTTGTCGCGCGGCGAGTCGAAGACGGAATGCAGCGCGACCGTGAGCTCGACGGTGCCCAGGCTCGAGGAGATGTGGCCACCGGTGCGCTGCACCTGGTCGACCGTGTACTCCCGGATCTCCCGGCAAAGCTGCAGCAGATCGTCCCGACTGAGGGCGCGCAGGTCGCGCGGATCGTTCACACGCTCGAGCACGCTCATGGTGCCCATACTACGGGCGCGTGTTGGATCTTTCGTCTCACGCGGCGGTCATCACGGGCGCGACAGGCAACCTCGGAGCCGCGGTCGTGCACGCGTATCTCACACGTGGGACTCACGTCGCGGCGGCCGTGCGCGATGCGGCCAGGGGAGATGCACTGCGGGCCGCGCTCTCTGACGTGGCCGGCGGCGACGACGATCCGCGGCTACTCCTGATCGATGCGGACCCCGCCGACGCGGCCGCGATGGATGCGCTCGTCGAGCGAGTGCTGCGCGCGTGGGGGCGCATCGACATCCTCAACAATCTGGCCGGCACGTTCAAAGCCGGATCGGCGCTCGAGACGGGTCTCATGCGCGAGCTGTGGGACAGCAACGTGCTGACCGCGGTCACGGCCGGCGCGGCCTGCCTCCGTCCGATGCGCGCGCGTGGCTACGGCCGCATCGTGAGTGTCTCGGCGGTCAGCGCGCTCAAGGGCACGCGGAACGGCGGCGCCTACGCGATGTCGAAGAGCGCGCTCGTTCGGTGGACCGAGTCCCTCGCGGCCGAGGTCAAGGGTGAGGGGGTCACCGTCAACGTCGTGTTGCCCACGACGATCGACCATCCGGTCAACCGCGCGCAGATGCCGAGGGCGGACCCGAAGCTGTGGCCATCGCCGGAGGAGGTCGCGAACGTGATCCTGTTCCTCTCATCACGCGAGGCGAGCGGCGTGAACGGCGCCGCCATTCCGATCACGGCGCGGACGTAAGGAGAGCCGAAGTGGAATATCAGCTCGTCCAGTTCCTTCACGTCCTGCTCGCGCTCGTGGCCGTCGGCTTCAACGCGTCGTACGGGATCTGGCTCGCGCGTGCCGCGAAAGCGCCGCAGGGGACGCAGAGCCACGTCCTGCGCACGATCAAGTTCCTCGACGACCGCGTCGCGAATCCCGCGTACGGCCTTCTGCTCATCACCGGCCTCTTCATGGTCGTGAGCGCGGGAATCCCGTTCAGCCGCCTGTGGATCGCGGCGTCCATCGGCCTGTGGTTCGTGCTCGTGTTCGTCGGCCTGGGTGTGTATACGCCGACGCTGCGCGATCAGATCCGCGTTCTGGAGAGTGAGGGACCCGGCAGCGAGGAGTACCAGCGCCTCGCGGCGCGCGGCCGCAACGTGGGGATCGTCCTCGGGATCATCGTGGTGGTCATCCTGTTCCTCATGGTGACGAAGCCGGCCTGAGGTACCCGGGCTGGAGCAGCTCTCGCAGCACAGCGGCCCACTCGGCATACGCCGCCGCCGACGGGTGCAGACCGTCGGGCGCGACCATGCCGCGCACGGCCTGCTCGCGCATCAGCGGGAAGATATCCACAAACGTACCGCCGGCCAGCTCCACCTCTTCGCGCGCGATGACGTTGAAGCGGGCGATGCGCGCCGCGATCGCGGTCACCGTGCCGAACGACGTCGCCACGGGCGCCAGTGACCAGTCGGGCTGAGGCAGCGCGTAGAGCGCCGCCGCGGGGGCGTCCGTCCTGATGCTCGAGTGGATGCGCCGCAGCTGCGCGCGATAGCGCTCGTCGGTCGAGGCGGCGACGATGTCGTTGGCCCCGATCAGGACCGTCACGAGCGTCGGATGGAACCGCGCGACCAGCGGTAGCTCCTCCGCGATGAGGTCATCGGTCCGGTAGCCGTTCGCCGCCGGGTTCCGCAGCTCGACGGCCCGCCCGCTGCCGGACCAGAGGCGCGTGAGTGCCGCCGGGAACGAATCCTCCGGCGTGGTGCCCGTTCCGATCGTGAACGAGTCACCCAGGGCAAGCCAGCGCTCTGTGGCAGGAATGCCGATGGAATGCTCCGCTGTTCTAGTCTGTGGAAACCGCTTCCAGAAAGGACCCTTCTTGGCCGACTACGACCTCATCATCATCGGGGGTGGCCCCGCCGGGCTCACCGCCGGACTCTACGCCGCGCGCGCGAACATGAGCGCGGTCCTGCTCGAGGGCAAGGACACCGGCGGCGAGATCCTGAACACCGATCTCATCGAGGACTATCCCGGGTTCGAGTCGGTGACCGGGGCCGAGCTCGCCCAGAAGATGGCGGACCATGCGCGCAAATTCGGTCTCAAGGTGGAGACCTACGCGCCGGTGAAGCAGATCCGCGTCGAGGGCGACCGCAAGGTCGTCGAGCTCGTGGACGGCACCATCCACCGCGCCTACGCGGTGATCGTGACCGTTGGCGGGGAGCCCACCAAGCTCGGCGTTCCCGGCGAGGCGGAGTACCACGGCCGCGGAGTCTCGTACTGCGCGGTCTGTGACGGCGCCTTCTTCAAGGGCAACGACCTCGCGGTCGTCGGCGGAGGCGACAGCGCCTTCCAGGAGGGACTGTTCCTCACGCGGTTCGCGAAAAAGCTGCACGTCGTGCACCGGCGGAGCGACTTCCGCGCGCAGGCCATCCTGCAGGATCGCCTGCTTGCGAAGGACATGGTCCATACGGTCACGCCCGCGACCGTGAAGGAGATCGGCGGTGACGGGACGGCCGTGAAGTGGATCGACGTCGCGCGTGACGGTGAGGTCGAGCGCATCCCCGTCGAGGGCGTTTTCGTGTTCGTTGGCTTCAAACCGGTCGCGAGGCAGCTGTTCGCCGATCACATCGATCATGACGAGAGCGGCTATCTCATCACCGACCAATACATGCAGACGAGCATCCCGGGCGTGTACGCCGCGGGCGACACGCGGCAGCAGCTCGCGAAGCAGATCACGACGGCGGTCGGCGACGCCACGACGGCCGTGCTCCACGCCGAGCGTTACATCGAGGAGCTCAAGCATGCCGAGCGGGCGTTCCCAGAGGCGCCGCGCGAAGTCGTCGCCAAGGCCGCAAGCCGGATGCGGATCCTCACGTTCCCGCCCGGATCGGTCGTCATCCGCGAGGGCGACCGATCCGATCGCTTCTTCGTGATCGCGAAGGGGGAGGCGGTCGTCACTCAGCGGGACCCGAACGGCGCGGAACGAACGATCAACACGCTGCGTCCCGGCGACTACTTCGGCGAGGTCGGCATCCTCAGCGGACAGACGAGGAACGCCACGGTGCGGGCGAGGACCTCGCTCGAGGTCATGGCGCTCGAGGAAGATGCCTTCCGGACGCTCGTCGCGAGCTCCCAGGCGACGGCAGAGCAGATCGGCCGCGTCGCGAAGTCGCGCACCCGCGTCGAGGACGGCGCCGCGGATTAGGCCGCGATCGGTGGGGCAAGCTCCTTGACACCCGCGATGAGATCGTTCAGGTCGAAGGGCTTCTGCAGGACCTTGGTGATCCCGCGCTTCCGAAACTCCGCTCCGTGCTCGCGCGCCACGGCGGTCTCGAATATCACCGGCACGTTCCGCATGCGCTCGTCCTGCTGCAGGCGATCGTAGAGCTCGAGACCGCTCATCTCGGGTAGGCTGACGTCGAGCACCAACAGGTCCGGCTTCAGCTGCTCCAGCGTGCGCAGTGCATCGCCTGGCTGGGTCAGGTGGATGGCGCGGTAGCCCGCCTCGTCATTGATGACGCCCGCCAGCAGCTCGCCGATCTGCCGGTCATCCTCGACGACCACGACGACTCGCGTGCGTCTGTTCCTGGGCGACCCCATGACCCCAGTCGTTGCGCGCAGCATGCCATGAGGCGGCTGAGTTGACGCCAGCCGTACTCGCTTAATGCGACGATCGCGTATCGGTGAAGACCAAGGGCCTTCCCCCCGCGAAGGGTCGAGCACGAAAAGTGGACTTTGTCGGTTAGCGGTCTTTTTGTGTGCGCTTTGCGCTCGCGGGGAGGTACTGGTCGATCACGGCCCGCAGCTGCTCGGGGTAGTACGGCTTCGCGAGGAATCCGTCGCATCCCGCCGCGATCGCATGCTCGCGATCCACCGGCGTGGCGGACGCCGACACGGCGACCATGGGCATGTCCTTGCCCCAGGGCTCCTTGCGCACCGCGCGCGCGAACGCATAACCGTCCAATCTCGGGATGTGCAGGTCGAGCAGGATGAGCTCTGGATGCGTTGCCTGCGCGACGGCGAACGCGGTCTCGCCGTCCATCGTCGTGATGGGCTCGTGGCGCGCCAGCCGCACGATGCGGAGCGCGAGGTCCATGCTGGCGGCGTCGTCTTCCACGATGAGGACCCGCGCCATCAGTCCGCGGCTTCCGTTCCAGTACCGGCCGCGGTCGCGTTCTTGCGCCCGCGTCCACCGCGCCGGCGACCACCACGTGACCCGCGGCGGGTGCGCTTTCGTGGCACGGCCGGCGGTTCGGTCGCCGCCGCCGTGGCCGCCGTGGGAGCGGACTCGTCCTCGTCCTCATCCTCGGTCTCCGGCGCGGTGGCAGTCGCGACCGCTCGCTCCACCGCGTCGCCGTTCAGACCGCCGAACTCGCCCAGGACCGTGCGCACCTCGGGATGATCGCGGGAGACGACGAAGCCGGCCTTCTTCCCGTGGTCCTCCGGCTTCATGATCCCGCGCTCGACGGCGCTGCGGATGTTCGACTCGAGCGCGTCCCCCTCGACTCGCGAGAGAAGCTCGGCGAACAGCGCGGCGTTGACCCAATCGGCGCGGTCGCCGTGCGCGCGCGTCGTGCTGACGAAGTTGAAGAGATGCGCGATGGCCGCGGCTGGCTGCCGCGCGTACACGACGAGCGGATGGTCGTCAACGAGCCAGCACATCGTGATCTCCCGGCCGTCACGCTGGACCGCCTCGCTCTGGATGGCGCCGCGTTCCTCGGCGATGTTGAACAGGGTCTCGAGGAGGATGCGCCGCTGGGTGCGGCCGCGAGCGATACCGCCGGGCTGGTCCGCGCGCGAGAGCGGATCGAGCACGGCTTCGACCACCGGCACGCGCTTGGTGTCCTTGGTGACGGTGTTGATGCGACGGAGCAGGCGCACGAAGTGGAAGTACGTCTCCGCCACGAGCGGGGAGCTGATGTTTGGCGACAGGAGCTGCTTCGCCTTCGCGCGGGCGCGGCCCTCGAACTTCGCCACGATGTGGTGCTGCTCGATCGCCGCGTCGATCCGCTCCTCGAGCACGCTCGAGGCTTCCTTCTCGGAGAGCGGCACGACAGATCGGACGAAGTCGCCGCGCGCCATCGCCGACGCATGGATGGCGACGAGCTGGTCGAGGAGCAGCACCGCGAGCCGTCGCTGCTCCTTGTCGGACTCCGGCGCTCCGGTCGGCACGACGGCCGGGACGACCGGCGGCGTACGCAGGCCACGCCCGCCTCCGCCACGTCCACCGCGACGAGTCCGGCCGCGCGGGGGGCTCTCGGGGGGCGCAGCCCCCCGGTGGCCGTCCTCTTTGCCGTGCTGGGTGTCGTCGGCCCGCAGGCCGCCCCGCGTCCAGCGCGCCTCCGGTATGAGGTCCTCGAGCAGGAAGACGTCGTCGCGCAGATGCGGTGATTCGCGGAGCTCGTTGGCGAGCGAGAGATCGCCCGCGACGAGATAGACGCTCTTGTCCTCGTCCTTCAGCGCCTTGCACAGGGCATTGAGATCGCGGTCGCCGGAGACGATGAACCAGACGTCGATCTCCGGCCGATCCTTGTACAGGAGCTTCATCGCGCGCGTGATCAGGACCGCGTCGGACCGGCCCTTGAGCAGCCGGCCGCTCATGCGTTGGGCCACCGGGATCGGCTCGATGCCGGTGAACTCGAGCGCCATGAGCAGCGTCTCGTCCTGCATCGCGACCTCCTGTCCGAAGATCGCGAGCTTCACGCGCACGGGGCCGAACTCGGCTGCCTTTTTGAGGATGGCCTGCAGGATCGCGAGTGATGACGGCAGCGGTCCGGTGGTGTGCTGCCGCAGCGTGTAGTAGACGTTCTCCCAGTCAATGAGGAGAGCGACGTCGGGCAAGGGATTCTCCTATGGAGCGCACACGCCGCCCGACCCGTTCGCGGACCCCTCCCGGAGTCACGCGCTAGTTGCTCACCCTCGTCCCAAACGCTCTTTGGTCCACGTCTCCGTGTCGCCGAAGCGCGGTCGGTACGCGAGCGCGTTCCTCACGAACGCATTGGTCGTCGCGCGCGCCGTTTTGTTGTGGCGCCAGTGTATGCGACCAGCGCGAGGACCGACACGTCTGGCTCACGTAGTCTTCCGGCGTGCCCGAGCGCGATGTCCAGCTGGCGCAACTCGTGGACCTTGGAACTCGACGGGGTGCCGCCTATGCCGACGCCCGCCGTGTCGAGCGGGAGCACCAGTCAGTGTCGGTGCGCGACGGCGAGGTCGAGTCAGTCACGCGCGCGAGCGACCGGGGCGTCGGCTTCAGGGTCATGCACCAGGGCGCGTGGGGCTTCGCCGCCACCGACCGCGCCGACGAGACGTCACTGCGCTCCACCGTCGACGAGGCCTTCGCGCGCGCGACGGCCGCGGCGCGCACACGCACGTCGCCGGTCGTGCTCGCGCCGATCGCGCCGCAGCGCGGCGAGTACAGCACGACCCTGCGGCGCGACCCGTTCGCGGTCCCGCTGGCGGAGCGCATCGAGCTGTTGCGGGAGGCCGACGCGAGCCTGAAGGGACCCCATGCCGTGGCGCGCCGCGGGAGCGTCTCCGCCTATCGGACGCGCAAGCATCTCGTGACGAGCGAGGGCACCGACGTTCACCAGGAGATCGTCGAGTCGGGCGCGGGCCTGAGCCTCACCGCGGTGAAAGCCGGCGCCAAGCCCGCCCAGCGTTACGACGGGCGGCTCACGCGACAGGCCGGCTGGGAGTTCATCGAGCACCTCGACCTCGTCGCGCGCGCCGCGCGCTATCGCGACGACGCGGAGGCCATGCTCGACGCGCCGCTCGCGCCCGAGCGGCCGACGACGCTCGTCTTCACGCCCGAGTTCCTCGCGCTGCTCGTGCACGAGTCGTGTGGCCATCCGACCGAAGCCGACCGCGTGCTGGAGTACGAGGTCGCGTTCGCGGGTACGACGTTCATGTGGCCCAAGGACCGCGGCCATCTCCGCTACGGCTCGGAGCACGTGTCGATGACCGCCGACGCCACGGTCCCCGGCGGTATGGGCACCTTCGGTTGGGACGACGACGGCGTGCCTGCCATGCGTACCAAGCTGATCGACCGCGGCACGTTCGTGGGGTACCTCACGTCGCGCGAGACCGCCGCCGCGCTGGGCGTGCCGGTCGCCATCGGCTCGGCGCGTGCCGAGGGCTGGCAGCACTTTCCGATCGTGCGGATGGTGAACGTGAGTCTCGATCCCGGGACGCAGAGCTACGACGCGCTCCTGCAGGGCGTGGAGGACGGCCTGCTCCTCGAGGCCCCGGCCTCCTACTCGCTCGACGACAAGCGCCAGAACTTCCACTTCTCGACGCAGTCGGCACGCGTGATCCGGAACGGCGCGCTCGAGGGCTACGCGCGCGGCGTCTCGTTCCAGTCCCTGACGCCGGCGTTCTGGGGGCGCTGCGACGGCGTCGCTGATGACTGGGAGCTCCACGGCTTCCTCTCGTGCGCGAAGGGTGAGCCGCTGCAGCTCATGCGCGTCGGCCACGGCTCCGCGCACGCGCGCTTCCGCGACGTGCCGATCGAGGTGCGCGGGTGACGGTCCGCGGTCGAGACGCGATGCTCCCGCCGCTCGAGGACGCGCTGCGCGGCGCGAAGGCCGGCGAAGCGGAGCTCTGGGTGCACCGGCGCCGCTCGGCGATCACGCGCTACGCGAAGGATCAGATCCATCAGAACGCCGTGGCCGACGAGACGCACGTGCAGGCACGAGTGATCGTGGGGAAGGCGGTGGGCATCGCGAGCGCGAACTCGCTGGACCCCGCCGATCTCCGGCGGCTGGTCGCCGACGCGACGGCCGCGGCGCGCGAAAGCGCGCCCAACGCCGACTGGCCGGGCCTGGCCGCGCCGGCACCACTGCCCGAGGCGCGGGCGTATGACGCCGAGACCGCGCAGGCCGACGCCGCGGGCCAGGCCGCGGCGATCCAGCGCATCACCGCGGCTGCGAAGGCTCGCGGTTTCCGCGCCGCCGGCACGCATCAGATCGAGCTGACCGAAGACGCGCTGGCCAACACGAACGGAGCCGTGGCCTACGCGCCGGGCACCATGGCCTACCTGCGCGCGCTGGTCACGAGCGACACCGGGACCGGCTGGGCCGAGGATCTCGGCTGGACCACGCGATCGCTCGATCCCGTGGACGTCGCCGCGCGCGCGATCGAGAAGGCGGTCCTCGACCGCGACCGCGCGCAGCTCGAGCCTGGCGACTACGAGGCGGTGTTCGAGGAGCTCGCGGTCGCGGAGGTGCTGCGCTTCATGTCGCTCACCGGACTCACCGGCCAGACGCTGAAGGACGGGCGGTCTTTCATGGCCGGCAGATTCGGCGAGCAGGTCACCGGGCCGCGGTTCTCCCTCTGGGACGACGCGCTGGACCCGCGTACCCTCTCGATCCCGTTCGACGTCGAGGGCACGCCGAAGCAGCGCGTCGCGCTCGTGGAGTCCGGCGTCGCGAGAGCCGTCGTGTACGACCGTCAGTCGGCGAAGTGGTTCGACACGCAGTCGACCGGCCACGCCGCCGATCCCCGACGCTACGGCGTGGGCGGCCACGCCGGCAACCTGACGATGGCCGGCGGTGACGCGACCCGCGGTCAGCTGATCCGCGCGGTGAAGCGCGGTGTGCTCATCACCCGCTTCCACTACACGAACACGCCGGATCCCAAGCGCGCCACGATGACCGGCACCACTCGCGACGGCACGTTCCTCATCGAGGACGGCCGGGTCACGCGCGCGCTGGCCAACGTGCGCTACAGGATGAGCGCGCTCGACCTCTTCTCCGGGATCGACCTCCTGGGCCCGCAGCGCCTCGCGCGCGATTGGTGGTCCTCCAACGGGATGGGCTCCATCGTCTGTCTCTGTCCGCCGATCAAAGTCGCTCGCGCGACGATCACCGGATCGAGCCCGCTCTAGCTGCTCTTGCGGCGGCGCAGCAGCTTCGCGGGCACGCCCGCGACGATCGAGTGGTCCGGAACATCCGTCGTCACCACCGCCCCCGCACCCACGATCGCGCCGGCGCCCACGGTCACTCCCGGAAGCAGCACGGCGTTCACGCCAATGTCCGCGCCGTCGCGTACGCGGACGGGCTTGATGACGAGGTCGGTCTGGATGATCGGGACGTCGACCGGCTCGCCGGTGTGCTCGCTGCCGAGGACCTTCGCGCCCGGACCCCATCCCACGTACTCGCCGAGCTCCATATCGCGGCAGTCGAAGTACGACATCGGGCCGATCCAGGTGTGCGCGCCGATGACGCAGTGCCCATCGTGGCGTCCCTGGAGGAACGTCTGGTTCCCGATGAAGACCGCGTCGCCGATCTCGAAGGTGTGCGGGTGCAGCACCTGTACGCCCATCCCGATGCGCACGCTGTTCCCAAATCGCTTGCACAGCGCGCGCAGGACCACGCGGCGCTGCCGCTGTCCCTCGGGACCCTCGACGTGGGCGGCGGCGGCGAACCTCGCCAGCAGGTCCTCGCGCGACATCGTTTGCCGCAGCTCGGCCGACTCCATGAGCTCATCGGGCGCGTCCGGCTCCACGCGCCGCAGTCCGTGAGTCGCCCTCACGACTCGTCCGCCTTCGCTCAATCCCTCGCCTCCACACGAGGAGACTAGTGAGCCCTGGTGAACCCCGCCGACAGGGCTGCGGCTCGACGGTCAGCGCTACGCAGAGCGCTACGATTTGCCCTTCTAAAGGGCAACGGCTCGGTGGAGGTGACCCGATGCGCATCCCGGTGGCGATCGTGTTGGCGCTACTACTCACAGGGTGCGGATCCGGTTACGCGCCGCTGCCGAACGACGCCGGACGCGTCGTCCGCATCGACATGAGCGACTTCGCATTCTCGCCCGCGACGATCAGCGTCACGCCCGGCGAGCGGATCACGCTGAGCTTCCGGAACGTCGGGAGCCAGGAGCACGAGTTCATGGCTGGTCGCGAGGCCATGGTGGGCAAGGGCTTCATGTACGACTGGCTCGCGCTGGCAATGACCGACAACACGAGCGGGAACCACGCCGCGGGTCACGTCGGCGAGGGGCTACGGCTGGCTCCCCGCGCGGCGGCGAGCCTCACGCTCATGGTGCCGCAGGAGGTCGGTCGGTTCGAATTCGGCTGCTTCGTGGTGGGGCACTACGAGAGCGGGATGAAGGGCACGATCCTGGTGGAGGCAGGTACCGGGTCGGATCCGGTGCGGACCGTGGGCCCGACACCCGCGTTGATGACCGCGGCGCCGTCGTCGCCGGGACACACCATGGACGGAGATGACGAGGAGCAGCACTGATCCCGCTGACGTCGTCGAATCGAACTCCCGATGGCTCGGGTCAGCGTTCCACCTTCCCCGACGCGAGTGCCTGAAGGTAGCGCACGACCTCCCAGCGCTTCGTCTCGTCGAGCGTCTCCTTCCAGGCCGGCATACCCGTCCCCGCGACGCCTTCGCCGATCCAGTAGTAGACCTCGCCCTCCGCGTGCTGCGGCACGTGCAGCTGCAGGTTCACGGGGCGGGGTTGGAGCAGGAAGGCCTGCGGGCCGTCACCGAGGCCACGCGATCCGTGACAGATCGCGCAGTTCGCCTGGAACGTTGCGCGGCCCCGCTCGATCGTCTCGGGTGTGTCCGGCGTCGGGTTCTGCACGAACCGTGCGGTGAACGGGACCGGCGGGGTGGGAATGTTCGGGGCGACCGTGAACGCGAGCGCATACGACACGATGACGAGGACGCCGAGCGCGCCGGCGCTGATCGCGAAACGCCGCCAGTCGCCGCCGCGGTAGCGCGTCACGAGCGCGAGGAGCACGAAGATCACCGCCCCCGCGATGAGGAAGAGCGCGATGTCCTGCAGCCCCTGGCGTGAGATGGGGAAGGTCACTTGCGTTTCTCTTTCGGCTTACGCGACGACCACACGTACAGCACGATGAGCACCGCCAGCGGAAGCCCGAGGGAGATGATCTCGTCGAGCCAGCCGCTTGCGCCGTGTGGCAGGACCGAGAGGATCGTCACCTGCTCACGTCGAGCTCGTACACGCCGCTGCCCGCGCCGTCCACGCCGATCGTGATCCTCCACGAGCCCGCGTCCAGTCCCGGCAACGTGAAGCGGTAGCGGCCCGGGCCGAGCTCGGCGGCGTTCTCGACGCCGTCGAGCGGCGCCTGGGTGCCGGGCCCGCTGAACGTCGCCCGCACGTTCCTACCCGTCACCGGGTCGCCCTGCTGATCGACCACGACGACATTGATAGTGAGGGGTGCGCCGGCCTGCGGCTGGAACGGCTCCGCGAAGACGATGAGCTGGTAGGGCGGGACCGCGATGACCTTGGTCGTCGCGTCCTGACCCGCGGGCGCCGAGACCGGCACGGTGAACAGCGCGCGGATGTCGGGCCGGCCGGCGAGCCGCGTGATCACCTCGACCTTCCACGTGCCGAACATCGCCATCGGGCTGCCTTCGGCGACGTACTCGCCGGCGGCGCGCTCGCTCGCGATGAGCTCGAGCTCGCCCATGTCGTGCTCGACCATGGTGAAACGCAGCGCGACCCTCTCCGCGCCCGAGATCGGCGTGAGTCCCTGCTGTGCCCTCACGACGAAGCGGTTGCGTCCGGGGAGCGTGGACGCCGTGAGCAGCTGGATGCGGATGCCGCTCACGCGCCTGGTCTCGTCGAACGCGGCACCGCTCACCTGCGCCGGCGGCACGAGTGCGGTGAGGAAGGCCGCGGCCACGATCACGCCGGCGAAGAGCGCGGTCTCGCCGAGCACACCGCGCCAGAGCTGCGCGCTCGCCTGAAGGCCGCGCCGCAGCCGCGGCCCCCACACCAGGAGGTTCAGCGCGCCCAGCCCGAGCAGTCCGACGAGTAGCACGATCTTGGTGAGCAGCGCGATCCCGTAAGGGGTCTCAACGAGATCCTCGACGAGCACCAGACGGTCCAGCGCCTGCAGCGCCCCGGTCGTGACGATCACCGCGACCGCGACGAGCGCCGTCAGCGAGAACCGCCAGACCGTCCGTCCGAGGTCGCTCGGGTCCTCCGACCGCGCTGACGGCATCGCCACGTACGAGAACGCCACGACGCCACCGAGCCAGATCGAGATCGCGATGACATGGAGATAGTCGAGTGCCACGTAGCGGAGGTCGCCGCTCGCCGCGGCGTGCGACACCAGCGTGGCGGTGAGTCCGGCGGCCAGTCCGAAGAACGCGATCGCTTCGCGGCGCGCGTCGGCGGGCAGGAGGCGCGCCGGCACGGCGAGGGACGCCAGGGCCGCGATGCCCGCGAGCGCGCGTAGTCCGAGCAGGGCAAGTAGCCGGCCCGGGATGTTCGTGCCCTGACCCAGGATCAGCAGCGCGCTGCCTGCCAGAACGGCCGCGCCACCGGCGACGACCAGATGTCGCTCGCGGCGCGTCTCCGCACCGGCGGTCGGGACGCGGATGAACATCGTGAAGAACGCGAGGCCGATCAACAGCGCCATCCCGCCGTACGAGAGCGCGCGGCCGGCGATCTCGAGCGCCGTCGGAGGCGGTGTCGACGGTCCGATGTCCCCGATGGGCGGGAGCGGCGCGTTGACGGCGAACGCGAAGGTGCCCTTCGTCACGTGACCGTCGACGGAGGACAGGGCGGTCCAGGACACAAGGTAGCCGCCGTCGGCGAGCGCGCCGAGCGACACCCGCAGGGTGTTCGGCTCGTCGCTCACCAGCGTCACGTCGCGCTGGTCGAAGCGGCTGCCGTTCACGTCGAGTACCGCGACGTCGCTGCCGCGGGCGTCCGGCGGCTCGCTGAACGTCACGCGCACCTCCGTCGGCGCCCTCGTGAGGAGGGCGTCGGAGGCGGGGTTCGACCTGACGTAGTTCGCGTGCGCCGCCGCCGCGCCGCCCATCAGGATGAGGACGGACACGGCGACGAGCGCCGTGAGGGGTCCGCGCACTACGCGCGGCGCCGGAACATGAATGCGACGCCCAGGGCGACGAGACCGATCAGGACCGCCGCCGCGGACAGGATGCGCGTCTGATCGATGCCGCTCTGCAGGTCGCCCAGGCGGGTGCCGAGCTCATCCGGGGTGGGGACTTCGTTCGGGTACTGGAGCGCGGTGGTCGGTTCGATGTCGCCGAACCGGCCTGGCCCGGACTCGAACTTCTCGTCGACGTCGAGATCCTCGACCTTGCCCTTGATATGGAAGGTGTACGTGCCGGTCGCGGTGGGCATGGCGTAGCCGTTGTACGCACCGGGCGTTCCGAAGCGCGCGGTGACCGTGAGGCGGAGCGGCGCGAGTCCGCCGGTCTGCAGCTCGACCGTGAGCGTCTTGTCGAGACCCTCGACGGCCTTCGCGGGAGTCACGCGCGTGTCGGTCACGCGCAGGTCAAGGCTGTTCACGAGTCCAACGTAGGCGGGCTCGTTGAGCCATCCCACGACGAACTGGTACGGCCCGACCGTCCGACGCTCGTGCGCCGCCGCGGTGCCGCTGAATGCGATGACACTCGTCGCGACGACCAGCGCCGCCGCGGCGAATGAAGTGACACGCGTCATGTGACCCTCCAAGGTCTTTTGTGTCCGGTGAGTCACCCGGCTCTCGAAAATCACCCGGGCTGTCGGTGGAAGGAGGGTCAGCGGCGCGGCGGTCCGAGGATCAGCGGCGAGCGCCACTGCGCCCGCGCGATGTCCGCTCTGGCCAGCCGCCAGGTGGGCCGCCGAGTCGGCCGCGGCAGGCGCGGCCAGGCGAAGACCAGAAGCGCGAGTGCGAGCGCGAAGGTCGCGGCGTCGAGGTGCTTCTGGGTGAGCACGCCCTGCCGCGGGTCGAAGCGCGCCTCAACGCCCGCGAGGAAGATCGGCAGGCGGTACGCCGCCAGGACGTGGTCGTGGTACTTCGGAGTTCCGGGCGGGTCGATGTGCGGGGCGACCACCAGACCGGAACCAGCGAGCGTGGCGCCGGTGGCGGCGAGTGCGAAGACGACGATCGCGATCAGGCGCATATCTACATAGAGGATACGTTCGAGCAGGCCTTGCAGATACCGACGATCGCCGAGTGCGCCAGATCGGCTCGAAAGCCGTGGTCATCCCGCAGCCGGCGTGCGAGCGGCTCGAGCAGGTCGATCGGAAGCTCCTGCTCGGAGCCGCATCTGCGGCAAACGAGATGGCCGTGGCGCTGCGCGTCGGCGCGGTGCCAGCGCGTGACGCGGTCGTCGAAGTGCGTGTGCGTCACGTACCCCAGCTCCTCGAGCGCCTCGAGGTTCCGGTAGACCGTGGAAGGGTCGATCTGCGGGTGACGCGCGCGGATGCGGGTCACGATGCTGTCGGCGGTCACGTGATGGCGCGCGCGCCGCAGCGCCTCCAGCACCAGGCGGCGTTGGACGGTCATCCGCTTCCCGCCCGCCCGCACGCGCTCGTCGATCTCGGTACCCATGTCGCAAGCGTCGCGCAAACGCGAGCGTGTTGCAAGAACACACTATTGCGACACCTTGCGATAAGCACGCTCGCTCGGTAGGCTGCGGTCCGTGGACCTCAGCCTCGTCGTACTGCTCCTGGGTATGACCGCGCTCGGGTTCCGGCACGGATTCGACTGGGATCACATCGCGGCGATCACGGACATCACCAGCACGACGAGCGCAGGGCATGCGGAGGTGGACGTGCCGGCCGCGTCGCCTGTGACACCACATGGCCACGACGCGGGCGAAATGCGCGGGCACGCGCACGATCACGCGCCGAGCGGACCGGGGACGATGCACGCGTTCGGCGAGTCGCGTTTCGCGCACGAGCAGCGGCACGCGATCGGTCTCGCGTCGCTGTACGCGCTCGGACACGCGTTGGTCGTCGTGGTCCTCGGAGTGCTCGCGTTGACGCTCGGCGCGGTCCTGCCCGAGTGGCTGGACCCGATCCTCGAGAAGGTCGTCGGCGTGACGCTGGTGCTTCTCGGCGTCTGGGTGATCTATTCGGTCGTGCAGTACCTCCGTGGCAAGGGCGAATTCCGGCTGCGCAGCCGCTGGATGCTGGTATTCGATCTCGCGCGCAACGCGTGGGGTGCGCTGCAGGCGCGCATCCATGGGCACGAGCACCGGCCGTCGGCGCACTCGACGCAGTACGGACCCCGCACCGCGTTCGGGGTGGGGCTGATCCACGGCATCGGCGCCGAGACGGGGTCACAGGCGCTGCTCCTCGCGGGCATCGCAGGGGTGACGGGTACCACGGGGATCGTCATACTCCTGGCGTTCGTCACCGGGCTGCTCATCTCGAACACGCTGGTCGCGGTCGTGAGCGCGAGCGGCTTCATCGGAGCACAGCGCATGCGGACGCTCTACGTCATCGTCGGAGCGTTCGCGGGCACGGCGAGCCTCGTCATCGGCACGTTCTTCATCATGGGTCTCGGGACCGCGCTGCCCGATCTCCAGCAGCTGATCTTCGGGGGAGAGGGCTAGAGGCCCGGGTGACGCCTGTGTCCGTGGCGCTCCGACTCGGCCTGGTCGCGGCGCTCGCGCTGACGGCCTGCGGGGACTGGAGCCGGGGGCTGGGGATCGACGTCCTCGACGCGCACGTCGTGCGCGTGATCGAGACCGGTGACCGGAACCCAGCCCCGACCGGCATGCGGCAGCCTTTCCAGCGCCTCGAGCTGCAGCTCGACACCGGGCTCTATCGCGGGGAGATCGTCACGGTCGAGTGGGGCGGACGGCGGGCGCTGGATCCGAACGGCTTTCTGAGCGCCGGCGACCGCGTCCTCGTGAGCGAGAGCCGGGAGGGCGGCGAGCGCCGCTACGCGATCCAGGAGATCGTCCGTCTCCCCGGGCTCGCGCCACTTGCGATCGTGCTCTTCGTCGCGCTGCTCGCCGTGGCGAGGCTCAAGGGGCTTGCCGCGCTCGCGGGGCTCGCAGCCAGCATCGCGGTGTTCCTTCTGGCGATCGTTCCCGCGCTGCAGCGCGGCGGCGATCCACTCCTCGCGACGCTCGTCGGCGCGGTGGGCGTCGTGACCGTCTCGGTGTTCGTGGTCCACGGCGCGAACCGCAAGAGTCTGGCGGCGCTGGCCGGCACGCTCGTTGGGCTGGTGATCATCTGCGTGGTCGCCGTGGTGGGCGTCGCGTCGCTGCGCCTCACCGGGCTCGGCTCCGAGGACCAGATCTTCCTCGCCATTGGGACCGACGGCCGCATCAACATGCCGCGGCTGGTGCTCGCTGGCGTCATCGTCGGCTCGCTCGGCGCCCTGGTGGACATGTGCGTCGGCCAGGCGTCGGCCACGATGGAGCTCGCGGCCGTGGACCCGACACTCGGACCGGCGCAGCTCTACCGCTCGGCCCTCAATGTCGGGCACGACCACATCGGGTCGCTCGTCAACACGCTCGCCCTTGCCTACTTCGGCGGCGCCCTGCCGCTCGTGCTCCTGCTCTCGCTCGGCTACCAGCCGCTCGCGGTCGCGCTCAACAGCGAAGAGATCGTGGAGTCGATCCTCGCCGTGCTCGCCGCGAGCATCGGCCTGGTGCTGTGCGTGCCCGTCACGACCGCGGTCGCCGTCCTCTTCGCGCGCCGGCGTCCGACCTAACGCCCGGCTCGTCTAGCGCGCGGCTCGTCTAGCGCGCGGCCCGCTCCCGGCGGCAGCGCGCGCAGAGGCCGTAGAAGTCCAGGCGCTCGTGGTCGACCTGGAAGTCGTGGCGTTCCCGGATGCCGCGCAGGACCGGGCGGAGGATCGTCTCGTCCACGTCATCCACGCGCTGGCAGCTCGTGCACACCAGGTGATGGTGGTGCTCGGATACGCAGGCCACGTACGCGGACACGTGACCCGGCCGTTCGAGCCTGGTCGCCATCCCGGCCTCGACCTGCGCTTCGAGGGCGCGGTACACCGTGGCCAGGCCGAGGCGCGGATGTCCACGGTGCAGGCGCTCGTGGAGCTCCTGCGCTGAAACGGCCTGGCGCTCCGTCGCGAGCGCCTGAGCGACGATGACCCGCTGCTTGGTGAGTCGGCGCCCGCGCGAGGTGATCCGCTTGGCCAGAGCCGTTCGCGAGGCCGTTCGTGGCATCTGGACAGCATAGCGCGCGCTCACGACATATCGAGTATCATTCTCAACACTTCATTGAGACTCGTTCTCGCTACGGGAGTTGTTTCATGCGCAGTCTCATGGTCGTGATGCTGGCCGCGTTCCTGGCGATGCCACTCGCCGGATGCGGGTTCGTCGGGGGCGGCGGCCCGCAGGTCCTCGCCACGACCACGATCCTCGCGGACATGACGAAACAGGTCGCGGGCGACCGTATGACGGTCGGATCGATCGTGCCCGCCGGCGGCCACGTCGAGGAGTACGAGCCACGACCGGACGACGCGCGAAGAGTGTCCGATGCGCGGCTGATCGTCACGAACGGCCTCGACCTCGATGTTTGGGTCGAGCCGCTCCTCCGCAACGCGAAGAGCGGAACGCCGGTCGTCGTCGTCACGGATGGTCTGGCCGACATCGACGGGAACCCGCACATGTGGTTCGATCCAGCGCTCGCGCGCGGGTACGTGGAGGCGATCAGGGACGCGCTCATCGCGCTCGATCCGCAGGAACGCGACGCCTACACGTCGCGCGCGAAGGCGTACACGGACCAGCTGGTCAGTCTCGAGTCGGAGCTCCAGGCGAAGGTCGCGACGATCCCGGCGGACCGTCGCAAGCTGGTGACCTCACATGACGCGTTCCCGTACCTAGCCGAAGCCTTCGGATTCGAGATCGTCGGCTTCGCGGAGCCGGAGCCCGGAAAGCCTCCGTCAGCCGGCGAGCTCGCGGGGCTCGTCGAGAAGGTGAGGGCCGCGAAGGTTCCGGCGATCTTCTCGGAGGCCGGCGGCTCGTCACAGCTTGCCGAGACGGTGGCGAAGGAGACGGGTGCGAAGGTCGTCACGGACCTGCCGACCGACAGTCTGCTCGAGCGGCCCGCGGACTCGTACATCGGTCTGATGCGGGTCGCCGTCGACAAGATCGTCGCCGCACTGAAGTAGCACGAGCGGTGGCTCGCGTATCGTCGCTGCCCGTGAGGGAGCCCGCCGTCATCGAGATGCGCGGCGTCAGCGCAGGCTACGACCGACGGCCGGTCATCGAAAACGTCGATCTCACGGTTCGACGTGGTGAGCTCATCGCGCTGGTCGGAGCGAATGGCGCCGGGAAGTCGACGCTGCTGAAGGTCATCGTCGGTCTGTTGCGGCCGTACGACGGCAGCGTCGGCGTGTTCGGGTCGGAACCGGGCGCGAGCGCGCGCCGTCTGGCGTACCTGCCGCAGGCCGAGCAGGTGCACTGGGATTACCCGCTCCGCGTCGAGGACGTCGTACTGATGGGTCGCGTCACGCACGCGACGCCGGGACGCGGACCCTCAGCGGCGGATCGGTCGGCCGTGGCCGCCGCCCTGGGACGAGTGCAGGTCGCCGACCTCGCGCGCCGACCGATCGACGCGCTCTCCGGCGGGCAGCGTCAGCGCGTCCTGCTCGCGCGAACACTCGCGGCCGACCCCGAGCTTCTCCTGCTCGACGAGCCCGCGACGGGCGTCGACCCGGCGACGGAGGAGCAGCTCATGTCGCTCCTCGGCGATCTCGCCAGCCACGGCCGGACCGTCCTCGTGGCGACCCACGACCTCGCGGGTGTCATGGCGCACTTCCCACGCGTGCTCTGCATGAATGGCGGGATCGTCGCTGACGGGAACGCGTCGATCCTGCGTGACGACGCGATCCTTCGCCGCACCTATGGCGGCCACCGACCGGGTGGTCCGCAGCACATCGCCGACGAGCACCATGCCTGACCTGCTCGAGCCGCTGGAGTATGCGTTCGTCCAGCGCGCGCTCGCTGCCGCCGTGCTCGTCGCTCTGGTGTGCGCGAGCGTCGGCGTCTTCGTGGTGCTGCGAGGGCTGGCGTTCCTCGGCGACGCGATCGCGCATGCGGCGTTCCCCGGCGTCGTGATCGCGTTCCTGTTGAAGGTCAACATCGTCATCGGCGGCTCCATCGCCGCGGTCCTGTCGGCCCTGGCGATCGGTGCCGTCGCTCGCCGCAGCGGGTTGAAGGAGGACACCGCGATCGGAGTGGTCTTTTCGGGTATGTTCGCCCTCGGGATCGTGCTCTTCAGCGGCATCCGCACGTACACCGGCGACCTTCTCGGGATCCTGTTCGGCGACGTTCTCGGCGTCACGGCGGAACAGCTCGTCATCGCGGCCGTCACCGCCTCAGCCGTTCTGGCCGTGCTGTGGATCGTGTGGCGGCAGCTTGTTTTCGTAAGCTTCGATCCGGTCGGCGCGGCCGCGGCCGGCCTCAACACGCTGCGCTACGACACGCTGCTCCTGGGTCTCATCGGTCTCGCGATCGCGGTCTCGGTGCAGATCGTCGGCGTCGTGCTCGTCGTGGCGATGCTCGTGACGCCGGCCGCGACCGCGCG
This sequence comes from Candidatus Limnocylindria bacterium, assembly GCA_035513115.1. Lineage (GTDB taxonomy): Bacteria > Chloroflexota > Limnocylindria > P2-11E > P2-11E > CF-39. The sequence continues at coordinate 12,251 of DATKCP010000180.1, read as the reverse complement.
TCTTGTGGCGCAGGATCTGCGTGCTCTGGTCGCGACCGCGTTGCTCGTGGCTGTCGCGTCGTCCGTCGTCGGCATCTGGCTGAGCTATTACGTGAACGCGGCGTCGGGTGGCACCATCGTGCTCGTGGCGACGGCGCTGTTCGGTCTGGTCTGGGCCGTGCGCTCGATAACGCGGAGCCGTGTGGCGGCCCGCTAGCGCCCTCGTGCTGGTCCTGTTGATGGGGGCGTGCGGGCCGCGGCCCGTGGCCATCGAGCGGACACCCACGCCCGGAGTCATCGTCGTGCCGACGGTGCTGCCGAACGGACATGTCGAGATCGCGGTCCAGCCACACTATGTGCTCGGCGCATCGGCGCGCATCGACGTGGCGATCATCACCACACGAGGCACCATCACCGGCCCGCTCGAGGCGCGGGTGATGGCCACCGGCATGGGCGAAGGCGGCGCGCCGTCCGAGGTCCTCGTTCGCCGTCTCGTCGTGACGACCGCGAGGATCACGGCTGGAGGGCGCGCGACGACCTCCATGACGTGGAACGGCGAGGACGAGTCAGGAGCGCGCGTGCCGGCGGACGCTTACGTGCTCGTGCTCGACTTCGAGTCCGACGACAGCGGGACCACGCGTACGGTCGGGGCGACCGCGACGCTGCAGATGAACGACTAACATCGTGGCATGCCCATCGACAAGCAGCTGCTCGAGATCCTCGTCTGTCCCGCGGACCATGGTCCGCTCACCGAGGAGGGCGACCGCCTCACCTGCGGTCGTTGTCACCGTCGGTATCCGGTCCGCGACGGCATCCCGGTTATGCTCATCGAGGAAGCCGAGTGATCACCCCCGACATGACCATCGCCTCGGTCGTCGACCGCTGGCCGGACTCGGCGCGGATCTTCGCGCGGTACAGCCTCGGGTGCGCCTCGTGCGCGATCAGCAAAAGCGAGACCATCGCGCAGGCCGCCGCCGGTCACGGCGCGGGTCGCGTGAAACTCGACGACCTCATCGGTGAGCTCAACGTGTTCGCCGACACCGGCAAGCTGCCGGAGGGCGCGCCGCCCGCACCGTCGCTCGCCGCGAAGGGCGTGCCACGCGGCATGGCCGAGCAGAAGGGCATCAAACATGTCATCGCGGTCATGTCGGGCAAGGGTGGAGTGGGGAAGTCCCTCGTCGCCGGCCTCCTGGCGGTCGGATTGAAGCGGCGCGGATTCAGCGTCGGAATCCTGGACGGCGACATCACCGGGCCGTCGATCCCGCGGATGTTCGGCGTGCGCGAGAAGCCGATGTCAGCGGACGGCAAGACGCTCGTTCCACCGAAGTCGCGCGGCGGGATCCCGATCATGTCGATGAACCTCATCCTTCCGAGCGAAGAGGAGGCCGTGATCTGGCGCGGCCCGATGGTCTCCGGCGCGATCCGTCAGTTCTTCAGCGACGTGCAGTGGGGCGAGCTGGACTACCTCATCGTGGACCTTCCGCCGGGCACGAGCGACGCGCCCCTCACGGTGATGCAGGCGCTACCGGTCGACGGTGTGGTGCTGGTCACCACGCCGCAGGCACTCGCGACCATGGTGGTCACCAAGGCCGTGAAGCTCGTGAAGCAGCTCGGCGGTGACATCATCGGCGTTGTCGAGAACATGGCGTACGTCACGCTTCCGGACGGGCAGCGTCTGGAGGTCTTCGGTCCCTCGCAAGGGCTGAAGCTCGTGATCGCGTCGAACGCGCCGCTGATGGGGAAGCTGCCCATCGACCCGGCGATCGCGCGCGACGCCGACAACGGCGACATCGAGAGTTACACCTCGCCTGAGTCGGACGAGCTGGTGGAGAACTTCATGCTCGTCGCGCCCCTCAAGGAGCCGGTCCGAGCGTAGGTCCGCGCAGTCGCTAACCTTCGCGGGTGCTGTCACGCGCGCAGCGGCACTCCGGGGCTCTCTTCCTCTTCGCGGCGACGTTCGTCGCGAACGTCCTCGCGTACGGCTACCAGGTCGTCATGGCGCGGCTCCTCCGACCCGAGGAATACGCCGTGCTCACCGCGCTCTTCGGGATCCTGATCCTCGAGTCGATCTCGAGCCAGGTCATCCAGTCCGCGACGGCCAAGCTCGCCGCCCAATATCGCGCCCGGAACGAGGAAGCGGCGCTCCACGCCTTCGTGCGCCGCTGGTCCGTGCGCGTGGGGAGCGCCGCCGCCGGGTTCGGACTGCTGGTCGCCCTGCTCTCGGGCGTCATCGCGAGCGTGCTCGCGCTGCCGGCGTTCTCCGTCGCCCTGCTCGGGCTGGCGCTGTTCCTCGCGCTCGTGTTCACCTTCGGGCTGGGTCTGCTGCAGGGCCTCGGGCGTTTCGTATGGATGGGCAGCGCCCTCATTGCGCAGGCAGGTGGCCGCCTCGCGATCGGTGTGGCTATGGTCCTGGTGGGTTTCGGCGTCGACGGAGCGTTCAGCGGCGCCACGGCCGCGATCGCCGTCAGCCTCATCGTCCTTGTCATTCCGCTCGTCCCGCTGTTCCATGCCGCGCGCAGGAACACGGTGCTGTACGAGCTCGGGGCGGCCGAGACGCGCTTCTTCGCGCTCTCGGCCATCGTGCTGCTCGCCTACGCGGCCCTCACGAACATCGACGCCGTGCTCGCGCGCTCGCTATTGCGGCCCGAGGACGCGGGCGCGTACGCCGGCGCGATCACGATGGGAAAGATCGTGCTTTTCGCGCCGATCGCGATCGGCTTCCTGCTCCTCGAGCGGACCGCGCGAGCGCATGCGCGCGGCGAGGACACCGACCGCGCCCTGTTCCTCGCGCTGGGATTTGTGCTCGCGACGAGTGGCCTCGTCGCCGGCGCGTACGTCGTGATGCCGGAGATCCTCGTGCCCATCGTCGTCGGCGCGCAGTATCCGGAGACCGCGAAGATCGTCGGCACCTATGGGATCGCCGCGCTCGCCAACGCCCTCCTCAATCTGTGGATCTCGTATTTCATCGGTCGCGGCGAGATGCGTGTGGGCCTCCTCCTCGCCGGCGCGGTGGTGGTGGAGGTCGTTCTGCTGGTCACGAGCGCGACGGATCCGCTGACGATGGCGCGCGTCGTCCTCGTGGTCGCGCTCGGGACACAGGCCGCGGCCGCGGCGACGTTCCTGGCACTCAGGCGGCGCGGGGGCTAAAGCTGTGTCGCGTCCACCAAGCCGTTGCGGACGGCATAGATCGCGGCCTGGGTACGATCCGAGACATTCAGCTTCTCAAGGATCGCGGCGACGTGGCTCTTCACGGTCTCGGGTGAGAGCACGAGCTTGTCGGCGATCTCGCGATTGGAGAGGCCCTCGGCCACGAGGCCCAGGATCTCTCGCTCCCGCTTGGTGAGGTTCTTTGCGGCCGACGGCACCGGACCCGCGGGCTTCATCTCGCTCAGCATCCCGCGGAGCAGCTTCGACTCGATGAACGCGCCGCCGGTCGAGACCTGGCGGATCGCGTCGACGAGCTCCTCCTTCGAGACGTCCTTCAGGAGGTAGCCGGCGGCGCCGGCGCGTACGGCGTCACGCAGGTAGGCGGGGTTGTCATGCATCGTGACCATGATCACCGCGGTGCGCGGGCGCTCTTCCTTGATCTTCTTCGTCGCCTCGAGTCCGTCCATGTCCGGCATCCGGACGTCCATCAGTACGACGTCGGGCAGATCCCGGCGCGTCGCCTCGATCGCCTCGCGACCGGTCCGCGCTTCGCCGACGACCTCGATGCCGTCGGCCTTCAGGAGCATCGCCGCGACGCCTTGCCGGACCAGCTCGTGGTCGTCGACGAGCAAAACACGTGTCACGGCGTGATTGTATGGGCCACGGACGGAGGAGCACCGCGCGCTCGTTCCGACCTCGTCGTCAATACAGCGCGAGCCAGACGAGATAGATCACCAGCAGGATCACCGCGAGCACCAGCAGCACGAGGACGGCGGTGCCGAGCGTGCCCAGCGTGACCTGGGCGATCGGACGACTCGCGACACCGTCGATCATCTTTGCGAACTCGGCTGCGGTCGCGTCCTTGCGCAGCCATCCGCGTCCCTCGGGAAGTCGACGCAACAGCCCGCGGCCGTCGGCCTCTGTGCCCGAGAGCACCAGCGTCGGTGAACCGAGATGGACGCGCGCGCCGCCGCTCAGGAGCGCGCCGTCGATGAGCGCGACATCGGGACGCCACTCGCGGAGCGCGGCCGCCTCATGAGCGCTCGCGACCCGCCGAACGTCGTACCGCTCCTCGAGTCGCAAGAGTGTTTCGATGCCCGACCCGATCACCGGGTGGGCGACCACCAGAAGCACCTTCGTCTGCGCCAACGGCGCCTATTCAACGCCACGCCGGCGGTTGCCGCGCACATTGAGTGGGGCCATCCCCCAAGCGGGCGACCAAGCTGTCGGTGTTCCCGCGACCTTGTACGGAATCGCGACACGCCTCTCCTACCAAACTCATTCGAAGGTCCGATGGTCCCTAACGGCCAAAACGCGAGGCTATCGGCATGCCAACACGCGTCCTCGTCGCCGACGACCACCTCGCGATCCGCGAGGGCATCCGCTCGCTGCTTGCGCCGGACGACGAGCTCCTCGTCGTTGGCGAAGCTGCCGATGGCGTCCAGGCCAGCCGTATGGCGCTGGAGCTCAAGCCGGACCTGATCCTTCTCGACAACTCGATGCCGGGCAAGACCGGTCTCGAGGTCGCTCGCGAGCTGAGGCCCCTCCTGCCCGACGCATCGATCGTCTTCCTCACCCTCGACCCGGGGATCCGCGATCTCGCGCTCGCGGTCGGCGCCGTCGCGCACATCTCAAAAGACACCGCACCGCAGGAGACGCTCCGCATCCTGCGCCAGGTCGCGCTGCAGCGCGCCAAGGCGAAGCCGGCGGAGCTCAGCGCGATCGAACGCAGCCTGGCCGATGCGCTTGTCGCGGAGCACCTCTTCACGAAGGAGCAGATGGAACGACTGGCCGCTTCGCGCGGCGCGCGCGAGAGTCTGTCGGCCGCGTTGATCCGGACCGGACTCGTCCCGGACGCTCGCGCGGCGCAGGTGTTGTCCCGCGTGAGCGGTCGCGCTCTGATCTCGCTCGCCGCTCGCGAGAGCGGTGTCCGCATCGGTCGCGGCCCGCGCAAGGTCAACGACCCGATCGATCCGACGGTCGCCGGCCAGCTCCCGAAGCGCCTGTGCGACCAGCGTCATGTCGTGCTCGTCGCGCTCGGTCGCAGCGAAGCGACCCTCGCCATGGCCGATCCGCTCGACGATCAGACCCCGAACGACGTCAGCGCTCTTCTTGGAAACGTGCCGGTCACGGTCGTGACCGCGAGTGCCGGCGAGATCGCGGCCGCGATCGCGCGCGGTTTCGTCAGCGCGGCGCCGAAGATCGCGCCGATCTCACAGACCGAGCGCACCGTTCAGCGCGCGCAGTCCCGCCGTCCGCTCCTCCTCGTCGCCGCGGTGCTCGCGGCGCTGCTGCTGTTCCTGTCGGGGTCCGCCGTGATCCTTGGCCCCGCCGCGAGCGCCGTGCAGGCGCGCGCGAACCTCACGGTGTTCCAGGGCAACGTGGATGTGCGCACCGGAAGCGGCGCATACACACCGGCCGGAACGGGCAGCGTCATCCGTCAAGGCGACAGTGTGCGCACGCGTGCGCTCGCGAGCGCGGCACTCACGTTCTTCGACGAAACGGTCGTCGTTTTGGAGCCCGGAACGGAGTTCGAGATCGTCGAGCTTCGCGTCCGTTCGAACGGTGCGATCGCCGCGACGCTGCGTCAGACCTCAGGCAGCACGTGGCACGTCGTCAGTGCGCAGTCATCCAACCGATACACAGTGACCACGCCGACCGCGACGGCGTCGGTGACCGGGACGGCATTCACCATCCAGGTCGATCCATCAGGCTTGACGACTGTCAGCACAACCGAGGGCGCCGTGGACGTGCGCGGCGTAGAGGGTTCCGCCGAATCGAGCGTCTCGGTGACGGCCGGCCACATGACGCTCGTCACATCGAAGGGCGGCGCGCCTTCGGAGGCGAGCGCGTTCGCGCAGAACAGCGTGACATTCGTCCTCGAGGATTCGCGCGACGCGGTCATCGTCGATCGCTCGGGTCGCGCCGCTGGCGTGAGCGATGGCGAACTCATCCGCTACATCCCTGGCTCCACCGCGAGCCGCGGCGACTCCACCGTCGTCGTGACGATCCCGAACAGCGCCGGTGATCGCTTCGCATCAGTCGTTTCGCCACTCAGTCTCACCGAGACGACCGTCAGCGTGCTCGCCGAAGCGCACAGCTCGAGTGGCGCGGTCGTGGGTCAGGTGGAAGACACGCGCACTGTCGTCGACGGTGTCGCGCTCGGCGGGATTCGCGTCACGACGACCGAGGTCGCCGTATTGAGCGACGATGTCGTCCGCACGCTTCCGACGCCGGTCACCGCCAGCGCACCGGCCAGCACTGGTTTCGACATCTTCGTGCTCTTCCGCGGTGAGCCCAGCGTCGCCGGCAACGCAGGTCCACCCGGGCCCGCTGGAACGCCCGGCCCCGCCGGCCCTCCGGGGCCACAGGGTCCAACAGGCCCCATTGGCGCTGACGGCGCGCAGGGACCGCAGGGTCCTGCCGGCGCGATCGGTGCCCAAGGCGCTGCTGGAGCGGACGGCATCGATGGCGCGGCTGGTCCGGCTGGCGCTGCCGGTCCCCAGGGCGTCGCCGGTCCGGCGGGCCCCGCGGGCGCGCAGGGACCTGCTGGTCCGGCGGGTCCCGCCGGCGCCGATGGCGTCGACGGTGTTGACGGCGCGACCGGCGACACCGGTCCCGCGGGTCCCACCGGCGCGACCGGCGACACCGGCGCGCAGGGTCCCGCTGGTGCAACGGGCGACACCGGCCCGGCTGGTCCTACTGGTGACACCGGTCCTCAGGGTCCCGTCGGTCCACAGGGTCCTCAGGGTCCGATCGGCGACACCGGCCCCGCGGGTCCCACCGGCGCGACCGGTGACACCGGCGCGCAGGGTCCCGCTGGAGCTACCGGTCCGATCGGCGACACCGGTCCCGCGGGTCCCACCGGCGCGACCGGTGACACCGGCGCGCAGGGTCCCGCTGGTGCAACGGGCGACACCGGCCCCGCTGGTCCTACTGGTGACACCGGTCCTCAGGGTCCCGTCGGTCCACAGGGTCCTCAGGGTCCGATCGGCGACACAGGTCCCGCGGGTCCCACCGGCGCGACCGGTGACACCGGCGCGCAGGGTCCCGCTGGGGCAACGGGCGACACCGGTCCTGCCGGCCCGACCGGCGACCCCGGCGCGCAGGGTCCCACCGGTGCCACCGGTGCGACAGGTGACACCGGGCCGCAGGGTCCTACTGGTGACACCGGTCCTCAGGGTCCGGCTGGCACGAACGCGATCGAAGATGACGGCGTCGCCGTTACGCCGAACGAGACGACGCTCAACTTCGGCGCGGGTCTCGCGGCGTCGAGCAGCGGCGGGAAGATCACGATCGACGTCGACGGAACCGTCGTACGGACGTCGGGCAACCAGAGCATCGCCGGCAATAAGACGTTCACCGGCGACACGACTCTCGCGAACACGACCGTCTCGAACGGCAGCACCGTCGCGGTCGGCGACGCGAGCAACACGCTCACGACGCAGACCGCGGCGCAGATCAACACCGGGAACGGCCTGAGCACCGGCCAGGCGCTCGCGGTGAACACGGGTAGCTCGGCCTTCACGACAGGCGCGGGCAGCGGGTTCTTCTACGGCGGCGCCACGGACTCGCTGAACGGCGCGACGACGATCAAGAGCACGGGCGACTTCAGCGGCACGCTGGTCGCGCTCACCGCGGACCGCACGACCGCCGGCACGGTGCTGGGCATCAGCGCGCAGAACCTCACCACGGGCAAGGCGATCGACGTCTCGCTCGGCGCGCTGTACTCAGGCGCGAATGACGCGCAGGGGACGATCGGCGCGGTGAACGTTCGCGCGCAGTCCTTCACCGGCAACGTCTTCAATGTCTCGGCGAGCGGCGCGGGTAGCGCGACGGCGAACCTCGCCAACTTCCAGAGCACGCAGCTGGCCGGTCAGGTGCTGAACGTGAGCGCGACTTCGCTGACCACAGGCAGGGCGGTCGCGGTCACGCTCGGTACGGCCGGCACCGGCATCTACCTGAACACCGCCGCCGCCTACAGCGGCAATCTCATCCAGCTCCAGATGAACGGTGCGAACCGCCTCCTGGTCGACCAGGCCGGCAACACGACGCTGGGCGGAACCCTGACCGTGAGCGGGGCGAGCATCACCGGGCCGGCCGCCGGCGCGTTCGCCATCGACAACGGCAACGCGTCGGCGCTCGACATCGGCGGCACGAACGCCACGACCGTCAACATCGGCCGCGCCGGCCAGATCCAGGCGCTGCTCGGCAACGCCTCTGTCGCCGGAACCTTCGGCGTGACCGGTGCGACCACGCTGAGCAGCACCCTCGGTGTCACGGGGAACACCACGCTAAGTGGCACGTTGACTGGCCCGGCCGCCGCGACCTTCGCGATCGACTCCGGCGGCGCGAACGCGATCAGCATCGGCGGCACGACCGCGACGACCCTGAACCTGGGCCGTAGCGGTCAGACGCAGGCCCTCCTCGGCAACGCGACGGTGGCGGGAACCCTGGGCGTCACGGGCGCGACGACACTGAGCAGCACGCTCGGCGTCACGGGCGCGACGACGCTCTCGAGCACGCTCGGTGTGAGCGGCGCGACGACGCTAAACAGCACGCTCGGCGTCACCGGCGCGACCACGCTCTCGAGCACGCTGGCTGTCACCGGCGCGTCCACGCTGACCGGCGGCGTGACGGTCGGCAGCGGCGGCACGGCCTACACGCTCGTGAAGACGTACAGCGCCGACATCACGCCCGCTGCGATCGGCGGGAACACCTCCTCCGAGCAGACCTTCACGGTCACGGGCCTCGCCGTTGGCGATGTGGTGATCGTCAACCCACCGGGACACGCCACGACCTGCCCGTTGACCGGCGCGCGTGTCTCGGCAGCGAATACGCTCGCACTCTCGTTCGATCACGCCGTGAACGGCGGCTGCACGCCGACAGCAGGTGTCCACCTCATCGTCGCGTTCCGGTAGCGTACGACCGAGGTGCGCGACAACGCCATAGTCGTTCCCGTCAGCGCGCTGCGGCGCATCTTCGTGATGCTGCTCGTCCTCATCCTGCTGATCGCCGTCGTGCTGATCGCGCGCACGCAGCTCTTCCGCACGGGTCTCGCGGGGCTGATCGCGCCCGGTGCCGCCGAGGTCATCGACCGCGACGCCTATCAGGCCGTCTTCCTCACCAACGGCTCGACGTACTTTGGAAAGCTGCAGGAGCAGGGTGACCAGTGGTTCGTGCTGTCGGACGTGTTCTACCTCTCCTCGACCGAGGAGTCCGGAACGCAGTTGATCAAGCGCGGCTCGGAGCCGCAGGGTCCAAGGGAGCCGATGCTGATCCCGAAGCAGCAGGTGCTGTTCATCGAGAACCTGCGCGACGACGCGGAGATCGTCACCGCGATCCGGCGCTTCAAGTCTGGCGTTCCTGTTACCACCGCGCCGCCCGCGACGCCGCTCCGAACGGCAGCGCCGCCCAGCCCGACGGCGCAGGCGAGCCCGACGCGCTGAGCGCGCCGGGCCGCGCCTACCGCCGCGCGACCTGGTGGCTCGCCGCCAACCGCTGGCGTCTGCGCAACGTGGCCGTCGCGACCGCCGTCTTTGTGGCGGCGCTCTTCTTCACGCAGTGGTGGGACTTCACGCTCCCGTCGCTTGGCCGGGCGGACTACCAGGCCGTGTTCCTCGCCAACGGACAGACGTACTTCGGCCGCTATTACGACCGCCTCGGCGCCTACGTGAAGATCGAGGACGTCCACTACCTTCAGCAGACCGAGGGCGCGAATCCGGATCAGGCGCCCGACACGAAGCTGGTCCGTCGCGGGAGAGAGCTGCACTCGCCGGCGGCGCGGATGCTCGTTCCGAGATCCGCCGTCCTGTTCGTCGAGGACCTGAGTGACGCGTCGCCGATAGCGCAGTTCATGAAGCAGGATCGCCAGTGAGTGCCTACGAGCCCGAACGCGATCCGGTGCGCGTGGCGGGGCGCGTCCTGCGCTGGGCCGTCCCGTGGCTCGTCCTGCCCGCGGTGCTCGGCATCGTCGTGTCGGGCAACGTCGACGTGCGGTCGCTGCCGGTGGTCGGCCCCGAGCGCACGACGGCGGTGCTCCTGCTTGACGGGCAGGCGTACTTCGGCCATCTCGACGACTCCGGTGAGTCTGGAACGCTCGTGTTGCGCGACGTCTACTACTTCCAGGACGCCAGGGGCGCGCCGACCGGCCTGCCGGTCGGCCTGGTGCTGCGCGGCCAGGAAGCACACGAGCCCGCGGACGGCATGCGCATCAACCGCGACAAGGTGCTCGCGATCGAACGCGTGCGCGCGGACTCGGCGGTCGCGCGGGCGATCGCCGCGGAGCGCGCGCTTCGCGCCACCGCGGTGCCCGCGATCAGCCTGAACCGCCCCGCGGTAGCCGGGCGCGACGCCCTCGTTCCGCAGCGCGCCGCGACGGAGCAGGGGATCGCGCGCGGCTTCACCGCCGCCGTCGACCAGCTCGCGAAGTTGAACGAGCTGGTGCTGCCGGTCTCGACAGGGGACGCGCAAGCGATCACCGAGAAGGCGTTGACCGACCTGCGCACCGTCCGGCGCAGCGCGCTCGGCGCCGTCGCCCAGGTGCTCCAGATGACCGCCGCCGATGCCGAGGCGTACGTCCGCACCACGGACGCGCAGTTGGAACGCTCGTCGTTCGCCGCCGACGCCGGTGTCCTGCTCGCACCGGACCTCTACGCGATCGTCACGCGCGCGTCGCAGCTGTACGCGCAGGTCGGTGACGCGGCGGCGAGGCAGCTCACACAGGCGACGCCGCCCGCATCAGCCGCGCCGGCAACGTCGCCATCGCCTGCAACGTCGCCGAGCCCGTCGCCGACCACGCGACCATGAGGAGGAAGACCATGCTGCGCTACGATCCGCGCTCCATGACGCGCACCCTCGTCGCGCTGCTGTTCGGTGCGGCACTGGTGTCATGCGCGTCTCCGGGCACCACGGGGACGGGCTCCGCGGACGACGCGCTCAGCCGTGCTCTCCAGGCGCATACCGCCGGCAATCTGGACGCTGCCACCGCGGCCTACTTCGAGACACTCTCGAAGGATCCGAAGAACAAGTTCGCTTACTACAACCTCGGCGTCATCGCGCAAGCAGAGAAGCGAGCGGCCGCGGCCGAGTCGTACTACCGCCTTGCGCTCGAGCAGGATGCGCGGATGGGATCGGCGCTCTTCAACCTCGCGATCCTCCGGGCGCAGGCGGGTGCGAACCAGGAGGCAGCCGACCTGTACCGGCGCGTCATCGCCATCGATCCGAGCTACGCGGCCGCGTATTTTAATCTCGGTCTCGTCCTCCGCCAGTTGGGCCAGAACGCTGAGGCGGAACAGGCGCTGGCCACGGCCCAGCGCCTCGACGCGAAGCTCGTGGCGCCAAGCCCGAGTGCCAGCCCGGCGCGACAGGCGAGTCCCTCCCCCACGGGGTGACCTGGTCGCCCAGCCACTAGGCGCGGTGCTCCCGCGGCTCCGCGCGCTCGCCGGCAGCGTCGAGCCGCACCAGCCGGCCCGACGCGAGCGGATAGTCCTCCTCGCCCTGGTCGCCGTCCCGGTCCTGTTCAACGCCATCGCCCTGCTGCCCGAGCTCACCGTCGCCGTGCCGAGCGTGAACGACGACGCGGAGCACCTCGCCTTCGTGCGGCGCGCGAGTGACGCGTTCGCGCGCGGCGAGAATCCGATCGATACATGGGTCCCGGAGCTCGAGCTCGGCTTCCCGCAGTTCCTCTACTACCAGAACCTGCCGCATGTCGCGGTCGCCGCGCTGCACCGGGCGCTGTTCGGCACGATCGACGTGGTCACGCTGTTCAACGCTGTCCGCTACATCCTGCTCGTCGCTTTCCCCCTCACGGTGCTCTGGTCGCTGCGGCGCATGGGCTTCAGCCTGAGCGCGGCCTGTCTGGCAGCCTGCGCGTCGAGCCTGCTGTCCGCGCCGCACCTCTTCGGGCTCGAGTACGGCAGCTACGTGTGGCGCGGGTTCGGCATGTACACGCAGCTGTGGGCGGCGCACTTCACTTTCCTCACGGTCGCGGCCGTCTGGTCGCTCCTCGAGCGCGGTACGGGCCGCGCCCTGGCGATCGTGATGCTCTGCGGACTGGCGCTGTCGCACCTGTTGTACGCATACATGGGCGCCATCACGCTCGCGACGCTCTTCCTGGTCGGCGC